>NZ_JASHKS010000028.1:0-59605 GCF_030056835.1 Rhodococcus sp. IEGM 1372 | reverse complement strand
CATCGCAAACATCCCTAATGATCAGGCCCGTTGCGACCACCGCTCGAATCCGCCCACCCTCGGCTACGAAGATGTGCACGAACGGCGCGTCGGGAACGTCGACCGGGGCTTGTCCTGGCTGCAGACGTGCAGCGTGCATCGCGGCGTACTTGTTCTTGATTCGGATCGCCGCGTGATCGGCGTGGCGCGCCATCCCTGACGCCACCGGAACCAGCCCGCCACTGAGCAATTCGCTGTCGATTTCGAGCTGCTCGTAGCCCGGGGTGATGCCCTGTTCGTCGGGCACAACCCACATCTGGACGAATCGAACGGGATCGCCGTGCTTGCCCGAGTACGAGCCGGCGGTTTCACCGAGTCGCCACGAGTCGTTCTTCTCCGAGTGCAGAATTCCTGTGCCTGCACTCATGCGCTGCGCGAGGCCGGGATAGATGACGCCGGAGTGGCCCATCGAATCCTGGTGCACCAGCGATCCTTGCAGTACCCAGGTCACGATCTCCATGTCACGGTGTGGGTGGGTGTCGAATCCCTGCCCGGGGGTGACGATGTCGTCGTTGTTGACCATCAAGACACCGTGGTGGGTGTTGCCACGATCGAAGTGATTGCCGAAGGAGAAGGAGTGCTTGGAGTCGAGCCAGCCGATCTTGGTCTTGAATCGGTCGTCGGCCCGTCGGACGTCGAGTGTGGTTGCTGCAGAGGTCATGTCATTGCCTCGAATCTCGAAGTATGGGGGGTCAGAGAACGTGCGAGCCGTACATCTCACCGAGTGGATCGGCGATCAGTTCGAGACGCGCACCGTCGGGGTCGCGGAAGTACAGCGAGACATCGCTGTGCTCGATCAGTTCCACTCCGGCGTCGATCAGCTTGGTACGCAGGTGTTCCCACCTGGTGGGCTCGACGCTGATCGCCACGTGGTGGAGGCCGCCGAGCACCTCTGCATACGGTCCGACGTCGAGTCCGGGAAAGTCGAAGAACGCCAGCAGGTTGCTGTTGCCGATATCGAAGAAGAAGTGCGAGGAGCCTGGGTAGTCACGGTTCTCGATGAGTTCGGTGAGCGGGAACTCAAGGAGATCCTGGTAGAAGCGAACCGTGGCTTCGACGTCGCTGCTGACCAAAGCGGTGTGATGCAGTCCCCTGGCCGACGACGCGGGCCGCTCGCCTGCAGGCTTCATGTGCTGGGCACGGATGCGGTCACGCTCGATGGTGTGCTGATCTGTCTCGGTCATCGCTCTACCCTTCGGGTCAAGTAGTTGCTTCGTCAACTACCACGACAGTACACCGAGTAGTTGCGTTGTCAACTAATATGGACCCATGGAATCTCCACGGTGGCTCAGCCAGGACGAACAGTCGGCCTGGCGCGCATACCTCGACGCGACTCGGCTGCTGCTTCGCGATCTCGACAACCAGCTCACGCGCGACTCCGGTATCTCGTTCACCGACTTCGAGTTGCTGGTGGTGCTCTCCGAAGCGCCCGATCGCCGACGCCGCATGAGCGAACTCGCCGACGCCGTCACCACCACTCGAAGCGGCGTGACGAGGGCCATCAGCCGGTTGGTCGAGTGCGGTTGGGTTCGACGCGTCAAATGCGACGACGACAAGCGGGGCATGTCCGCCGAGCTCACCGAGTCCGGCCTCAGCACCCTCGCCGAGGCCAGTCCAGGGCACGCCGCAGCGGTACGGGAGAACATGTTCGACCTGGTGAACCCAGAGGATCTCGCGGCCCTCACCCGCACTTTCTCGGCAATGCGGAACCACGCGTCGTGACCCTCACCCACATTCCCAGCGAGCAGCGGCATCACTGGTGGAACGAATGGCTCGACTCCAAACAGTCCTTCCCCGCCACCGGCAACTACGACCTGGCTGCGAACGCGCACGGCCTGCTGATGGTGCACAACGAGGACACCGTCTTTCCCGGTGAGGGCTTCGATTCGCACGAGCACCGGAACATGGAGATCCTCACGTGGGTACTCGAGGGCACGCTCGCGCACACCGATTCCGAGGGCAATTCCGGACTGATCCGCCCCGGTCTGATTCAACGCATGAGTGCGGGCACCGGCATTCGCCACACCGAACGCAACGCGTCGAGCCTGACCAGCCGCGACAAGCTACGCGTCGTACAGATGTGGATCCCGCCGGATGCCGACGGACGGGTGCCCTCGTACGACGAACTGGACGTGCGCGACGAGTTGGCATCCGGCGAGCTGGTCTGTGTGGCATCGGGAATGCCGAGCAGAAGTGGAATACACATCGGCAATCGCTTTGCGGCACTGCACGTTGCGCGGCTCGCGCCCGGACAGTCCATCACCGTTCCCGACGCGCCGTTCGGTCACGTCTTCGTCGCCGACGGTTCGGCGATGTTCGAGGACATCGGCGATCTCGCCCAGGGTGACGCGGTGCGACTGACCTCCACCGGCGGACACCGTGTGACAGCATCGACCGCGAGCGAAATCATGATCTGGGAAATGCACGCCACCTTCGCCTGAGGGAGTGTCGACTATGCCGACCATCGCCACCGATGATGCTGTCACCCTGAACTATCTGGACGAGGGCACGGGCCCGGCCGTGGTGCTCATTGCCGGTTTCTGCGCGCCCGCGACGACCTGGGCGCTGCAGCAGAAAGCGTTGGTGGACGGAGGATATCGCGTTCTGGCGCTCGATCGACGAGGACACGGTGCCTCGGAGGCACCGACCCACGGTGCGTCCATGGAGCGACACGGACGCGACGTGGCGAACTTCCTGTCCGAGGTGGGCGTCGACGAGGCCGTCTTGATCGGCGGCTCCATGGGGGCGAGCACCATCTGGTCGTACATCTCGCAATTCGGCACCGAGCACGTACGAGCCGTCGTATCGGTGGATCAGACGCCGAAGATGGTGAACAGCTCCGACTGGAAGAACGGCTTCTACGGTCTCACCGAGGACAACCGAACGACGTTCTTCGACAACGGAATACCCGATACCGGACACGGACTGTCCAAGTGGAAGTCCGTGCCGTCGCTCCTGAAGCTCGTGCTCGCGCTACGCGCGGTTCCGAAGATGGCGTCGCCCGATACCCCGCCGATGAAGGCTCTGCTCGCCGACCATGCTGCCCGGGATTGGCGCGCGACCATCGAAGCAACGGATCGGCCGTACCTGATGGTCGCCGGGCGTGAGAGTCAGTTCTGGCCTGCTGCAAACGCTTCCGAGTCCGTCGTAGGCAACTCACACGGTCGATCGGTAGTGCTGGAAAAATGCGGCCACGCCGCGAACATGGACCGGTCGAACGAATTCAACACGGCGATGCTGGAGTTCCTCGACTCGATCGAGTGAGGTCACGCGTGCGGGTGGCCGCCCAATGCCTCCGCGCACGCAACAAGATTGCGATGCAGCACTTCCCGCTCCTGCGCGGAGAGCGATTCGATCATGGTGCGTTCCACGTCTGCGACGGCGGCCGACGCTTGTCGTAGGCGTTCGATTCCCCGAGCCGTCACGTGCAGGCGTTGGTCTCGACCGGTGCCTTCGATCTCCACCAAGCCATCGCGCGTCAGCCCGGCCAGCAGCTGATGGGTTGCCTGCCGGCTGACGAACACCGCGCGGGCGAGCTCTGCGTTGGACAGCCCCGGCTTGTGTGCGAGGAGTTCGAGGCTCGAATACTGCGAGACCGTGATGTCGAGTTCGCGGAGGCGGTCGTCCATCGCCGAACGCAGGGCGGAGGTTGCCCGCTTGAGGGCGTAACCGATCGAGGTGTCGAGGTCCACTTGACTCATGTCAACATCTTGACATACATTCCAACCGTCAAGAACTTGACGACCATCTCGAAAGGACCCCACATGACCACGGCTACCGTTTCCGGACCGAGCTTCCTCTCTCTGCAAGTACGCGACCTCGCCGTCAGCGCAGACTTCTACAAGAGCCGGCTCGGTCTGGTCCGCGCTCCCCAGGCACCCCCCGGAGCGGTGGTGTTCACAACCTCACCCATCCCGTTCGCCGTCCGAAACCCAACTCCCGGAACCGATCTCGACAGCGGACAGGCGGGACTGGGGGTAGCCCTGTGGCTCTCCTGCGACGACGCCGAGGCGCTGCACGAGTCACTGGTCGCCGCCGGCGTGCCCATCCTGACAGCACCCTTCGACGGCCCATTCGGTAAGACCTTAGTCCTGTCCGACCCGGACGGATACGCCGTGACCGTGCACAGCAGTTAGTTCCGAAAGCGCGGCGGCCATGAGACCCTGAAACCGCCACGGCCTCCGCAGAGTAGGGACCTTCACCATTCTCAGAGCCTTGATCGACCGGACCATCGCGGCATCCAATGCACCACGAAAGCCCGCCAAACCACCAGGCCCGATCCTATTGACATTCACCACAAGCGTCGTCGCCGCCTGGGTCTGTCTGTCCAGAAGTTGGTGGCCGTCCCCGTACGGCGAGCTGACAGGACCTGACCGGTTGCTCGTCGCACTGATTGCAACCGTGGCACTGCTGATCATCGGCCTGATCTGGGCCATCCGGGTTCTCCACGTCATCGGCCAGGATCGACGATGGTCGTGGTGGATAGTGCCCGCTCCGATCATCGTCGGCATCGGGGCGACACTGTTGATGCTGTCGCCGTCGGCGTAGTTCCGCAGACAACACCTACCTATACAGCAGTAAGTTCCGAAAGAACTATTGCGAAATATTTCTTTCGGGTTATGGTTGTCGTATGACCCCACCACCTCAGGATCGGACGCCACGGAAGCTGACGGACATGTCCGAGCTGAAGGCGCTGACGCATCCCATCCGGCTGCGACTGCTCTATGCGTTGCGCGCCAACAAGTCGATGACAGCGACCCAGCTCGGCGATCTGGTGGACGAGTCACCCGCCTCGGTGAGCTATCACCTGCGGAAACTCGCCGAGCACGGGTTCGTGAAGGAGGTCGAGAACGGATCGGACAAACGTCAGCGCTGGTGGTCGGAGGCCAACGAGAACGGGTTCAGCTGGTCCGAGAACGACTTTGCGGACTCACCCGAATCGCTACAGGTTGCGAAAGCATCCAAGGACTCCTGGTTGGCACACCAGTGGTCGCGTCTGCGCAACTTCGATCGAACATCCGAATCGTGGGGTCCGGAGTGGGTATCGGCTGCCTTCAGCACCGACAACGTCCTGCGACTGACCGCGAGCGAAACCGCCGAGATGGACGTGGAATTACGTGCCGTCGTGGACAGGTGGCGTCGACATGGGGAAGCCGCGACCTCGGGGGAGCGCGAACACGTCATGGTTCTGATGCACGGATTCCCCACGACACCATAGGAGTTGGCATGTATCCGTTCGATCCGCACACGTACCTGTTCATCGCCCGGCACGATCGCGAGTTGCATGTGCTTCGAGCCGAGCGCCGCAGACTGGCTGCTGCCCAGAAACGCCTGCGCCGCGACGAACTTCGCGTTCAACGCGCATGGGACCAGTTGACGGCATCGCTCGCCGATGTCTGCGTATCCGAGCAACGGGTGCTCGAGCTCATTCATCGGTAAGGAAAGCGGCCACTACTTCGCGGCAGCCCGCTTGGCGAGTACCTTCGAGATCCCCAGCTGCGCAGCGACGATGATGCCGCCCACGATCGCGCCGATGATCGCGGACGCGAGGGTGTTGACGATCCACGCCAGCACTCCGCCGATGCCGGCCACGCCTCGTACGGCATCCTCGCCGTGGTGCACGAGTTCGTAGATCGGATGGAATCCGAGCTCGTCGATACCGACGAGCAGGATGTGTCCGCCGACCCACAGCATCGCCGCGGTGCCGACGACCGAGAGCACCGACATGACCTTCGGCATGCCCTTGACCAGGCCTCGGCCGAACTTCTCCACGAATCCGGTGGAGCCGTCGGCCAGTTTGAGACCGATGTCGTCCATCTTCACGATCAGCGCGACGACTCCGTACACGACGATCGTGATGACCACGGCGACAACCGCCAGGATGATCAGGCGGCTCCAAAAGTCCTCTGCAGCAATGGTGTCCAGCGCGATGACCATGATCTCGGCGGACAGAATCAGATCGGTGCGCACTGCGCCGGAGACAACGGTGTCCTCGTCGCGCGGCTCGTCCTCGGCGGCGGCGTGATGGTCGCCGTGGCCGAACAGCGCGCCCCAGATCTTGTGCGCGGCCTCATAGCTGAGGTAGCAGCCGCCGATCATCAGAATCGGCGTCAACAGCCACGGTAGGAACTGACTGAGCAACAAGGCGATCGGCAGAATGATGAGCAGCTTGTTGCGCAGTGAGCCCACGGCGATGCGCTTGATGATGGGCAGTTCACGTTCGGCTGCGAGACCGCGAACGTACTGCGGCGTCACTGCTGCGTCGTCGATCACGACGCCGGCGGCCTTGGCCGTCGCCTTGCCTGTCGCCGCACCGACATCGTCGATGGACGCAGCTGCCAGACGCGCCAGCGCTGCCACGTCGTCGAGCAGGGCTACGAGTCCGCCGGCCATCACAAACCTCCGCGTCGATACGAGAACACCACTGGGCTCCTCATGATGCGAGCCCTTGGAACCCTACCGTCCGCAGGTGGTCTGTGATCGCCGTCCGGCCCCTCCTTGTCGGTGGCTACGCGATCTTGCGCTCCTCCTCGACCTCGACGACCTTCGCAGGCGGCAATCCGATGCTCGGGTCGTGTCCTCGGAAATTCTTCAACCACCAGCTCCAGTCCTCGGGCACCAGCGAGAACGGGTCACCGTGGCCGAGCTCGCGTGCAGCCCACACCGGCCAGTGCGGGTTGGCCAGCGCCGGACGACCGAGCAACACCACGTCGATCTTGCCGTCGCGGATCACGGCGTCCGCATTTTCCGGAACACCGAGGTTCCAGCTGCACGTCACCGGAATATCCAGCTCACGCTTGACCCGCGCGGCGCGCTCGACCATGAACCCCATGTCGCCGAACGGCGGGTCCACCATGTCGTCCGTGTTGAAGCCGAGGCTGACATCGGCCATATCCAGGCCGTGTTCCTTCATCCATCCGATGGCGATCATGGATTCGTCGAACTGAACCCCGTCGGGGTGATGGTCGTCCGAGCCCAACCGCATGGTGAGCGGGTACTTCTCGGGCCACACCTCACGCACCGCGTCGAGTGCCTCGAGGTGGAACCGTGCCCGGTTCTCCAGGCTTCCGCCGTACTGGTCGGTGCGCTGGTTCGCCAGCGGGGAGAAGAAGCTGGCACCGAGATAACCATGGGCGTAGTGCATTTCGAGCCACTCGTACCCGGCTTCCGCAGCACGAACAGCTGCGTCGGCGTAGCTCTGATGGATCGCCTTGATCTCGGGCACGCTGAGTTCGTGGACGGGGAACGAGTGGTCGCCGCCGTAGGGAATCGCCGACGGCGCAACACACTCCCATCCGTCGGGATGGTCTGCCGGAAGCTGGTGTCCGCCCTGCCACGGTGGCACTTCACTGCCCTTGCGTCCGGTGTGGCCCAGCTGAATCGCCGGAACCGATCCCATCTGCTTGATCATCGCCGTCACGCGAGCGTGACCCTCGATCTGATCGTCGTCGTAGATCCCGGCGCATCCGGGAGTGGTGCGTCCGTCAGGCGTGATCGCAACCTGCTCCGGGAACACCATCCCGAAGCCGCCTGCCGCACGCGCACCGAGATACATGAGGTGGAAGTCGTTCATCTTCCCGTCGACGGCGCGGTACATCGTCATCGGCGACATGGCGATGCGGTTTCGAAGCGTGACGCCCTTGAGCGTGAACGGACTGAAGAGATCGGGCATGGCAGTGGTCCTTTCCTCGGTAGAACCACCTCATCACCTGGCAGGTTTCGACCGACTACACCGGTGGTGCAAATCGGTGACGGTTTTCTCACCGTCCAACTCACCCGAGTGTGAGGGCCGATCTTCACTGCCGGTACGAGCTCATGAAGTTGCCCAGCCGCTCGAGCGCCGTTGCGAGATCGTCCACGTTGGGCAGGGTCACCAGTCGGAAGTGATCGGGCACATCCCAATTGAATGCGCGGCCGTGGCTGACCAAAATCTTCTCGGACTCGAGCAAGTCGAGGACGAATTTCTCGTCGTCGACGATGCCGAAGCGTTCGGTGTCGAGTTTGGGGAACATGTACAGCGCACCCGCTGCCTGCACGCAGCTGATTCCGTCGATGGAGTTGAGCATGCGATGCGCCAGATCGCGCTGCGCGGTCAGCCTGCCCGCCGGAAGTAGGAGATCCTCGATCGACTGCCGACCGCCGAGCGCGGTCTGTATCGCGTGCTGCGCCGGGACATTCGCACACATGCGCATATTGGACAGCAGGGTAATGCCCTCGATGAAACTCGCCGCGCGCCGACGCGGGCCCGTGATCGCCAGCCACCCGGCACGAAATCCACACACTCGGTAAGCTTTCGACAGACCCGAATAGGTCAGGCACAGAACATCTTTGCCCGTCAGAGTGGCGAGATTGATCATCTCCGCACCGTCGTAGACGATCTTCTCGTAGATCTCGTCGGCCAGCAGAATGAGATCGTGCTTCCGCGCCAGGTCGACGAATCGCTCCAGTGCCTCACGCGGATACACCGCTCCCGTGGGGTTGTTGGGATTGATCACCACGATCGCACGGGTGCGGGGGGTGATCTTGGCTTCGAGGTCCTCGAAGTCCGGGGCCCAGTCCTGGCTTTCGTCGGCCAGATAGTGGACGGGTACGCCCCCGGCGAGAGCCACCGAGCCCGTCCACAGCGGATAGTCGGGCGACGGGATCAGGATTTCGTCTTCAGGGTTGCACAAGGCCTGCATCGTCATGGTGATCAATTCCGATACCCCGTTGCCGAGGTAGACGTCGCCCACGTCGAGATCGGTCAGGCCTTTGGTCTGGTAGTACTGGACCACCGCGGTGCGGGCAGAGAACAGGCCCCGGGAGTCCGAATAACCCTGTGCGGTAGGGAGGTTGCGGATCATCGCCATCATGATCTCGTCCGGTGCCTCGAAACCGAACGGGGCAGGATTGCCGACGTTGAGCCGCAGGATCGCGTGCCCCTGCTCCTCGAGTTCTTCGGTCTTGTCCAGAATGCGTCCACGAATGTCGTACCGCACGTTCTCGAGCTTGCGCGCTTGATCGATCGATTTCGTCATTTCGAAAACTCCTCCTGCCGAACGGTCGGCGACATCCGGGTCCGGACCGCCACTGTTGCACACACGATGACCGCCGCTCCACCCACGAGCACCGGCCAGGTCAAGCCCTCGCGCAGGATGATCGCGGCCCAGCAGATGGTGAGCACAGGTTGGATCAACTGGACCTGGCTGACGCTGGACATCGGACCGATCGCCAATCCCCGGTACCAAGCGAAGAACCCCAGGTACATACTCACCACCGCCAGATACCCGAAGGCTGTCCACTCGGGCGCACCGGCTGTCGAGGGTTGCTGCCACCACGCGAACGCGGCCGATGCGCCGGTGACCGGTACGGACACGACCAGCGCCCACGACACCGTCTGCCACGCGCCTAGTTCTCGCGACAACAGGCCGCCCTCGGCGTATCCCACCGCCGCGGCCACCACTGCTCCGAGCAGCAGCAGATCCGACCACTGCACACCCGTCGACTGCCCGCCTTGCAGAGCAGCGAATCCGACTGCGACGGCAGCGCCCACGCCTGCGACCAACCAGAACATCGGCCGCACGGGTTGCCGTTCGCGGACAACAGCGACGACGGCGGTGGCGGCCGGCAACAATGCGATGACAACGGCGCTGTGCCCGGCCGATGCAGTGGTGAGGGCGTACGAGGTGAGCACCGGGAAGCCGATGACGACACCGGCCGCGATCACCGCGAGCCGCATCCACTGCCGCCCCTGAGGGAGCCGTTGCCCAGTAGCGGCGAGCGCTACCGCAGCCAATGCGGCGGCGACTACAGCGCGTCCAGTTCCGACGAAAAGCGGGGACAGGCCCCCGGTGACGGCGACGCGGGTCAGCGGCACCGTGAACGAGAACGCCGTGACGCCTGCCAGGCCCCAGAGCAGTCCGGCGCGGGATAGCAGACCCGCCCCAGACCGAGTAGCGCTACTATGCTGTGTCATGTCCGACGATAGCAGTTCCCGGATCGTGTCTGCACTGAGAATATGGATTGCGACTGCGCCACCGGAAGCCCGGCTGCCGTCCACCCGCGCCCTGGTCGCCGAACATTCGGCAAGCCCGGTCACGGTTCAGAAGGCTCTCCGCACGCTCATCGCGCAGGGCGTCATCGAAAGCCGGCCTGGCGTCGGCACATTCGTCAAGACGGTGCGCACAGCGCGCCCCAACGATTACGGGTGGCAGACTGCGGCTCTGGGAGCGCCGGACAATCGACTGCAACTGCCAGCGGCTCTGCAGTCGACCTCGAGCGACGTGATCGCTCTGCATTCTGGCTACCCGGCCCGAGAGTTGTTGCCGGAAAGGCTTGTTCACGCGGCATTCACTCGCGCCTCCCGCACCGACGCGGTGATCGACCGACCACCCACCGCGGGCCTGCCGGAACTGCGGGCATGGTTCGCCGCCGAGTTGGGGGCGTCGACACCGTTGGGCATCACGCCACCGTCGGCCAGTGACGTCGTCATCATCCCCGGCAGCCAGACCGGACTCAGCACGGCATTTCGGGCGCTCGTCGGAGCCGGTCGGCCGTTGCTCATGGAGTCCCCGACGTACTGGGGCGCGATCCTTGCTGCCACGCAGGCAGGTGTCCGCGTCGTACCGATACCCAGCGGCGTCGACGGTCCGGACCCCGACGCGCTCGCTCGGGCATTCGCGCACACCGGCGCTCGGGCGTTCTATGCCCAACCCACGTTCGCCAGCCCCACCGGTGCACAGTGGTCGCCCACATTGTCCGAGCAGGTCCTCGCCACTGTTCGACGCCACGGCGCGTTTCTGATCGAGGACGACTCGGCCCACGATTTCGGCATCACCGCGGAGCCGAGTCCGCTGGCCGCACGGGACGACGCCGGGCATGTCGTCTACCTTCGCTCACTCACCAAGACGGTGTCACCCTCGGTTCGCCTGGCAGGCCTGATTGCTCGCGGGCCCGCACACGAACGCATCCTCGCCGATACGGGAGCCGAATCGATGTATGTCAGCGGGATTCTGCAAGCCGTGGCGCTCGATGTGGTCACGCAGCCTGCCTGGCGAACCCACCTGCGGCGGTTGCGTACTCAGCTGGCTTCGCGTCGAGACTTGTTGGCGAACAGCCTCATCGAGTTCGCACCGCGTGGACATCTCGACGCGGTGCCCCGAGGTGGACTCAATCTCTGGATGCGACTGAGCGACGACGCAGATCTGGAACGCATTGTGCGAGAATGCAAATCGGCGGGCGTCATCGTCGGGGCCGGCGACGACTACTTCCCCGCCGAACCAACCGGAAAGTACCTTCGACTCAACTATGCGGGCCCCAACCCCGGGGAGTTCGCCGACGCGGCGCGCACGATCGGTTCGATCATCTGAGACCGTTGGAGGCATCGACGGCGAACGTCGACTTCCGACCCCACACGAACCAGACCAGGGGACCGAGGAACGGGAACGCCAGAACGACGAAGATCCACACTGCGCGACCGGCGACGGTGTAGTTCGGCGATCCGATGATGCTGACCAGCGCAGCAACGAACAGTACGACCGCGCCGAGCACTGCCACCAGAACGACGGTTCCCAACCCCCACCCCAGCACCTGCTCGGTGGTGGACGGTTGCTGAGACAGAAGTGTTACGGCGTGCATGACGGTTCCTCCGATATAGCTGTTTCGTTGACCTGGACAACGTTACGAACCGGCAGGCCGCGCCACATCGGTCTGCGTGGGTATTTCGTCGTACATCTCGAGATGTACGACGCGGTCCGGGTCGGCCCCGTTGTTCAGTCGACCGAACGACACAAGCCTTTGGGGCACAGACAATTTGGCTCCGAACGATCATCCGAACAAGGGATATCCGACGCGGTTCCGTTGTGTCACCATCGCTGAGACGGACAGCCCGTCCAATACTTTCGGTGGAGGAATTGTGTCGAGCAAGAGTGGAATTCGTAAGAACCTGGCGCGCCGTTCGGTGGCGGTGGCCCTGACCGCCGCAGCGTTCACATTGGCCGCGCCCTCGTCGGCCCTGGCCCAGCCCGAACTCGGCCCGATCGTCGACAGCGGCAGCGCCATCGTCGACAGTGGCAGCGCGATTCTCGACGGCGGGAACATCATCGACAACGGTGTACGCATTCTCGGCAGCGGAAGTGCCATCGCCGGCGACATCCTCGGGATCGACACGGGTTCGGCGAACGGAGGTATCGCGACCCAGCAGTGCAACGCCTCGACACTGTCGGGCGAAGAGGGCCTGACGGAGACCCTGCACGAGTTGGGTCGAACCGGACCGACGTCGTTCGTTCTCAGCTACGACACCGTCGACGTTCCCGATCAGATCGAGGTGTTCTACCAGGGCGCACTGATCCACAACACCGGCTATGTCGGCGGCAGCACCGGCGTCGGCTCGGTGGTGGTGGCAGTTCCGCCCGGCGCAGCAACCAATGTTCTGGTGCGCGTCACCGGACCGGTCGGCACCGTCTGGACCTACACCGTGAGCTGCCCGGCCTGAGGTAGAGCTACCCACGACAGGCCCCTCCGGGCTACGTTGTCGCTGAGCGACGTGACCTGGGGGGGCTGTGCACAACGTCAAGAGCGACTACGCCGCGTGGATGGAACTGGGGCCGGGCGGCCTTCCCGCGAACGTGGGCGGCTGGCTGATCACCACTGCCCTGAGGCCACTTGCTCGACGCGATCCACTGACGGTCGCCGGCACATCGAGTCCTGGCCTGCACTGGCATCTCGAACAGCGCCCCGGGACTCGGCCGGCGATCGCGCCGCACCCCATTCCTCATCGCCAACTCACCGATCGAGGTACCCCTGCTTCGATCGAGCGTCTGACTGCCGCCGTCGCCGAACACGCCGGACCGGAATCGCCGTTTCACATGGAGCGCAGTCGATTCGAGCGACGAGGCGACGCGCTGTACGTCTCGGACATCAATGCTGCCGCGCCGTGGATATCGCGAACGAAGGGCGAAGTTCTGCACGTACACGAGAGCGAAGGCTCGATGCACGTGGTGATGCAGCCGGACGACGCCCAGACCGTCATCTCCGCCGGGTGGGGCGAACTGCACCCCTTGGCCGGACGCCCGATCCTCCGACTACCCGAGACCTACGTCTTCCTCTATGCACCAAGAAATTCCGACGACATCCACGGAATCGAACAGATCATCGGTCGCGCTGTCTCCACCGCGAGGGCCTGACTCTGCACTCGAGCGGGGTACGGACAAAGTCGGCTGAACTCTGGGCACAAGCTGTCGAACATGTGACGATCGGTGAATGACACTCGATGACATCGTGAACGTGGTCGCAAGCTTCGAGGGCACCGTGACGCAGCGCCCGCGAGAGGGTGATGGAACTCCCGAACTTGCTTGGGGTGATGCGTTCTTCTACTACTCACCCGACGGGACGATCCCGACGACGCAGCCGTTCGCAACCATCGTGACCAAGAACTATCCGGGCGACGAGTTGTCCCGGCTGGACCGCGCCGAAGCGTTCCGCGTCAATATCGTTGCAGGAAAGCAGGATTTCGAGAGGATTCTGGGAATGCCGCCCCGCGAGGCGGCCCACGCACCCCAGGCCGACAGCGACGATGTCATCGCCGCCCACCCTCAGTACGGCACCGCCGGCTGGCTTTCGGTGGTCAACCCGTCGGCGCAGACCGAGACACACGTTCGGGAACTACTGGACTCCGCCTACAACGTTGCCAAGAACAGATACGAACGACGTCAGGGCTGATCACGCGAAGAAGTCGTCCATCGATCGGGACAGCCCTTCGACGTCCAGGCCGTTGGCCCGATCGTGTTCGGCCACTGTGCCGTACTTGCGACGCTCTCCGGGCTCCACCCCGATTCCCAACACCCGATGACGCACATCGGCCAAGGCTCGATCGACCTGCAGCACAGACGTTCCCGCGAGATACGGCTCGACGATCATGATGTCCGGCGCCGTCAGCGTCTCTCGTAGAGTGGCACTGTCGAAGGGCCTGATCGTCGACGCATGCAGCACCGTCAGGTCGCGCCCCGACGCCGCGGCCAGAACTCGGTCCGTCATCGGTCCGACGGAGATGACGGTTCCCGAATTGCCCTGCTGCAGAACGGTGAACATCCCGTCGGACCGTCCGTACGGGCGATCGTTGCACACCCCGTCGAGCCTGATGTACACGCGATCGTCGGTGGCCGCCGCGCTGTGCAGCATCCACTCGACCTCGTCTATGTGACCGGGGATGTGGACGGTCCACTCGCCCAGCGTGTCGAGGAGTGCGACATCTCGCTGACCGAAATGTGTCTCGCCGCCCTGCGGCCATCCGTAGGACCCCCCGGAGCTCACCAGGATGGCACCGACGCCCTGGTGCCCCAGATCGAGCTTCACCTGCTCGAAGGGTCGCTCGATCAGAAACGGCGGGAAGGTATGCACGATCGGCCGCATTCCGGCCAGGGCCAGACCACCGGCGACACCGATCATCGCCTGCTCTCGAATCCCGACGTTGATCACCCGCGATCGAATATCGGGGGTGAGGTGTGGTTCGAGATATCCGACTCCGATCTCCGCCAGCACCAACGCTGTTCGCTCGTTCTGCGCCAACAATCGGGGCACCAGACTGTAGAAGTACTCGCGTTGATTCAGCGATGCACTCATCAGCTCTCCTTCTTTTCGACGTGAGCGACCACCACGTGCGGACGGTCTGGGTGATCGGCGCGAAACGCCTGGCGAAGAGCACTGTGGTCTCGACCGTCGACGTCAGAGGTGAGCCACCCCTCGACGGCGAACCGCGAGGCGATACCTTCGGGCCAACCCAGACCGGCAGAATCGTTGTCGATCACCACGGCGGTCAAATTGCCCAACTCGGACCGCGCAGCGAATTGGATGGCCTCCATATTGCTGCCCTCGTCGAGTTCCGCATCGCCGATCAGTACGAAGACTCGGGCGATTCTCTTCTGAATACGCAGCGCAACAGCAGTTCCGGCGGCCAGCGCCAAACCATGACCGAGCGATCCCGATCCGATATCGACCCCGGGAATGAGCGTGCGATCCGGGTGACTACCCAAGCGAGAGTGGTAGCTGCCGAACGACGCGAGCTCGGTGGGCGTCAAGAATCCACGTGCCGCTAGCACGGCGTAGTACGCCATCGGGCCATGCCCCTTGGACAGATAGAACCGATCACGATTCGGGTCATCGGGATTCGTAGGATCGAGCCGCAATATGTCGGAGTACAGCACCCACAGCACATCCAGCGTCGAAGTGGCACTGGTGCTGTGCTTTTCGTCGCACGTCATCAGTGTCATGAGTTGCGACAACTCGTCGTAGGTCCTTTGCATGACCCCACCCTGCAACCTCGAGTGCACTCGAGGTCAAGAGCTCCGTGGGTGGTGCGGTCGGTGTCCAACATTTGTGCTCAGAGGCGCTTTCCAGATTCTCGAGCGGAGTTGTGGACACTGAGCGCACCATCGCCCGTAGTCTCCAGACATGCCGCGAAAACACCTCGCTGTAGCGGGGACGTCCATCGACTGTGCAGAGCCGGCGGAGCTCGCTCGCTTCTACCTCGCCCTACTCGGTGGAGAGCTGTTGTGGGAGAACCCGTCGAGCTCGGGCATACGGACGCAGGCAGGCCTGAACATCGTTGCGCAGAAAGTAGCTAACTACATTCCGCCCGTGTGGCCGTCGACTTCGATCGTGCACTTCGACCTGGACGCGGGAGGGGACCTCGCGGGATCTGTTTCCTACGCAGTCGAATGCGGAGCGACCGAGGCGGCGGACCAGCCTGACCCCCGTTGGCGCGTTCTCCTCGACCCTGCCGGACACCCCTTTTGCATCACCACGGAGGTGTACGACGGTTGACAAGGACATAGCCTGAGACAGTGCGCAATCTCGTGATCGTTCTGCTTTTGTTCGGATTCATTGTCGGATTGGTGCCGTTGGGTTGGTACGCGATCGGTGAGATGACTACCAACACGAGTGGGGTCGTGTATTCGGGTGGCTATGAGCCTCTGCGAGGTGTCACCATGAGCGACGAATTCGTGGACTCGATGAACGATTCGTTCAACCGACGAACTCGAGGCCTGTCGACGCTGTGGCTCTACCTGGTCCCCATTGCAAGCGCAACACTCGGTGCAATGACCGGGATCGTTCTCGGCAAGTTCGGATTCGTGCTCAGCCGCAGACGAACTCGAGATGCCTGAGGTGGCAGGGACTGCAGAAGTAGAGCTGAGCCTCGACGACATTCGGCGCGTGGCGGCGTTCGCAACTACCTGCGCACGACGGGCATTGCCGATCTACGAGATGGCCCAACCTGACGACGCGCGTCCACGCGCGGCGATCGACGGTGCCCAGACTTTTGCCGAAACCGGCCAACGCACGGCGGCACTCCGCCAACTCGCCTGGGCAGCACACAAAGCTGCCCGCGAGGAGCCGGCATCTGCGGCCACAGACGCTGCACTGTCCGCAATGCACGCGGCCGGTGCTGCCTTTCTACATCCGCTGCACAGCCCACATCAGGTCAAACACATTCTCGGTTCTGCCGCGCATCTGGTGCTCGCTCATCCCAAAGCTGCTGCGGAGCAGATCGAATGGATCGATTCTCAGGCCGATACGGCATTACGATCGGTCTTGCGCCGGTATCCGTCTCCGGCCGTCGGGGGAACGAGGTTCAGCGTTCTCATGCTTCGACTCGATACCGAATTGCGACGCTGACGCATTGTCTCGACCGAGCGTCGGTGACACCATGAAAGTCATGAAGGCCGAAGAACGCCCCTGGAAGCGTTACGGGCTTGCCGCGTTGCTGGCCTTCCTCGCATTCTCGACAATCAGCGACATCGTGTCCGATCCTTCGGTCTGGAACTGGTCGAAGCTAGTAGTGCTCGCTGTAGCCGCTCTGTTCCTCCTGCGGCCAGACGACCGGAGCACGCCCGAAAAGATCGGGCCCGAGGCTGTACCCACCGAGGATGTCGACGCGGTGGTCGCAGAATCCGGCAGAACTGTCCACGCCATCAAAGCGCTACGAGAGATGCATCCCGGTCTCGGACTGCTCGATGCGAAGAATCTCCTTCAACCGGACCGCTGACGCAAGAGAAGGCTATGGCGACATTCCGCGGTACACGTGACGTAAAAGACTCCGACGGCCTGTTCGAGGCTGCAAAGCTGTTGATCGACTTCAATCGCGAGTACGACTATCCCGTGCCCGAGCCTGATTGGCTCGCAGCACATCTCGACAGTCTGGTGAAGTCCGGCGACACCAGCGTGCTGACATTCGGGACTCCCGCCATCGGTGTCGCCGTACTGCGCTTTCGGATCGGCACTCTGAGCGCAGACCTCGAGACCTACCTCGCCGAGTTCTACATCCAGCCCGGTCTTCGCGGAAAGGGCTACGGCACAACCTTTCTCGACGACGTCATCCAGCACGCGCGCGGCAGGGGTGCCACCTACATGGACCTCAATACCTCCGAGGATGACGAGGCCGCGCGACACGTATACGAAAAGCGTGGGTTCGACTGCCACGAAGGCCGCGGCGAGGGACCGAAGGCTCTCTACTACGAACTCGAACTGAACTGACGGGAGCGATGTAACCTGACTATATGGTTAGCCGAGATAACAGCTCGACGTCGTTCGGGACCGTCGCCGACGTGTATGAATCTGCTCGTCCCGAATACCCGTCGGCCGCAGTCGAATGGTTGCTGAGCCCCGTACACGAGGCCGGCGGGCGGCCGCTTGTCGCCGACGTCGGTGCCGGAACCGGCAAGCTCACCCGCATCATCGTCGCTGCAGGGTGCGATGCCGTCGCCGTCGACCCTGATCCCGCCATGCTCGACGCCCTGCGCAACGCAGTGCCCGGCGTTTCCGCCCACGTCGGCACCGCCGAGTCCCTCCCGTTGGACGACGGACGCGTTGATGCCGTTCTGCTCGGACAGGCCTGGCACTGGGTCGAGCCAGTGGCCGCGTCACGCGAGATCGGCCGGGTTCTTCACACGGGCGGCACCCTGGGACTGATCTGGAACCTTCGCGACGAATCGCAGCCGTGGGTTCGGCGACTGAACTCGGTGGTCTCGCGCGGTGGAGCCCTGACCATGTTCGACGACGGTCCGCCGCCGATCGCAGAACCGTTCCATCAGCTCGACGAGGAGCGATGGACGTGGTCGCGGACGGTGACTCGGTCCCAGCTGACCGACCTGGTTCGGTCGCGCAGCTTCTACATCACTGCCACCGCCGATGAGCGCAACCGCATCGACCGGGATCTCGCCGCACTGTTCGACGAACTGGGCCTGAACTGCTCGACGACGATCGACCTTCCCTACGTGACCAGAGCGTTCCGCACCACGATGCCGATCCGATGACGCTTCCCGCGACCCCGGAAGTCGCCACAGCCGAACAAAACGAATACGATTCCCAATAAGTGGGTCAGGTTCGAATTCGAGGAGCTACAACATGGCGTTTCCGATCATCGTCGCGAAGGCAGTATCGACGGTCGTAACAGGCGCAGTCGGCGTCGCCGCCTACAACGGTGCAAAGAAGCTGTACGACAAGGCTCCCGTCCGCAAGGCTGCGGTATCGGCAACCGAACTCGGTCTCCGCGCCGCCCGAAAAGCCGAAATCCACGCCGAATCAGCGCGTTTGGCTGTATCCGATGTCGTTGCGGAGGCACGCGACCGAATCGGCGAAGAGGTACCGCCACCCTCGGCCACCGAAGTCGGCCACGGCCACTCGCACTGAGCGCGACAGCACGCCGACTATGACGACGCTCGTCGAACACTCGCTCGATGCGGCTCCCGACCGCGCGGATGGCATCGAAATCCTGTCCGACGCAGCCGGCCGCATGCGGCTCCGCGTCGACTGGCTGCGGTCCAGTCCGGGTCGCGCGGTCGCCGTCGAAGACCACGTCGACAAGATCCGCGGCGTGCGAGCAGTCCACGCCTACCCCCGCACAGCATCGGTCGTCGTCTGGTACTCACGGTCGAGAATCGACAGGGCCGAACTCTTCAACGCAGTGAACGCAGGTCGCACCACCGACTGGGGACTCGTACCAGTCCGTAGCCCACGGTCTGCGGACGTCAACAACGGCGACGTCCTGCGCATGACCATCGGCGGGGCCGCGCTGGTCCTGCTCGGCTTCCGTCGCTACGCCTTCCGGCGGCCACCCATCCTCGGCCCCACCAGCCGTGTCGTGGCCACCGGAGCCACCATCTTCACCGGCTATCCGTTCCTGAAGGGAGCGCTGCGCTCGCTGGCCGGAAACCGGTCCGCCGGCACCGACGCGCTCGTCAGCGCTGCCACTGTGGCAAGTCTCGTACTCCGCGAGAATGTCGTGGCCCTGACCGTGCTGTGGCTGCTCAACATCGGCGAATACCTGCAGGAGCTGACCCTCAAGCGCACTCGTCGGGCAATCTCCGATCTCCTGACCGGCACGCAGGACACCGCATGGATCCGGCTACCCGACGGTTCCGAGATCTCCGTGGACGTCGATCGGCTGGAGATCGGCGACGAGGTCGTCGTGCACGATCACGTCGGCGTTCCGGTGGACGGGACCGTCGTCGACGGGGACGCGGTGGTCGACCAGTCGGCGATCACCGGTGAGACACTGCCGGTATCGATCGTTGCAGGCGACCGTATCCATGCTGGATCCGTCGTGGTTCGTGGCCGCATCGTCATCCGCGCGTCTGCGGTGGGCCGCGATACGACGATCGGCCGCATCATTTCCCGTGTCGAGGAAGCGCAGGAAGACCGCGCCCCGATTCAGACTGTGGGAGAGAATTTCTCACGTCGGTTCGTACCCGCGTCGTTCATCCTGTCGGCTCTCACGCTCGTGGTCACCCGCGATGTCCGACGAGCGATGACCATGCTGCTCGTCGCATGCCCGTGCGCGGTGGGGTTGTCGACTCCGACGGCCATCAGTGCCGCTATCGGAAACGGTGCTCGCCGAGGCATTCTCATCAAGGGCGGATCGCATCTGGAACAAGCAGGCAGAGTCGATGCCTTCGTGTTCGACAAGACCGGAACCCTCACCGTCGGGCGTCCCGTCGTCACCAATGTCGTGTCGTTTCAGGACGACTGGGAGCCGGAGCAGGTACTGGCGTACGCGGCCAGTTCCGAAATTCATTCTCGACATCCGTTGGCCGAGGCCGTGATTCGCAGCACCGAGGAACGCCACATCGTCATTCCTCCGCACGAGGAATGCGAGGTGCTCGTCGGTCTCGGCATGCGCACCGTCGCAGACGGCCGGACCTTGCTGCTGGGCAGTCCTTCGCTGCTGCGCAGCGAGAACGTCGACGTATCCGAGTATGCAGCCGACTGGGTTTCGCGACTTCAGCGTCAGGCCGAGACCCCATTGCTGCTCGCAGTCGATGGGGTGTTGGTCGGGTTGATCAGCCTGCGCGACGAGGTCCGGTCGAATGCTCTGGAAGTACTGAACGCCCTTCGCGCCGACGGTGTGGAACGCATCGTCATGCTCACCGGAGATCACCCCGAGACCGCTGCGGCCGTAGCCGCCGAACTGGGCATTGCCGAGTGGCGAGCCGAGGTGATGCCCGACGACAAACTCGAAGCCGTCCGCAAGCTACAAGAAGAGGGCTACGTCGTCGCGATGGTCGGAGACGGCACCAACGACGCTCCCGCCCTCGCCGTCGCGGATATCGGAATCGCAATGGGCCTGGCGGGCACCGATGTTGCCGTCGAGACGGCCGATGTAGCTCTGGCCAGCGACGACCTGACACGGTTGCTCGACGTCCGCGATCTCGGCCGACATTCGGTGTCCGTCATCCGGCAGAACTACGGAATGTCGATCGCTGTGAATGCACTGGGCCTCGTGGTCAGCGCCGGTGGAGCACTGTCTCCGGTGCTCGCCGCGATTTTGCACAACGCATCCTCGGTCGCGGTGGTGGGCAACAGCTCACGACTGATCCGATACCGAATCTGATCAGTAGCGCCCGAACGCGATCGAGGTACTCGACGAAGTCCGCTACTTCGCGCCGCGGAAGTACGGTTCGACCGTGCCCTTGAGCTTGACGAGCATGGGATTTCCGAAGCGATCCTTGGCGGTGGGGACTTCGACTCGCACCCAACCCTCGGTCACGTTGTATTCGCGGACACTGGTCTTCTCGACGCCGTTGAAGCGAATACCCACGTCCCGCTGAAGAACTTCTTCGTTGTAGAAGGGGCTCCGCGGATCGATCGAGAGGTGATTCGGTGGAACGTCTACGTTCTGGTCCTCTGGCATGGATCACTTTCGTCGAATGCGGCGTCAGGTGCTCGGTTGATTCACAGCGAGAATACGCGATCCCGCGCTGATGACCCCTAGCCCCGCGCCATGTCCACGAATCTGGACAGGTGAAGCTGGTGTGCCACGGTGATCGTCGCGGTCGGACCGTTACGGTGCTTGCCGAGAATCAAGTCGGCCTCACCGCCGCGGGGGTCGTCGCGCTCGATCGCGTCGGGGCGGTGCAGCAGAATCACCATGTCGGCGTCCTGCTCGAGTGAGCCGGACTCACGGAGGTCGGACACCATCGGCTTCTTGTCGGTTCGCTGCTCAGGGCCACGGTTCAGCTGGCAGACCGCGACCACCGGGCATTCGAGTTCCTTCGCCAACAGCTTGAGCTGACGCGAGAAGTCCGAGACCTCCTGCTGACGGGATTCGACCTTCTTGCCGGACGACATCAGCTGAAGGTAGTCCACCACAATGAGTTTCAGACCGTTGCGCTGTTTGAGGCGACGCGCCTTGGCTCGGATTTCCATCATCGTCAGGTTCGGAGAATCGTCGACGAACAACGGCGCTTCGCTGATCTCGCTCATTCGGCGGGCCAGCTTGGTCCAGTCGTCGTCGGTCATCTTTCCCGAACGCATGTCGCCGAGCTTGATCTTCGCCTCGGCGGACAACAGTCGCATGACGATCTCGGTGCGACTCATCTCCAGAGAGAAGATGACACTGGGCATGCCGTGCTTGATGGAGCACGAACGCATGAAATCCATTGACAGCGTCGAGTTGTGAGTCGGAATCATCGAGTCGCTGGCGAGATACAGATGCTCTGCGTTGTCGACCTCGACACAGCGAACCGGAACCGAGTCGACTCGGCGAACGTCGACGATGAATCGGGATCCCGACCTCACGGTAGATCCGGCAGCGCGACGTTCCTTGTGCAGCATCTGCTTCCGGTGCAGACCGAACACCACATCGTCCGTCGCGAACGTCAGAGTGAACGCCGTCGACGACGCTTCGCTGCGACCTCGGACCCTCTTGGTCGACATCTGCACGCGATAGCCCAAACTGACGATCAGTTCACGCACCCCGAGAACGAGCCGCTCACTGGTCACCGAGAACTGAACCGAGCCACCCCCGGTGACAGTGCCGTCGGTGTCGAGCAGACCCGCCAACAACGCACGTCGCTGAGCCTCGGAACCACGGAGGTAGCCGATGGGTACATGCTTGTCGCCCAGTACGCCGATCGTCCGTAAACGCGCCTGCACGGTCCCGATCGAGTTGCGGCATGCCTGGCAGCGATGCAAACCGGTCGTCACCTTGCCGCAGTCGATGCATGTCGGTGCAGCGACCGGAGCGGACATGAAACGCGCTTTGCCGCCGCATGATTGGCCGCAGGTACGGACATTGAGCGGAAACGGCACGAACTGCTTGCCGCAGACGACACAGTCCTTTGCCTCTACGACCTCGGTAGGAAGTTTGATCGAGTATCGGAGTGCGGCTTTCTCCGACGCCACCACGTGCAGACCTTCGCCTTCTATTCGGGCGATGATTTCGGGGTCGGCGCTGGTGATCTGCGCGCAGGCAGACGTTCCGTCTCCCAGCCATGCGCCGAGGGTGTACGGCGGCACCAGAAGCTCACGCTCGGGCAACTGAACGGCCTCGGTATTGGTGACCGAGTGATTGATGCGCGCATCCTTCGTCGCGCAGCGCACAGTGTTCGCGATTTCCTCGGTGGTGCGCACGGCAGCGAACGTCTTCTGATTACGGGTCCGGTTGTAGTTGACCGCCGCGGCCTGCGCCGACTTGCGTGACGCCCTGGTCTCGGTCAACCACTGATGCTCCGCGTCGGCGACGATGACTGTGCCGTCGGAGAATTCGACTTCGTAGCACGGTCGATCGAGCATGATGTCCGTGGCCGCCACGACTCTGGTCGGCATGCCGTGGGCGTCGATCAGGTGGTCACCCACCGCCACCTCGCCCATCGTGGTCCAGCCGTCGGGCGTCGGAAGCGGCGTGTCGAGGGCGAGCGCCTTGCCCACGCCAGGCCTCGCCGCCACGATGATCATCTGACCCGGGTGCAAGCCGTTGGTGATTTCGTCGAGTTCGGCGAATCCTGTTGGTACGCCCAGGGATATGCCGCCGCGGCTGGCGATGGAGTCGATTTCGTCCATCGTGGGCTGCAGGAGTTCCTCGAGGGGGAGGAAGTCCTCTGAGGTGCGCCGCTCGGTGACCTCGTACACCTCGGCCTGCGCGCGGTCGACGACCTCGGCGACGTCCTGCCCGTCTGCTCCGGCGTAACCGAACTGCACGATGCGGGTGCCGGCCTGTACGAGGCGGCGCAGAATCGACTTCTCCGCGACGATCTCGGCGTAGTACCCGGCGTTGGCTGCCGTCGGCGTGGTCTGGGTGAGGGTGATCAAGTACGGCGGGCCGCCGATGCGCTTGAGTTCCCCGCGACGATCCAGCTCGGCCGAGACGGTCACCGGGTCGGCGGGCTCACCGCGGCTGTAGAGGTCGAGGATCGCGTCGTACACGTTCTGGTGGGCCGGCCGGTAGAAATCGCCGGGACGAAGCACCTCTAGCACGTCTGCGATGGCGTCCTTGCTCAGCAGCATGCCGCCCAGAACGGACTGTTCCGCGGCCATGTCCTGTGGGGGCTGGCGACCGAAATCCTCGCCGGGCCCCTCGCTGGACGAGGGGCCGGAGTAGTCGGACTGTCCTCGATCGTCCACAACTGCCACGCGAACCGGCCGTCCTCTCCCCATTGTCGTCGGCATCGTCGGGTATCACCCGGCGGTGCTGTGTAGCAAGTTCTACCCCCGGGCACCGACAAGCTTTTTCGGCACCGGATTCGCACTGTCTCGTCGCCGCTGCACGGCATCGAGAGAGACGCTGCACGGACGTTAAGCGCTATCGGCAGGAGTCACAACACGGCCTGTGGATGAACCTGTGCACGAAATGTGGATGGTCTTGAACAACCGTGTTGACCGTCTGGGGATAACCTGGGTATAACTTTCCGAGTTTCGGTCTTTTCGGCAGGTCAGGGCATGTACATAAAGTTTTCTTCCTGTGCATCGATTCTGGATCGGCGTGTCGGCCGAATTGACAGCTCGGGCGTGTTGAGTAAATACCAGGTGAACCCGGGGGTGAACCAGGTCACAGTGGCTGGGATGACTCACAGAAACAGACCAGTGTCCCGTTTGCGCGCGAAGGGCCCGATTCCACGCTCGGAATCGGGCCCCTCGACACTGTTGACGAAAGCTCAGCTACCGATCTCCTGCGGGCACATCGCCGGGTCCAGCACGGTGACCTCCTTGGTACCGATCTGAAGCACTCGTGCCGTGGGAATGTCGAAGAACAGTCCGGTGATGCGCAGCCGCCCCTCGGCATTGGCTCGGCCGACGACCCGGTGACGGGTGAGCGTCTGCAACTGCACCGCCACGTTGACCATCGCGAGTTGGTCCGCCTCCCCGAAGCCGAGCTCTGCCGCCTGACGGCCCACCACGTGCCCGCTGCGGTACGCATCCAGGCTCGTCATTGCATGACCCAGCCATGCCGTCACCGACTCGTCCGCGGCGTTCTCCGGTCCACTCAGCACCGCCTTCATGGCACCGCAGCCCGAGTGTCCGCACACCACCACCGACGAGGTACCCAGTTGATCGACACCGAAGGCCAGCGCTGCCTCCACCGAGCAGTCCTGCCCCTGGGCAGGCACGAGGTTGCCCATGTTTCGGACGGTGAACAGATCGCCAGGTCCGCTGCTGGTGATCGTGTTCGGCATCACGCGCGAATCCACGCAGCACAGAAACAGCGTGTCGGGATCCTGAGACTCGGTCAAACCCTCGAGGTGCGGTCGAATATTGGGGGCGTGGGTGCGGTGATACTCGGCTACGCCACTCAGGACCGCCCGCAGCGCGACGGGTGACTCATTTTGTGTCACATCGCTTTTCAGCTGCCATGCCCGCCACGGTGCCAACGAGCTGCGTACCGTCGCAGATCCGCGCTTGGGCGGTCCCTCGGCAGCAGCTGCCATCGACGCCGTGCCCACTTCCTCGACTCTCACCGTGCCGCCGCCGAGTTCGTGCTGCCGGATCCACTCGTTCAGAGCGTCGTGCACCGCATGATCGAGGAAATCCACTCCCAGATGCACGGTGACGACGGTGCCTGCGGGGACGGTGGACAGTACGTGTGTCAATCGAGGGAGCGCAAGGAAACTCAACGACCCCTCGGTGGTGACGCGCCAGGTGCCGTCGACCGTCTCCTCTGCGCGAACCTTTGCCCACACCACACGGCGCAGCACGAGAACGATCGACAGTGCCAAACCGATCAGCACGCCCTCGAGCAAGTTGAGTGCCACCACGCCGACAACCGTCACTGCATAGACCGCGATGTCTCCGGTCTTGTTGGCGATCTTTATGTCTGCCAACTTGATCAGCTGCACACCGATCATCACCAGCAATCCGGCGAGTGCGGCGAACGGAACCAATTCGACGATCGAGATGAACAGCACCGAGAAGATCAGAATCCACACGCCGTGCAGAATCGCCGACGCACGGGACTTGGCACCGACCTTGACGTTGGTGGCACTACGCACGATCACGCCGGTGATCGGCAGACCGCCGATGGTACCGGAGGCCATGTTGCCCGCGCCCTGGGCCATCAGTTCCCGGTCGAAGTTGGTGCGCTCACCGCTGTGCATCTTGTCGACGGCCACCGCGGAGAGCAGACTCTCGACGCTGGCGATCAACGCGATGGTGATGACGCCGGTCGCGAAAGCGCTCCACTGCCCGTCGGGCATGATCGGAAAGCTCAGCGATTCGATCAGGTTGCCGGGCAACTCGATTCGCTCGACATCCAGGGAGAAGAAGATCGAGACCGCAGTAGCGGTGACCACCGCGACCAGCGCAGCCGGCACCTTCGTGATCTTCGCCATCACGCCCGACACTCCAGCCAATCGCGGCCAGCCGAACATGAGCACGACCACGATTCCGCCGACGATGATCGACGGCCATTGGCCGTTGGAGACCGATGTGGGAATGGCGAGGACGTTCTGAACTGCGGAGCTTTCGGATTCACCGCCGAGAAGTACGTGAATCTGTTGCAGCGCAATGGTTATACCGATTCCGGCGAGCATAGCGTGCACCACCACGGGCGAGATGGCCAGTGCACTGCGAGCAATCCGGCTCATTCCCAGCAGGATCTGCACCGCACCGGCCAGCACCGTGATGGCACACGTTACGCCCCAACCGAATTGGTTGACGAGCTCGGCAACCACCACGGTCAGTCCCGCAGCGGGCCCACTGACCTGCAACGGTGATCCGCCGAGGATGCCGGCGAGAATTCCGCCGACCACGGCGGCAATGAGGCCGGCCATGATCGGGGCACCGGAGGCGACGGCGATACCGATCGAAAGTGGTACTGCCACAAGGAAGACGACCAACGAGGCCGGTACGTCGTATTTCAGGATCGACCCGACGCGAGACTGCGGCTCGGGTCGGGTCTCGGGACTGGGGTCGGAATCGGGTTCCACGGTCGTGGTCACGGCAGCGTTCCTCCGGGCGTCTAGGCGTCAGGTCGGGTGGATCCAGTTGGTGATGATGTTCGATGTCGCCCCGCCTAAAGACTACGCAAAGCTTTGCTCACGAACCTTTGAAGAGAGATGCTTCACAAATCGGAACCCATTGCGACAGTTGATCTTTGTGAGAAGACACGAAAAAGCCCCACGAACCCAGGGTTCGTGGGGCTTTGTTCGACCGAAACGGGCCGAAAGCTGAAATCAGCTTCCGACGACCTCCAGCTTGAACTTCGCGGTCACGTCGGGGTGCAGGTTCACGACGATGTCGTGCTTGCCCGTGCTCTTGACGTGAGCCTTCGGCAGATCGATGCTGCGCTTGTCGACGACCGGGCCACCGGCAGCCTTCAGAGCAGAAGCGACGTCCGACGCGGTGACCGAGCCGAACAGCTTGCCCGAGTCGCCCGCGGTCTTCACGGACAGCGTGACGGCCTCGAGGCCTTCGATGGCCTGCTTGAGCTCGTTGGCGTGCTCGAGGCCGCGGACGGCACGAGCTTCCTGAGCGCGGCGAATGCCGTCGACCTGCTTCTGAGCTCCACGGGTGGCCTGGATGGCCAATCCGCGGGGCAGCAGGAAGTTACGGCCGTAGCCGTCCTTGACCTCTACGGTGTCGCCAGGCGCACCGAGGTTGTCCACATCAGCGGTGAGGATCAGTTTCATACCAATCGCCCTTTCTATCGAGCCGTCGCGGCGTAAGGCAGCAGTGCTACCTCACGCGAGTTCTTCACGGCAACGGCCACGTCACGCTGATGCTGGACGCAGTTGCCGGTGACACGGCGAGCACGGATCTTTCCGCGATCGCTGACGTACTTACGCAGCAACGTCGTGTCCTTGTAATCGATCGACGTGTTCTTTTCCTTGCAGAAGGAACACGCTTTCTTCTTGAGCACCTTGTCGCGCAATGGCGGTTTGGGCATGGGTCTTTCTCCGTTACATCTGGTTGTTCTCGATCGAAGGATCTAGAACGGTGGCTCTTCGTCTCCGCCACGTCCGCCGAAGGAGCCCGACGCCGCAGGGGCACTGCCCCAGGGATCGTCTCCGCCGGAACCGGAGTTGGACGAGGAGTTCGAGCGGCCGCCGCCCGATCCGCCGGAGGAACCGGAGCCGGAGCCGGAGTTGAAGCCGCCTCCGCCGCCACCTCCACCGCGATTGGCCTTGTTGACCTTTGCGGTGGCGTAGCGAAGTGAAGGTCCGATCTCGTCGACTTCGAGCTCGACGACTGTCCGCTTCTCACCTTCACGCGTCTCGTACGAGCGCTGCCGCAGCCGTCCGCTCACGATCACTCGCGAGCCTCGGGTCAAGCTCTCGGCAACGTTCTCCGCTGCCTCGCGCCAGATGTTGCAGCGCATGAAGAGCGCGTCGCCGTCTTTCCACTCGTTCGTCTGACGATCGAATGTGCGCGGGGTGGATGCAACCGTGAAGTTGGCAACCGCCGCACCGGCGGGGGTGAATCGAAGTTCTGGATCAGCCGTCAAGTTTCCGATGACGGTGATGACGGTCTCGCCTGCCATGGTTTCTCTTTCAGTAGTAAGCGTTGTAGATGCCAGCCTAGAGGCGGGCAGCGACAATTACTTGCCCTGTCGCAGGACCTTCGTGCGCAGAACGGACTCGTTGAGTCCGAGCTGACGATCCAGCTCGCTGACCGTGGCAGGCTCGGCGTTGAGGTTCACAACGGCGTAGATGCCCTCGGCATGCTTGAGGATTTCGTAGGCCAGACGACGCTTGCCCCACACATCGACCTTGTCGACGGTGCCGCCATCCTTGCGAACGACGTTGAGGAACGTATCGAGCGACGGAGCGACAGTGCGCTCGTCCAGATTGGGGTCGAGAATGACCATCAATTCGTAATGACGCATAAGACCTCATCACCTCCTGTGGACTAGTGAAAACGGCCACGGACTGTCCGTGGCAGGAGGGTCGTTGCGTCAGCAACCCCTCGAAGATACACGAGGCGGGCCCTGACCTGCTAATTCGCGTCGGGCGCACGGTCCGGCGTTCGCGCGTCATAGTCTTGCACCATGCGATCCGGGGTCCGCGCCAATCCGATGACGGTCGTCGTGGTCGTAGCGATGGCTGCGGTGGGATTGATTCTGGGTTATCTGAACAAGGCCCGATGCGCGGTCGCGCCGTTCGACGCCTCCGGTCGCAGCACGATGTTCGACGCCATCAAGGATTCCTCGGTCTGCTACTCCGACATCCAATTCCTGTGGCTCGGCCGAGACATCGACAATCACATCTTTCCGTACATTCACGGGGCCATCACCAGCGACGGAATCCTCACGGGCGGAACGGTGGAGTACCCGGTCCTCAGTGGATTGCTGATGTGGCTCGGAGCCATTCCGGCCCACACCGATGCACAGTTCCTGTTGACCTCGGCGTTGATTCTCGCGCCGTTCGGTCTGCTCACCGCCTGGATGCTCGGCCGGATGGCAGGCTGGCCCGCCTTGCTCTGGTCGATCGGCCCGCCTCTGGTGATGTACGCCTTCCACAACTGGGAGCTTCCCGTCGTGGCCACCGCCGTCGGCGCGATATTCGTCATGACGCTGCCGATGCCGCTGCGACGCAAGGCGATTCTCGCCTCGGTGCTGCTGGCCGTGGGCTTCTGCCTCAAGCTCTATCCGGGAGCATTCGTGTTGCCCCTGATCGCGTACGTGGTCACCGGCGGCATCGATGGACGTGAGTCCGCCGACACCGTCCGAGCTCGCTGGGACATCCGCGGCGGCCTGATGGTGGCCGGCGCTGCCATCGGCACGGTCGTCGCAGTGAATCTGCCGTTCGCGGTGCTCGGTTACGAAGGATGGCGGGCGTCGTTCACGTTCCAGTCGCTGCGGCAGGCAGACCTGACGACCAACTCCATCTGGTACTGGGGATTGCGCCATTTCTACATCAACGACCAGATGAATCCCGATGCCTACGCCGAGGCCGAGGCCTCCTTCCAGAACGTGGTCGACGTGGCGTCGCCGCTGCTGGTGTTCGCCGCGTTCGCTCTCGCGCTGTGGCTCGGATGGCGTCGCGCGAAGGTCGTCGGGACGTACCCGTGGGTCGCGGTCAGCGGATCGATGCTGTGCGGTTTCATGCTGCTGCACAAGGTGCACTCGCCCCAGTACACGCTGTGGCTGCTGCCCTTCCTGGTGCTGCTTCGGGTCCCGTGGGGGCTCGTCGCCGCGTATCTGCTCGTCGATCTGTCGATGGGAATCGGCGTCTTCAAGTACTTCGCCGCGTTGGCCTCGGGGGCAGATGCCACCGACGAGGAGTTCTTCGTTCTCGTCGGAGTGTGGGGACGAGCGCTGCTGCTGCTGGTGTTCTTCGTGCTGTTCCTCCGAGCTCGGATGCGGGTTCCGTTCCCGGGCGAAACCGACCAGGCGTCTGTATCATCGCCCCGACCAGCAACGATATCGCTGACAACATCACCGGGGCAGTAGCACGTAGGGCGGGGCGGGGACATGACACAGGTGTCGCAATCGCAGGAGAACACCGAGAGACGAACCACCGATGTACGACGCGTCGGCCTCGTCGAGGACCACGAATCGGTAGCGCTCGGGCTCAAGGCCATGCTCGCAGACGAACCCGACCTGGACTTGGTGTCCACCGCCGCCACGGTCGCGGAGCTGCTCGCCCAACAGCCGACACTCGATCTGGTGGTACTCGATCTTCGTCTGGGTGACGGTTCGTCACCCCGCTCGAACGTGGAACAGTTGCACGCCGCCGGCGCGCGCGTCCTCGTCTACACCGGTGCCGAGAACGCCTTTCTCGTTCGTTCGGCAGCCCGTGCAGGTGTGCTCGGCGTGGTCCGAAAGTCCGCCCCGGCGGCGGCGATCGTCTCCGCGATCCGACGCGCAGCGAGCGGCGGGCAGGTCGTCACGACGGACTGGGCTGCCGCGATCGACGGCGATCCGCAGCTTCCCGACGTCGGACTCAGTCCGCGTCAGCGCGAGGTACTCGCCCTCTACGCGTCGGGCGAGAAGGCCGGACGCGTTGCCCGCCTCGCCGGATTGTCCGAGCAGACCGTCAACGACTACCTGGTGCGGATCCGCAACAAATACGCCGAGGCCGGGCGTCCGGCACCGACGAAAACCGATCTGTACAAGCGAGCGGTCGAGGACGGCTGGCTGCCGATGCCCGAACTACCTCCGCAGGATTGACCCGCGGGCTTGCTGTGGTTCATCCCACAGTGTCGACGCGGGTGAGCACCGCGGTTTCCGACGCACTCAGCGGTTCGACGAGCGGGGTGGTGACCGCTCGGATACTGCCGCCCGGCCGCGCGAGGATCGTATCCATCCTGGTCAGCGACTCGAGCGCCGACGTGCGGATCGAACTCGATGCCGACGGCCGGCAGTCTGTCGTAGCTTCGTGACACGCTCATCGGACGGTTGACGGTTCAATGCCCCTAATAGTCAGGGCAGAAAACCTGCGAATTACCTGTGAGAATCATTCCCATTGGTTTAGTTGGTCTCAACCCACTACGGCGTCCGGGAGAATTGATGTCTGCACTGCTCGAACCCTTGCCCTCCGCGGACGACGCGGGAGTCCCGACGACGCACCGTTCACGTGGGCCCATCAGCTTGGTTCCGCCTGCGATGCAGATGCACCCCGTCCCGGCCGCCCCGAGCCCGTTCCCGCCGCGACCGGATCTGACCGGCCGCGAGATCGAGGTGCTGCTCTGCTGGATTCGACACGACTCGAAGACCGAAGTGGCGAAGACACTCTTTCTCTCGCTCGGCACCGTCAACACCCATCTCACCCGAATCCGGGCCAAGTACACCTCGGTCGGGCGTCCGGCACCGACCAAAGCCGCCCTCGTCGCACGGGCCCTGCAGGACGGGCTGGTCGATATCTCGGAGCTGTGAGACTCGGAGCTGCGAGACCGCCGGTCAGACGCTGACTGTGGTCTCCACGCCTTCGTTCTCCAGACGCTTGTTGCGTCGGATGCTGCTCAGCAGGGCGGCTCCGATGAACAGGATTCCTACGAAGCCGGTGATCAGCTCGTTGATGTGCACACCGATCGAGACCAGCAGGATGATGGACAACGCACCGATCGCCCAGTGCGCACCGTGCTCGAGGTACACGTAGTCGGACAACGTTCCCTTGCGGACCAGGAACACCGTGATCGAGCGGACGAACATCGCGCCGATGAAGCCGAGGCCGAGCGCAATGATGATGGGATCGGCGGTGATGGCGAAGGCACCGATGACACCGTCGAACGAGAAGGACGCGTCGAGCACCTCGAGGTAGAGGAACAGGAAGAATCCGGCCTTACCCGTCGCCTTCGCCAGTTCGCTCGGTCCGCCCGAGGACTCTTCGCCCTCTTCCTCGACGTGGAAGAGCTCACCGAGTCCGTTGACCGAGATGTAGGTGATCATGCCCAGCACACCCGAGACCATGACGGTGGAGATCTTGTCGTCCTCGGCGAGGAACTCGGCACTGAGTACCAACAGCAGGCCCGCGACGACCACGGAGAGCTGATCGAGGCGGCCGATCCGGGCGAGGGGCTTCTCGAGCCAGCTCAACCAGGTGATCTCGCGGTCCTCGAAAATGAAGCCGAGGAACAACATCAGCAGGAACATGCCACCGAACGCGGCGATCTGCGGATGCGCGTCGGTGAGCAGAGTTTCGTAACTCGGCGACCCGTCCGGGAAGGTCGCGGCACCGTCGGCGGGCGGGTTCAGTGCCAGATCGAGTGCCGCCACCGGGCCCAGACCGGACGCGGCCCAGACGATGACCAGCGGGAACAGCAACCGCATGCCGAACACCGCGATGATGATGCCGATGGTGAGGAAGATCTTCTGCCAGAACTCGCTCATGCGTCGCAGCACAGTGGCATTGATGACGGCGTTGTCGAAGGACAGCGACACCTCGAGCACGCCGAGGATGAGCACGAGGATCATCGCCTCGATCCCGCCGTACAGGAAAGCCACGATCACGGACACGATGGTGACCGCGATCGACCATCCGAAGATCTTCACAACCACAGGCGTGGCCCTTCTCGAGACTAAATACGGAAAAACCCCCGCCCATCATGAATGACGAGGCGGGGGTACTCCCAATCTTGAGAGGGCCTTTACTACACGTTTACCCCGAAATCGCGGGCGATTCCTGCGAGTCCGGATGCGTAGCCCTGACCGACTGCGCGGAACTTCCACTCCGCGCCGTTGCGGTACAGCTCACCGAAGACCATGGCGGTCTCGGTGGAGGCATCCTCGCTGAGGTCGTAGCGAGCGAGCTCGGAGTTGTCGGCCTGGTTGATGACGCGAATGAACGCGTTGCGCACCTGACCGAACGACTGCGAGCGTGCGTCCGCATCGTAGATCGACACGGGGAAGGTGATGGTCTCGATCTCCGGCGGTACTGCGGCGAGATCGACCTTGATCTGCTCGTCGTCTCCGTCGCCCTCACCCGTGGTGTTGTCGCCGGTGTGCTCGATGGAGCCGTCCGGAGACTTCAGGTTGTTGAAGAACACGAAGTGCCCGTCGCTCAAGGCCTTCTTCGTCGAGTTCAGAGCGATGGCGCTGGCGTCGAGATCGAAGTCGGTGCCGGTCGTCGTGCGGATGTCCCATCCGAGACCGACCACGACCGCGGTCAGGTTCGGAGCTGCCTTGGTGAGCGAGACATTGCCACCCTTGCTGAGGCTGACGCCCATGGAGAGGTCCTTTCGCAATTGGTTTCCCGTTACGGGTTCAACCGTAGTGGGAATGTCCGGTTCTTGGACGTACTCCGCCAACGAGTACGACATCGCCAGGGTTCCCGTCAGTACTATCGAGCAGGTGACAAGTCGCTGGCCTGGGGTGTTCCGCCGGGGTACCGAATCCGACGCCGCCGCGCGTCGTTCCCAGGACAACGCTGTCGCCGCGTTCCTCGACATGGACAAACGTCAGTCCATCGCCTCGGCGGGCGTCGAGGCCTCCACCGCACTGCGTCCTCAGGATCGACTCGCGAGCCGGTGGGCAGACACCGAGAAGCAATGTTTCGACGCCGGAGCCGCCTACCTCGCCGCCGTCGATCAGTTCGACGGAATCACCACTCCTGCCGCCAGATCGGCATTCGACCGAGCGACCGCGCTTCTGCACGACGCCAGCTCGGCTGTGGATCGGTTCTACGACGCACATCGAGACACCCTCGAGCAGTCCTCCGCTCAGTTCGCCGCGACCCCGCGGTTGGTCCAGGACGCACTGGCCGAGGCCGACGCAGCCCGATCGACCGTCGACGAACAGTTTGCCGGCTACCCCTCACTCCGGCAGGCGTGGCGCGAACTCGATTCGGCGACAACGCAATTGCAGGCCGATCAGCGCGACCCCCTGCGCGCCCGAGAGCACGCCGCCCTTGTCCGCGAGCGGGCGGCCGCACTGCGTGCTGCAGTGAACTCGGCCCCGGGCCGCCTTCAGGAGGCCCGAACGGCACTGGCCTCGGTGCGCACCCGAATCGAAGCCGTGCGAACGAGATCCGAGGGCATTGCCCCGGCCTTCTCGAGCTTGCTGCGGGAGTTCAACGCCAAGAGCTCGGCGGACCTCTCTCGCAACGAACGGTCCAGTGCGCGCCACATCGAGCAGGCCGACGAGGATCTGAGCGCAGCGCGTTCTGCACTCGACGCGGGCAATCCCGAACACTCGTTGGATCTGGTGACCCAGGCACGCCAACACCTGAGCGATGCCGAACAACTGGTCGACGCGGTCACCGACCGAGTTCGTCTACTGCGCGCGGTCAAAGCCGATCCGAAACAGACCGAGAACAAAGTGCGGTTCAAACTTCGTGACGCCCAACAACTCGCGGTCAACCGTGGTCTGGTTGCCGAATGGGGCTCGGTGTTGGATGCTCAGCTCGCCCGGATCGACAGGGCGAGCACAGCCCTGTCGGGTACCCACCCCGACTACTGGTCATATCTGCAGGATCTGGATACCATTTCGGACTTCATCGCAGGCGTGATCGACCGCATGCGAACCTCGCACTGATCACATTCACACGAAGGACAGTGGTGCAACACTTTCGCCATCTCGACGCAGACACCCGTGAACGAGTGTTCTTCCTGCAGCCGGAGGACATCGAGACGAGCGACGGAAACGACCTCGTGGCAACGGCTCTCGGAGCGACGCTGTACATCCCGGCGACGCGTCCCGACCTGACCGCGACGGTGAACAAACGCACCGGCGAGGGGGTTCGGTCCATCGTCATCGATCTCGAAGACGCTGTGGCGGACCATAATCTGGAAGAAGCGCTGGCCAACACCGTACGAACTCTGAACGAACTCTCGGGTTCGGGATCACTGGTGTTCGTTCGAGCTCGCACCGCCGCGCACATCCGCAGCATCTGCGCCGGCCTGAACCACGGTGCCGCCGGGCTCGCCGGATTCGTCGTACCGAAGTTCACGGCAGCACGCGGAGCCGAGTTCCTCGACGAGATCGTCGCCGCGTCCACGACACACGGCACCCGTCTGTTCGCCATGCCCGTCCTCGAATCCACGGAAGTGGTGCACCGGGAGACACGCGACGCGGAACTGGTTGCCATCCGTGAACTCCTCGGTGAGTACCGCGACACCGTGCTGGCGGTGCGAATCGGGGCCACCGACATGTGCGGCACCTTCGGCATCCGCCGCGACCGCGACCTGACGATCTACGACGTCCGCGTCGTCGCCGACGTCATCAGCGCCATCGTCAATCACCTGGGTCGTTACGACGGATCGGGTTTCGTCATCACCGGACCGGTGTGGGAGTACTTCGCAGACCACGAACGCATGTTCCGCCCGCTGCTGCGCCAGACGCCGTTCGTCGATCAGGAGGCCGTGCGCTTTCGCCAGCAACTGGTGAGCAGCGACCTCGACGCCCTCCTGCGCGAGGTGGCACTCGACCGCGCGAACGGCATTCAGGGCAAGACCGTCATCCACCCCTCGCACGTGCCTGCGGTGCACGCGCTGTCCGCGGTGACGCACGAGGAATACCACGACGCACTCGACATTCTCTCTTCCGACCAGGGCGGCGTCCAGGCATCCGGCTACCGCAACAAGATGAACGAGCTGGGACCGCACCGCAATTGGGCGAAACAGACGGTGGTGCGCGCCAGGGCGTTCGGTGTCACCAACGAGGGGATCACGTTCGTGGATCTACTGACCGCACTGGCACAGCGATGAACGCGAATCCGGCCGACGGCATCGTGCTCACCGACACCGGTTCGTCGTCGTCCTGGACGGCAACACAGTTGGTGCTGCCCGGTCTGCGTCGCAACCCTCGCCGCGCCCACCTGTTGGTCTCGACGGTGCTCGGCAAACACATACCCGTCGATCCGGACGTCGTCATCGCCGCCGGCAACGAACTGGCGGCCCTGGTCCAGACCACGGTGGGCGGTTCCGACGTCGACGTGCTCGGATTCGCCGAAACTGCAACCGGATTGGGCCATACCGTCGCGACGGCTCTGGGCGCACACTGCTACCTGCACTCGACGCGTCGCCACGTTCCCGGCATGACCGTGCACGGCGAGTTCGAGGAGGGTCACTCACACGCCACCGACCACCTGCTGATGCCCACCTCGGCCGACCTTCTCGCCGGCGACCTCCCCTTGATCCTCGTCGACGACGAGATCTCGACCGGAGCGACCGCGCTCGATGCCCTTCGGCAGATTCACGCATCCGCCGGCCGCGCGCACTACGTCATCGCATCCCTGGTGGACATGCGCACCACCGAGCATCTCGCTGCAGCTGCGGCGGTGGCAACAGAACTCGGCGTTCGGATCGACAACGTGAGCCTGGCGCAGGGATCGGTTGAGCTCGAGCCAGGCCTGGTGGAGACGGTGCTGGCCCTCCCCGATCCGGAGTTCGATCCGGTTGCTGCACAGCCTGGTTCGGTTCACCGCGTCGATGCGCAGTGGCCGGCAACCCTGCCCGACGGCGGCCGGCACGGGTTCCTCCGATCCGACGCCGCCGGTTTCGACGCGGCGATCGATGCTCTCGCAGCCACCGTCGACTCCTCGCTCCCCGGATCGGCACCGGTGGTCGTCATCGGCCACGAGGAGCTCATGTACCTGCCGCTCCGACTGGCGGCGGCGTTGCAGGAGCGCGGGCACACCGCACTGTTCCAGACCACCACTCGGTCACCGGCATACGTTCTCGACGTGCCCGGCTACCCCCTGCGCCGCGGCTTCGAGTTCACTGCGCCCGAGGACGAATCGGGACTGCGCTACCTCTACAATGCGTCCGGACCGGACGACGCGACACTGGTGCTCGTCGCCGACGCCCCCGCCGACACCGACGCTCTGGCAGCAGCCGCCGAGACCCTGGCCGCCTCGGGTACCGACGTGCTGCTGGTCGTCGTCACGGGCGCGGACCCGGTGGCTCTCGAAGTCTCGCGGCGGGCACGTCCGCTGCGAGGGCCGGAATTCGGTTCGTACGCAGCCGACGAAGTCACCTGGCTGCTCAAGGACCTCTCGTCGGTCTCACTCGAAGCAGGAATCGAGGAGCGGGAGAAGCGCATTCAGGCCGGCGAAGCCCACTACGCCGAATCGCTTCCGGTCGAGTATCAACCGGATCTTGCCTACCGCGAACTGTTCGTGAAAGTGCTGCAGGAGAGCGCGTCACGGCTGGCGGTCGCGGTCGGCACTGTCACCGAGGTCGTGCTGGCCGAGCGCGGACACGACATCGCACTGGCGTCCCTGGCCCGCGCGGGGACACCCGTCGGAATCCTGATGCGCCGCTGGGCATTCGCAGCCCATGGCATCGAGATTCCGCACTATGCCGTCTCGATCGTGCGCGATCGAGGCATCGACGCCGTGGCCCTGCGCTACCTGGCCGAGCATCACGATTCGCGCTCGGTGGTGTTCGTCGACGGCTGGACGGGCAAGGGCGCGATCGCTCGCGAACTCACCGCGGCGCTGCGCGAATTCCCCGGAGCCGAGTTCGACGACGACCTCGCCGTGCTCGCCGATCCGGGCAACTGCGCTCGCACCTACGGCACCCGCGACGACTTCCTCATCGCGTCTGCCTGTCTGAACTCGACTGTGTCGGGCCTGGTTTCACGAACCGTGCTCAACGACAGTCTGATTCGCCCCGGGGACTTCCACGGCGCGAAGTACTACGCCGATCTCGCACCCGACGACGTCTCGCGTCACCTGCTCGACACCGTCGCTGCCCGTTTCGAGGACGTCCGGGACGAGGTCGATGCCTCGGTAGCAGCCGTGCTCGGCTCCGACCGAACACCCACGTGGTCCGGCTGGGCATCGGTGGAGAAGGTCCGCGAGGAGTACGGCATCTCGCACGTCAATTTCGTCAAACCCGGCGTCGGCGAAACCACTCGAGTGCTGCTACGTCGCGTTCCGTGGCGAGTACTGGTGCGCGAGGCCGATGCGCCCGAGCACGAACACATCAGGATGCTCGCCGCGGCCAGGGGAGTGCCGGTGGATGTGGTTCCCGACCTCGCATATTCCTGCATGGGGCTGATCAAGAACGTGTCGAGTGGGGACGCGTCGTGAGCGCTCTCGTCGCGATGGATCTCGACCGCACGATGATCTTCTCCGAGGGCGCACTCGCCGTGCCCCTGGACGATTCGTTCGAGTGCGTGGAGCTGTACGAGGGAAAGCCGTTGTCGTACATGTCTTCTCGTTCGATCTCTCTGCTGCGCGAGTTGAGTGAGAATGTTGTGGTCGTGCCGACCACGACACGTACCATCGAGCAGTTTCAGCGGATCGCACTCCCAGGTGCCCCGTGGCGGTACGCCATCACCAGCAACGGCGGCAACATTCTTGTCGACGGCGAGCCGGACATGCACTGGCGCAACGGGTTCGAGTTGAACCTGGCCGGCATCGGTGCCGAGTTGAGATCGAGGGTCTCCGCGGACTGGGTCCTCAAGTACCGCGAGGCCGACGGCCTGTTCTGCTACCTGGTGGTGAACACGGCGGCCGTGCCCGAGGGCTTCGTCGCGGAGTGGTCGCAGTGGTGCGCCGCTCGGGACTGGAACGTCTCGCAACAGGGGCGCAAGATCTACACGATGCCCAACGCGGTGTGCAAGAGCTCTGCGGTGGCCGAGGTTCGGACCAGGCTGATACAGGACGGCACCCTCGACGCCGATGCCCGAGTCCTCGCCGCAGGTGACGGTGCACTCGACGCCGAGATGCTCATCGCGGCCGACGCCGCGATCCGTCCGCGGCACGGCGAACTGGAGCTGCTCGGATTCACTCGACCCGGCTTGACCGTCACCGAATCCTCCGGTGTCCGGGCCAGCGAGGAAATTCTCGAGTGGCTGCGGAACCGAACGGCCGTGCGCCGCGTCTAACTGTTCGTCGGGGAGGCAGACGTAGGGCAAGGGGTGGGCATGACGGATCCGTACGAGGAACTCGCAGCGACGATCGACAACATCGTCACCAGTGCGTTCGTGACGCCGGTCGGCCCCGAATTTCTCGGCTCCGTTCTGAATGCGGCATTCGAGAAGGCGAACGTGGCCCTCGACTACCGCGGCGAGTTCGAGCCGGCCGAAGTGGTCATCACGGAGGCGTTCGAGGTGATGCCGCACGAGCAGATCGTGGCCATGGTGAAATCGCTGGGTACCGAAACCATCGGGGAATCGTCCAGGAACTGGAACGACTTGTCCGCTGCCGCGAACAGCGGATCCGACGGCTTTCGGTCCGGCATCGAGGCGGCCATGACGTCGGGCTGGTCGGGACCTACAGCCGACGCCGTCCGCGGCGGTGTGGGCGACTACGTCTCGTCTGCGAACGCGCTGTCCACCTCCATGAGTCTGATCAGCAACAAGTTGCTCGAGGCGCACTCCGGTTTCACGCAGACGAAGTCGAGGATGCCGCCGGTGGTTGCGGGAGCCGAAAGCAGCTTGATCGATTCCCTGCTGCCCATCCCCTTCGCCGCGAAGGAGGTGGTGTCGGCCCGAGAGGAGCAGCAGGAGGAAGCACGCCGAATCATGCGCTCGGTCTACGTACCAGGGGTGCTGCAGTCCGATTCCGAGGTCCCGGTGCTACCGGCAGCGCACAACCCGGTCGTTGACGGTGGTGGTTCCGACGGCAGCTGGGGACTCGTCAGTTCTGCCGGGGGCGGAGATGGGGGTATCGGGTCGACTTCGCCCGGCGGGTCCGGTACCGAGGGTGGGGCTGACAGGGCAGCGCAGGCGCAGGCCGGTAGCACCGAGGCTGCCGAAGCGGGTCGGACCGGTACTGCTGCGTCGGAGCAGCCCGGGTCGGGCGGTTCGGGTTTCCTGCCTCCGGCCGACAACTCCGGCGAAACTCGTGCCGCCTCGGCCACCGGGCCGGGCGCGTCCGGCAGTGGTGCGGGTTTCGGGGTCGGCGCAGGTCCCGGCGGGGGGTTCGGCGGAACAGGACCGGGCGGCAGCGGCTTCGCAGGATCCAATGGTTCCAGCTCCGGCGGCGGTGCGGGATACGGGTCCGGATCCGGAGGCAGTTCCGGTACCGGATCGGGTTACGGCGGCTCGATTCTCGGCTCTCCGATCGGCGGCGGCACGGGCGGGATCGGGGCGGGAGGCAGCGGTGCGGGCAGCGCAGCTACGGCATCGGCCGGCCGCGCGGGAGCACACGGCATGCCGGGAATGGGTGCCATGGGCGCAGCAGGCGCACGGGGAGCCGGCGACAACGACGGAGAGCACGCCGTTCCCGGCTACCTGGTCGATGTGAGCAACGGCAGCGAACTGATCGGCGATCTACCCCTGGTCGCACCTCCGGTACTCGGCGGCTGACGGTGACGAAATGGACCATGCCCGGCATCGACTTCATGATGCTGTGCAGTCGATTCGGACGCGACCGACTGCCGTACCCCCTGGCGGTCACCATCGACGTCGAGACCGTGGACGAACTCCGACAGCTGCGGAGCGAGGCGTCGGCGAGGATCGACGCGATGATGGACGAGAAACTCGGCGCAGCTGTTCGGACCGTCGTCGACCCGATCGTTCGCATCGAATGTCGCGGCGAGACAACCGATTCTCGTCACGACATCGTGCGCAGCCACGCGGCGATTCGCCACGACACTGCCGCGGTGCTCATTCGAGAGCCCGGGCCCGACGCCTCCTCGGGCGGTGCCATCACCGTCGAACTGACCGGCCCTGCCCATGCCCCCGCCATCGTTCTCGGATCCGTACCGAACATCGCTGCAGGCCGCCGACCGGCCCAGCGACTCGAACGCGTCACTGCTGCAACGACTTCGGGCGGGTCGCATCTGTCCACCGCAACCCGGGGTGCGACGGCGGACGAGCGGTTCCGGTCGTTCTTCGACCGCCCGCGATCTGCAGTCGGCGAAATCATCGTCGCGCGCGGCAAGACCTTCGACAACCGCCGCGACACCGATGCCGTCTCGTTCTTCTGGATGGACTTCGAACACGACGGCCGATACATCGTCCACTCCGCGGAAACGATCGACATCGCGCCCGCCGATACGACCGGCCTGGCGTCGGAGATCGGACGGCACGTGGCAGTGGCGCTGAGGCGGTGAGATCGGCCAGCCCTTGACACCGTATCGATTTTCGATAGGTTATCGATATTCGTTGTTATCGACTATCGATATGGAGACGGCGGGATGGCATACGGACTGAGCTCGGCACGGGCGAACAAATGGACGATGGCCTTCTATGCGGCGGCAGCTGTGATCTGGACCGGTCGGAAGTTGCAGGAATACCACTCCTCGGACTACGTCAGCGCCACCGTCACGCCTCTGGAGGAGTCGCCGACGCTCGACCTGTTCGGCGGACAGTTGCAACCAGGCAACGTCATCGAGCTCAGTGTCGCCAAAAGCGACGTCCAGCGGCTCATCGGGATGATCGACTTCATGAGGTACGGCGAGATCGTGGCCGGCGGAGTCCTCATCCTGGTAGGAATCTTCTTCGCGTACCGATTTTTCGACAATGTCATCAAGGAAACCCCGTTCAGCGTCGGCGCCAGCATCGACCTGGCCGTCGTCGCTGCGTGCCTGGTGCTGTACCCGGTAGTCACCGGAGGGCTTCGACTGATCAGCACCAACGCCATCCAGGCTGCGCTCGAAACAACCGAGGTCACCGATACTGCACGAAGCCTCGGCTCGTTCTGGCTGGCCGTGATCGTCGCTCTGGTCCTGCAGTTCGTCTACGCAGTTCTCCGGCAAGGCTCCAAGCTCGCTCGTGATGCCGATGGTCTGGTCTGATGGCGGAGGAATTCGTCGACCATCTCGTCGTCTGTCATCTGGGCGAGATTCTCGACGCCCGCGGTATGACGCTCGCGGAACTCTCCCGTCTTGCCGGAGTCAGCGTCGTCAATCTGTCGGTCCTCAAGAACGACCGTGCCAAGGCCATCCGATTCTCGACGCTCACCGCAGTCTGTCGCGTCCTCGGCTGCACACCCGGCGACCTGTTCACCCTCCGCCAGATCTGACGTCCGCCCGATCGCAGCCACACCAGTCGGACAAATCGAACAAGTACATTGGATGGCGGTAACCAGCACTACGAGAGAGAGTCCATCACATTGTCTGCTCCGGTCGGTCAACCGTTGTCCAAGGGTCAGAACGGCCCCCTCACCGTCGGTGACGTCGTCGTCTCCATCTCGCTGGCCGTACCTGCGGACCTGTCCGCGCTACTGGTCACCGACGCCGGAAAAGTACGCACCGACGCCGACTTCGTGTTCTTCAACCAGCCCACCGGCCCCGGTGTTCGCCTCGAGCCCGGCCAGGGCGGACCGGCCCGCCTCGCCGTGTCGCTCGCTGCAGTGCCCGCCGACATCGAGCAGATCCGCGCGGTCATCACCCTCGACGACGCGTCGAGCAACTTCGGGCGATCCACCGCCCCCGTGGCGCGGGTGAGCGATACAGCCGGAAATGTGTTGTACGAGTACACAATCGATGGCCTCAGCTCGGAGTCCATCGTGATCGCGCTGGAGATCTACCGCCGTCAGGGAAGTTGGAAGGTGCGAGCCGTCGGGCAGGGCTACGCGGGCGGATTCGCCGCCCTGGTGACCGATCACGGTGTGTCCGTGGACGACGCCCCTGCTCCCACACCTTCCGCACCGACACCTCCTCCCGCACCGACACCTCCTCCCGCTCCCGTCACTCCACCGCCGCCGGCTGCCCCGCCGGCACCGCCCGCCGCACCGGTCCCCACCGAGGCTCCGGAAGTCAGCCTCACCAAGTCCAAGCCCGTCAGCCTCACGAAGGGTCAGAAGGTCACCCTCCGCAAGGACGGCGGCGTGGCTCTGACGGTCATCCGGATGGGTCTGGGCTGGGACCCGGTGACCACTCCGAAAAAGGGCGGATTCTTCGGCGGCGGAGGCCGAGCCGCGAACATCGACCTGGACGCGTCGGCGATCATGCTCGCCGACCGCAACGTCAACGATGTCGTCTACTACGGGCAGCTCAATGCCAAGGACGGCTCGATCGTGCACCAGGGTGACAACCTCACCGGCGAAGGCGAGGGCGACGACGAGGTGATCGTGGTCGACCTGACGCGGGTACCCAAGCACGTGACCGGCATCGTCTTCACGGTCACGTCGTACCGCGGTCAGACGTTCGAGCAGGTCGCGAACGCATTCTGCCGTCTCGTCGACAACACCACCAACACCGAACTGGCCCGCTTCACCCTGCAGGGCGGCATGCCGTTCACCGGTCTGGTGATGGCGAAGGTGTACCGCCAGGGCAGCGAGTGGAAGCTCCAGGCCATCGGCGACGGTATCCAGGCCAAACATGCCGGTGAAGCCGTCAAACAGCTCGGCCGCTATATGTGACCTTGCGGGCAGTAGTCGTCCGATCTGCAGCGCCGTCGAGCACGCCACCGAGCGGGTCGACGGCGCTGCCGTTTCGAATGAGATCCTCGGCCGGCCGGTAGATCTGCCGAACGATCAACGCGCACAATCCGATCACGGCGACATCGCGCACCACGACGGTCGCGGTGAACCACTGTTCGGGTAGACCCTTGTTCTCCACACCCAGGTAGTAGTACATCCGCGGGAACCAGACGAAGGCGTCGATCGTCATCCACGCCAACAGAATTCGACGATGCGGCAGCGCCAGTACGGCCAGCGGAACCAGCCACAGCGAGTACTGCGGACTCCACACCTTGTTGGTGAGCAGGAACCCGGCGACCACCAGGAACACCAGCTGCGCGAGCCGCGGTCGCGTCGGTGCCGTCGTGCCGATGTACGCGATCAGCGCACACACGATGGCGAACAACACGAGCGTCACGGCATTGAGAACCAACGGTTTGTCGCCCGGGTACAGCGGACCGTCGAAACCGGTCCAACCGGTGAACGAGGTGACGACGTTGTACAGCGAATCCGGGTCCGCACCGCGCTCGGAATTGAGCCGGAAGAACTCGTACCATCCCGACGGATACAGCAGCGCCAGTGGAAGATTGACCGCCAACCAAGCACCGATCGCCGCACCGGCGGTGATGCCCCACTCGCGCATCTTTCCGGTGCGCCAGCACAGCACCAGCAGGGGCCCGAGGAACAGCAGGGGATAGAGCTTGGTGGCACCGCCGAGACCGATCAGAACTCCGGCCAGTACCGGCTTCTTCTTGGCCCATGCCAGCAAACCGGTGAGCGCGAAAGCCGTTGCGAGAGCGTCGAAATTGGTGAATCCGTGCACGATCACCAGAGGTGAGGCCGCCACGAGGGCCGCGTCCCAGATGCGGCGTCCGGCGGCTATTGCAGTGGCCCACACGGTGACCAACCAGGCGACGGCCAATCCCAGGGCAACCACGTTGAAGTAGACGACGACCGGCAACGCCTGCGGCAGGAAACTCAGTGAGTTCCATGCCTTTCCGACGACCATCGAGCCGTACTGGTAAAGCCCGGCGAGCACCGGGTACTCCATGTACCGAATCTGACTCGACCCGTCGGCCTTGGTCTCTTCCCAGGACTTCTTGTACGGGAACGCACCTTGATCGAGTCGCTCCGCCCCGTACAGCGGCACGGTATCGGAGTAACACATCGCCACGTACTGACGACTGCCGCTCCAATCGAGTCCGAGCTCACCGCCCGGTCCCACCGGTGCCTGTTGGATACACGCGGCCTTGGCGAACCAACCGAAGCAGAGAAAGACCACCGCGAGCAGCAGAATCACCCGGAGCGCAGTGAACCAGCGCTGCCGACCGATGACCGCGTGCTTGCCGACCGGACCGCCGATGACCGAGGACAATTCCTCGGTCATCGGATCGGTACGACTGGGTAGATCGCGGTCCGCAGCGCTCGCCGAATCGAGGCGACCGGGGCTCGCCACGGCTCGACCCTTTCGGTCGGGTTCGGTCGTCACCGCCGCGTCGCTACTGCCCGGGCGCTGCCGGTTCGGGCGCTGCCGGTTCGGGTGCCGCCGGTTCGGGTTCCGCAGGCTGCGCCGGTGCCAGTCCGGGAAGCGGGATCGTCACGCCGGGCAGAATCTCGACCTGCCGCGGAGTGATGACGACCGGCGGCGAGATCTCCGTCGGAATCGGCAGGGTCACCTGCGGCGGAGCTGTCGATGGTGCCACCGTCGTCGCCGGAGCGGGTGCCGAGTACTGCGGCACACCGGCCTGACCCGCGATGGCCTCGGGCGTCGGGAAGGTCTCGTTCGAGGTGCCGTCCAACGTGCCGTCCATCGTGTCTTTCCAGATGTCCGACGGTAGGCCCGATCCGTAGATCGGTCCGCCGTAACTGTTCTCGAGCGGCAGACCCTGCTCGGTGCCCACCCAGACGGCAGTGGACAGCGACGGCGTGTAGCCGACCATCCAGGCATCCTTGTTCTGACCGGTGTCTCCGAGCTGAGCAGTACCGGTCTTGGCTGCCGACTGGCGACCGCCGGCGAGGTTGTGACCGTTGGAGTAGCCGGCGATCGGACGCATCGCCGAGGTCACGTTGTCCGCAACCGCAGCCGAGACGACCTGCTGGCCGGCTTCGGGAGCCCGGTCGAGCAGCACGGTGCCGTCGGCGGTGACGACCTTCTGGACGAAGTGCGGAGTGTGATAGACGCCGGACGCAGCCAGTGTCGCGTAGGCAGAAGCCATGTCGATGACGCGAGACTGGTACTGGCCGAGCACGACTCCGTAGTTGGGGCCCGCGTTGTCGGGCTCGGTGAGGGTGGGTCCGACGCCCTCGATCTCTTGCGGGATGCCGAGCTTGTGTGCCATGTCCGCGATGGCCTGCGGACCGTTGTCCATGCTGAGCATCATCCGGTAGAAGCTGGTGTTCAGTGAACGCTTCAGCGCCTCGGCGATGGTGCACGTTCCACACGAGGCGCCCTCGACATTGCTGATCTCGATGCCGTTGACGTCGAGCGGGGAGCTGTCGTACATCTTCGACAGCGGAATGCCTTGATCCAGTGCAGCGGCCAGACCGAACACCTTGAACGAGGATCCGGTCTGCAAGCCGGACTGGGCGAAGTCGAATCCTCGACCGTCCGCACCGCCGTAGTACGAGCGAACCGCGCCGGTGCGTGGATCGATCGACACCGACGCCGTCCGCAGCTCCGAGGGCTCGCCCTCCATGTTGCCGTTCACGGCCTCGACCGCGGCAGCCTGGGCGTTCGGGTCGATGGTCGTGGTGATCTGCAACCCCTCGGTATTGAGGTCCTGATCACTGATACCCACCGCCGACAGCTCTCGCAGCACCTGGGCCTTGATCAAGCCGTCCGGCCCGGCATCCTGAGCATCGCCGGTATCGACCTGCGCGCTCGGGACCACCGCCGGGAACATCATCGACGCCCGCTGGGTCGCATCGAGCTGACCCTGGGAGACCATGCCGTCGAGCACGTAGTCCCAACGCGCTTGCGCGCCGGTGGGGTTGAACTCGGGATCGAGATTGGAGGGTTGCTGGATGACGGAGGCGAGAACCGCACCCTCCTCCACCGACAGCTGGTCGACGGACTTGCCGAAGTACGCCGTCGACGCGGCGGCGATGCCGTAGGCACCGCGACCGAAGTAGATGGTGTTCAGGTACGCCGCAAGAATGTCGTCCTTGGACCACTGCCGCGCCATCTTCGAGGAGATGACGAGCTCACGCATCTTTCGGGTCAGCGTCCGATCGTTACCGACCAACGCGTTCTTGACGTACTGCTGGGTGATGGTCGAACCACCACCGGCACTGTCGCGTCCGAGCACGTTGTCACGCAGAGCCCGGCCGAAACCGGTCACCGAGAATCCCGGATTGGAGTAGAAGTCGCGATCCTCGGCCGAGAGAACGGCGTTGCGCACGTGCTCCGGGATCTGATCGATCGTCACGTCGGTTCGGTTGCCCTCGGGTGGGACCACCTTGCCGAGCACACTCGAGCCGTCGGCGGCGAAGATCGTGGCGACCTGGTTGGTTCTGATGTCGCCGGGACGCGGCACGTCCTCGACGGTGTAGGCCACCATGAACGCCAGGATCGGCACGATCAGACCCAGGGCGATCAACGCATACATCGTGCGTCGAGCGACCCGCCACTTGGACTTCTTCTTCGTTTTCGCGGCGGGACCTCTTTCGGGCGGCTCGGGCGGTTCGCTGCCCGAGGAGAGAACTGATGGATCGTTCGGTTCGTGGGGTGGTGGCACAGCGCCGGACCGAGTGACGCCCGCCGGGGCGGCGGATCGGACAGGAGGCGCGATGGGCGGCTCTCCGTACCGACGTTCGCCGTAGGGACGTTCGCCTGCGGGACGTCCACTCACCGGATCCACCGGCGGCCTGCCCTGAACGGGTCGGCCCTGCGGCGGCATGGGAGGGCGGCCCTGCGGCGGCATCGGACGCTGCCCGGGAGGAGGACCGGGTCGCTGACCGGGAGGAGGCATCGGAGGACGGCCCTGCGGCGGCATCGGACGCTGCCCGGGAGGAGGTCCCGGTCGCTGGCCGGGAGGGGGTACCGGTCGCTGGCCGGGCGGAGGCATCGGGGGACGGCCCTGCGGGGGCATCGGACGCTGGCCGGGAGGAGGTACCGGGCGACGCCCGGGTGGGTCGGAATGGCGACTGCCGCGTGGCGGCCCGGGCACGTCGGGACGCCGTCCGGAGTCGCTACGGCCCGGTTCGTTGCTACCCGGATTGTTGTCGTAGGGGGAACTCACGTACGAATCTCCAGTAATTTCGGCGGCCGCGTCGAATTCTCGGTGGATGGGATCAGCTGAGCGATTGTGTCACTCACTCGCTGTTCGACGGTTCGGTTGACGGGAACCCGATCGCGGACGACGGGGTTGCTTGGGCGCGGGGACGGCCCCGAGGACATAGGACTGGACGAGGTGGTTCCAACTGCACGACCTACACACCTCGACCACGTGGACCGAGAACTCCTCCTGGGTCGCCGCGAGACGGACGAGTTCGTCCGCCGTTCTCGCCGACCCGGACAGTGCCCCGAGCTTCTCGCCGAACACCCAGGACACCAGCGTGAGCTGCTCCTTGCGGCAGATGGGGCACACCACATCGCTGCCACGTCCGTGGAACTTGGCGGCGCGAAGAAGGTACGGATCCGCATCACAGACCGCTGCGACGCCCGTCCTTCCGGAGTACACCTCGGCCAGCAGCGACCGACGCTGAAGGGCGTAGTCCACCACCTGTCGCTGAAGTCGCACGAGGACCAGAGTACGTGCGGCCCCTCCGATGCGGACCTGCGAACCCCGCCTCGATGGCGAGCAGGGCCCATTTCTGCCCTCGGAAACTCCGCTCCACCTGTGCCGACGCGGTCTGCCCCTCGACGCAGGCGAGAGACGCAGATCGCACCGACGTCGATTCGGTGTGAGCTCCGGTCCCTACACTTGCTCGCATGTCGGCCACATCGGGAATCCACGTGCGCCCCCGACGACACGGCGACCTGACCACTCTCCTGCCCATCCTGCAACGTGCGCACGAATTACACCGTTATCCCGTGCGCGCAGTGGCGGTGCGAGCCGACTGGCTCGTCCCACCGAACGAACTCGCGGCCTGGGTCGCCGAGTCCGACGACGCCGTCGTCGGCCATATCGCGCTGCACTCGACGGCAGCACCGGGAACCGATCCCGGCGCGGACGACGCAAGCGCGCAGTGGCGGCGAGCAACGGGGGTGGCTGCCGATCGACTCGCTGTGGTGTCGCGCTTGGTCACCGACGGTTCCGTACCGGGCAGTGGAACGACTCTGCTTGCACACGCGATCGATGCTGCGCGCGATGCAGGGCGCGTGGCGGTTCTGCTCGTCGAGCCGAGTAGCGCTGCCCTCGGTTTCTACCGCAGGCGAGGGTGGTGCCAGATCGGGACGTCTGCGCAGCAGTGGGGCGAGTATCGAGTCGATGCCGTGCTGATGGTGGCACCGTCTCGCTGAGCCGACTGGCCACTTGCACGTTCACCCGCGCTCGATCACGCCGACAGAGCGAAAAACGCACACACCACGGCACCGCAGAGACGTACGCGGTCCGCCGATCGCAGCCGACTCATCAGATGTTCGTTGCGTCCCGCACGCCCCAGTTCGCCATGGGTGGGGGCAGCCACGAAGGCAGTCGCCGACGCCGAGACCGCCGCGCCGCCGATGCTCGTCAAGACAACCGCATCGATCGGCCCGGACACCAACACCCACAGACACGCAGCTGCGAGCAGTCCGTAGACCGGCCCGACGACGAGGGTTGTCCGCCGCGAGTGCGCGTCGTGGGCACGCGACCAGTCGTCGTCCGGAACCTCCGCCAGCGCCGGGTAGACGACGCCGGTCACCACCATCTGAAAGCCCAGGTGGAGGGCCGCGGCGGCGAGAAGCGCGTCGACCGGGGTCATGTGTCGCACGATACGTGCACGGCCGAGTTGTCAGAATATGTATCGGCGCGATACATTCTTCGATAGTGCGGTCAATCGCATCGTCATGATGTGATCGTTGGATTCGAGAAGGGGGAGTTGCATGCTCGAGCTCGCAATTCTCGGACTGCTTCTCGAATCACCCATGCACGGTTACGAGCTCCGCAAGCGGCTGACCGGCCTGCTCGGAGCTTTTCGAGCGTTTTCGTACGGATCGCTGTACCCGGCACTCCGTCGACTACAAACCGACGGTCTCATCGCCGAGGACGCCGGTCCCGACTTGCTCGTGAAGAGACGAGCAAAACGGGTGTATCAGCTCACCCCGCTCGGCAGGGAACGATTTGCCGAACTGGTGGCCGACACCGGACCGCAGAACTACACCGACGACGGATTCGGCGTACATCTTGCCTTCTTCAGTCGGACTCCCGCGGAAGCCCGAGTCCGCATTCTCGAAGGCAGACGTCGCCAGGTCGAGGAGCGCCGAGAAGGCTTCCGCGACGCTGTGGCCAAGGCGAACGGGACACTCGACCGCTACACCAGGCAGCTACATCAGCTCGGTCTCGAATCGAGCGAACGCGAGGTGCGCTGGCTCAACGAAGTCATCGCAGCCGAGCAGGCCGACCCCAACCCAGCACCGTTCCGCACAGCACCAAACAGGACAGTCAAGACAGAAGGAGAACCCGACCATGGGTGAGAACAACAACGCAATCCGCGTGGCCATTGTGGGTGTGGGCAACTGCGCCTCATCCCTGGTCCAGGGTGTCGAGTACTACAAGGACGCGGACGAGAACGCCACCGTCCCCGGCCTCATGCACGTCATGTTCGGCAAGTACCACGTCCGCGACGTCGAGTTCGTCGCCGCGTTCGACGTGGACGCCAAGAAGGTCGGCTTCGATCTCTCCGAGGCCATCTTCTCCAGCGAGAACAACACCATCAAGATCGCCGACGTACCCCCGAAGGACGTCCACGTCCTGCGCGGACCGACCCTCGACGGCCTCGGCAAGTACTACCGCGAGACCATCACCGAGGCCGACGGCGACGCCGTCGATGTAGCGCAGGCCCTGCGCGACGCCAAGGTGGACGTGCTCGTGTCCTACCTCCCCGTCGGATCCGAAGAAGCCGACAAGTTCTACGCACAGGCCGCCATCGATGCAGGCGTCGCCTTCGTCAACGCGCTGCCCGTCTTCATCGCCTCGGACCCCGTCTGGGCCAAGAAGTTCACCGACGCTGGCGTCCCCATCGTCGGCGACGACATCAAGAGCCAGGTCGGTGCCACCATCACCCACCGCGTCATGGCCAAGCTCTTCGAAGACCGCGGCGTGCAGCTCGACCGCACCATGCAGCTCAACGTCGGCGGCAACATGGACTTCCTCAACATGCTCGAGCGCACCCGCCTCGAGTCGAAGAAGATCTCCAAGACCCAGGCCGTCACGTCGAACCTGCAGAAGGAATTCAACGCCAAGGACGTCCACATCGGACCGTCCGACCACGTCGGCTGGCTCGACGACCGCAAGTGGGCCTACGTCCGCCTCGAAGGCCGCGCCTTCGGTGACGTTCCCCTGAGCCTCGAGTACAAGCTCGAAGTATGGGACTCGCCCAACTCCGCAGGCGTCATCATCGACGCAGTCCGCGCCGCAAAAATCGCCAAGGACCGCGGCATCGGTGGACCGGTCATCCCGGCTTCGGCCTACCTGATGAAGAGCCCGCCGAAGCAGCTGGCCGACGACGTCGCTCGCGAGCAACTCGAAGCGTTCATCATCGACGCATAAATGCCTGCGACAGTGATGTGACTGAGCGCCCGCGACGGCACTCGTCCGCGCCACTGCCCCCGCCCGCCGGTCCACTCGATGTGACATTGACCCCCGAAAAGGTCACTGAATGTCACATTGAGTGGACCGGTGGGCGTTCGTCTATCCGGCCGCGGTGATTTCTCGTGGATCGAATGTCACCCGGATTTCTTTGATGTATCCGTCCTCGATTCGCTGCCAATTGGCGGTGCTTGCCGGGGAGGCGATCGACGTGTGCAGATCGAACCACGTCAGTACGTCGGGGCCGTCCACGAAGACGTGAGCGATATCGATGTCGGTGACGATCTCCGACATTCCCTTCAATCCCGCCACACATTCCGCGCCGTTGGCCGCTGTGCCCAGTGGTCCCCTGAATGTCGCTTCCTCGTGCAGGATCGACGCCAGGGTGTCGAAATCTTCGCTCTTCCAGGCCTCGAAGTAGGTCGCGGCAACTTCTTTCGGTGTCCGTGTCATGATCTCCAGTCTCGAGCGCACTGGGCCAGAAGTCCAACAGTTGCTTCCGATGATCATCAGAAGTTCTACTCATAGCCGCAGCTGAAGCTCGCGCGCTATCGTGTGCTGGTGGCCATCGATCCCACGTCCAAGCATCCGGTCCTCGAACGCGTCCGCGCGCTGGCCTTCGCCTATCCCGAGGTGTCCGAGAAGATCTCCCATGGACGGCCGACCTTCCGTACGTCCTCGGTCTTCGTGTACTTCGGCGGTGGCGTCAAAGGCGGCGACCAACACGACCTCTCGATCCTGGTCAAATGCGAGAGCGCCGAGGAACAGCGTGCCTGCGAGCTCGAACCCCGGTACTTCCACCCCGCCTACCTCGGACCGGCCGGCTGGGTGGGCTTCGACCTCTCCGACGCCGATGACGACGTCTGGGCCGAGGCCGCCGAACTGATCGACTGCAGCTACCGCGTGACTGCCCCGAAGCGCAACGTCGCCAGACTCGATGCCGGTGAGGGTCCGAATCTCGGTGTCCAGCAGTGGAACTGAGGCAGCTGGAGTACTTCGTCGCCGTGGCCGAGGAAGCGAACTTCACGCGCGCCGCGGCCCGAGTTCACATCAGCCAATCCGGCGTCAGCGCCCAGATCCGCGCGCTCGAACGAGAACTCGGTGCCGAATTGATCGACAGATCCGGCGGCACAGCAACATTGACCACCGCAGGCCAGGCCGCGCTGACACACGCCCGTGCGACTCTGGCCGCCGCCGACTCGGTTCGGCAATCCGTCGACGATGTTGCCGGACTTCTACGCGGATCGGTACGGATCGGCATGGTGACCGCGTGCACCGTCCCACAACTGTTCGACGCGTTGGCCCGCTTCCGTTCCGCGTATCCCGGCGTCGAACTTGCTCTGCAGGAGGGGAATTCGGACCGTCTGGTATCCGATGTGCGCTCCGGGGAACTGGATCTCGCACTCGTCGGCGTCGCGGCTCGGGCCCCGGACGGACTGGAATCGATGGTGATCATCGAGGAACGAATCTGCGCGGCCGTGGCACCGAACCATCCGTTGGCATCGCTCGAGCGGGCGACGTTGGCGCAGGTGAATCACTACCCGATCGTCTCGCTTCCCGTGGGTACCGGAGTGCGGGCGGTGTTCGACCGTGACTGCGCCGGAGCGGGACTGTCGCCGTCGATCACGTTGCAGGCCAGCGCTCCCGACGCAGTCGCCGACCTCGCTGCGCGCGGTGTAGGAGTGGCGATTCTGAGCGCATCGATGATCGATACCTACGGCGATCGACTTACTGTTGTGGAGCTGGCGGATTCGACCACGGCAGCGATGTTGGCTCTCGTCTGGACCCCGAAACCGAACGCCGCGTCGGCGAGGTTGGTCTCGATGACGCTGGATGCCTTCGGTTCCACCGCGATCTGAACCGGATCGAGAACCGGAGACGTTCGGCGCACAGGTCGGGACTTCCTACCCCAGCGCCGGGCGCACCTGCGAACCTACGGTCAAAGACATGAAAACTCCCACCTTCGGTCAGCGTCTTCGCTACGACGTCGGCGGCGTCCTCCCGGACGACCTGCAGGACTGGGTTCTGCACGACCTGACCGGACGTGGATCCACTCCGCGCTATCTGGCCCGATTCCTCGTTCCACTGGCCGCCGTGCTCTTGCTGTTCCTCCTGTTTCCAGGGCCGAACTGGATTGCGGGTCTGATGATGATGCTGATCTTCGTCCCGGTCGTCTACTTCGCCTCGGCACTGCATCTGATCTATCGCGCGTTCCGGCTCGGGCAACACGGGATCGACGCAGCCTCGATTCCGCGCGCTACGCCCAGTGCGGAACGCGACCGCAAGACCTACGAGGCCAACTACAGGCACCCGTGACCACCACACCCGATACCCGACCGAAAACAGCACAGGACGAGGAACCCATGACCAGCACCCAGACAGAGCCCGCGACCGACGTCGGAATGCCACGAATCGGAGACCGCGCTCCGTCGTTCACCGCAGTCACCACGCAAGGGCCGATCGACTTCCCCGCCGACTACCGCGGAAAATGGGTCATATTCTTCTCGCACCCCGCAGATTTCACACCCGTCTGCACCAGTGAGTTCATCACATTCGCCGCCATGTCCGAGGAACTGCGCGAATACAACACCGAATTGGTCGGCCTGTCGATCGATGGTCTGTACAGCCATATCGCGTGGTTGCGCACGATCAAGGACAAGATCAGTTTCAACGGGATGTCCGGCATCGAGGTCAAATTTCCTTTGGTCGAGGACATCTCGATGGACATCGCCCGCGCGTACGGCATGATCATGCCCGGCGAAAGTTCGTCGAAGGCAGTGCGGGCGGTGTTCGTCGTGGACCCGAAGAGTGTGGTGCGCGCAGTCATCTACTACCCGCTGAGCACCGGTCGGAACTTCGACGAGATCCTGCGTCTGATCAAGGCACTGCAGACCGCAGACGCATTCGACGTTGCGACGCCGGCAGATTGGCGCCCGGGCGATCCGGTCATCGTGCCACCGGCCGGTTCTTGCGGTACTGCCGCGGACCGAATGGACGGTACCGATTCCGACGTGGAATGCCAGGATTGGTTCTTCTGCACACGGTCGATCAGCGCCGAAGACATCGAAGGTGCCATCCGCGCACGCTGAGAGTCAGCGAATCTTCTTGACGGTGAACCACAGTGCGACAAGCAGACCCAGCAGCGCCAGCGACGGCAGTACGCCGGGATCACCCCCGATGATCCCGGCGACCGCGAACCCGAGGGCCACCAGCGCGAAGAATCCCAGAATGCCCGCCAGCAGCTGCAGATGATCCTGCGCCGTCACGACTTGACGCCGCCTGCGGTCAAGCCGGAGATGATGCGGCGTTGGAACAGCAGCACCATGATCACCAGCGGGATGGCCACGATGGTCCCGGCGGCCATGATTGCGGCATACGGCACCACGAGCGGATCGTTGCCGGTGAACCGCGCGATGGCCACGGTCACCGGCTCGGTGCTGTCACTCGAGAGCTGACTCGCCAGCAGATACTCGTTCACCGCTGCGATGAACGCGAGAATGGCGGTGGTGAACAGGGCAGGTGCGGCAAGTGGAAGCATCACCAATCGGAAGGCCTGGAAGCGTCCGGCGCCGTCGATCCGGGCGGCTTCTTCGAGCTCCCAGGGTAATTCGGCGAAGAATGCTGCCAGCGTGTAGATCGTCAACGGCAGTACGAACGAGATGTTCGGGATGATCATGGCTTGATAGCTGCCGATCCATCCGATGTTGGTGAAGAACTGGAACAGCGGGGTGACCAGCGCGACGACCGGAAACATCGAGGCTCCCAGGATGATGCCCGTCACCACGTACTTGAAGCGAAAGTCGATGCGCGAGAGTGCATACGCAGTGAAGATGCCGATGGTCAGCGCGATCAGCGTGGTCGCTCCGCCGACGATGAGGCTGTTGCCCACCGCCCGCAGAAAGTTGTTGCCGTTCGCGGTCGAGAGCGCGTTTTCGAAGTTTTCCCACGTGACATGCGTCGGCCACGGCGTCGTGTCGAAGGTGTAGCGCGGGTCGCGGAACGCGGTGACGACCATCCAGTAGAACGGTGCCAGTCCCCACACGAGAATGACGACGACGCCGAGATAGATGCGAGCCTGCTTCATCGGCCGGCCCCCTTACGCTGATTGTCCTGAGTGGCAACGGCATTGGCACCGAGGAACTTGACCAGGATGAACGCCACGATGAAGATCATGACAAACGAGATGGTCGACAGTGACGCAGCGCTGTTGAATCCCTGCCGGATCTGCTCCACCACCAGGATCGAGATGGTTCGAGTGGCGGGGTTGCCTTCGGTGAGGATGGCGGGCAGGTCGTACATCCGCAGCGCGTCCATGGTGCGGAACAGAATTGCGACCATCAGCGCGGGCTTGACCAGTGGCAGCGTGATCTTGGTGAAACGCTGCCATGCCGACGCGCCGTCGACGCGAGCTGCCTCGTAGACGTCCGCCGGAATCATCTGCAACCCGGCCAGGATCAGCAGCGCCATGAACGGCGTCGTCTTCCAGACATCGGCGATGATGACCGCGAAACGCGCGGGCCAGGCATCACCGGTCCACAGAATGTTCGTTCCCAGAATGCGATTGGCGATACCGTCGTACGCGAAGATGAAGTACCAGAGCTTGGCCGTGACCGCCGTCGGGATGGCCCACGGGATCAGGATCGCGGCGCGCAGCAGGGCCCGTCCGGCGAAGGTCTTGCCCATGATCACGGCCATGGCGAAGCCGATGACCACCTCGATGGACACCGTCACGACGGTGAAGAACGCGGTGTTGCCGACCGCGCCCCAGAACTGAGAACCGAGAGTTCCCGGCGGGCAGGGCACCAGCGTGCCCGACGCCGACGTGCATTGCTGCAGTATCCAATGCGTGTAGTTGGCGAAACCCGCAGAGCCACCGGAGACGAACATGCCGGTGGCCGGATCGAGACCGGGATCCTTGGAGAACGACATCACCAGAGCTCGAACGACCGGGTAGACGATGACGATCGCGAGGATCACCATCGTCGGTGCGATCAGCAGCCAGGCCCGACCAGGCGTCAGGCCGAAGCGCTTGTTCTTGGACCGCACATGCCGACCGCGGCCGGGGGACGAGCCCCCGGCCGCGGTGGTTGCGCCGGCCCCACTGGTCACACCAGCAGGTACAGCCATTGGTTCTCCCGAAATCAGTTGGCGCCGGCGGTTTCGATGCCGGCCTGCATGTCCGTAATCGCCTGGTCGACGTTCTTCTCACCCTTGATCGCGGCAGACACGTTGTCCTGCACGGCCTTCGATACGGCCGGGTAGAACGGGGTTACGGGACGCGGAACTGCATTCTCGATGGATTCCTTCAGTGCGGGAAGGTACGGCATCGCGGCGATCAGTGAGGGGTCGTCGTACAGCGATGCGAGCACGGGCGGCAGTGCACCCTCGGCGATGATGCGCTGAGCCTGCTCGCCCTGCAGGAATCGCAGGAAGTCGGCAGCGGTGGCCTTGTTCTCGGAGTACGCGCTGATCGCGGCGTTGTATCCGCCGAGCGTCGAGGTGCCGACTCCGGTGACTCCGGGAAGCGGTGCGACCGAGTACTTTCCGGCCACAGCCGAACCTTCCTCGGCCGCGGTGCCGTAGACGTACGGCCAGTTGCGCAGGAACAAGGTCTGACCGTCCTGGAATGCCTGCTGGCTCTCGGACTCCTTGAACGTGGTGTCCTGAGCCGGGATGACGCCGGTCTCGAACGCGGTGACGAGGGTCTGCAGTCCTGCCCTCGCCTCCGGGCTGTCGACGGTGGGGGTCTTGCCGTCCTCGGCCACGATGGATCCGCCGTGCGCGTTGATGATCTCCGACGCGTTGGCCGTCAGACCTTCGTACGGGGCGAATTGCCCGGCGTAGCAGTCGATGTTGTTGTCCCGGGCGACCTGGCAGTCCTCGGTGAGCTCGGCCCAGGTGGTGGGCGCCTCGGGGAGCAGATCACTGCGGTAGTAGAGCAGTCCGCCGTTGGTGTTCTTCGGTGCGGCGTACTGCGTGCCGTTGTAGGTCGCGCTGGCAACGGTCGCGGGCAGAACGCCTGCGTTGTCGAGCGCGAATTCGCCCTCGAGCGGCACGAGCCAGCCCTTGGCCGCGAACTCGGCGGTCCAGACGACGTCGAGTGCCATCACGTCGTAATCGCTCTGCTGAGCCTGCAGCTGCTGGACGAAGTCGTCGTGGGCCTGATCGGCGTCGGCGGACTGCTCCTTGAAGGTGACCTGCTCGTCGGGGTGGCTGGAGTTCCAGTCCGAGATGATCTGCTGGACGACACCGGTCTCGGTGGTGTCCTGGCCCTCTACATAGGTGATAGGTCCACGGCCGTCGGCATTTTCGGATGCAGCACCCGAATCGCCGCCCGAGCCGCTGTCGCTCGAACATCCGGTGAGCGTCAGCAGCGTGGCTGCCGTTGCAACCACCGCCACCTTCGTGATCAAAGACGCCATTGTTCTCTCCACTTACTTCTACGCGGTGGTATGTGCCCGGAGATGGGCACGCAGAATCTCGCTGTGATGCTCCCCCCGACACATATGTCGATGGGTACTGTGGCACACATCGCACCGCGCAGTGGTCGTTATTGCGTTCCTGAATCGGTCAACCAGGACGTGTCGTAGGGGGCCGGTAGCCTTTCGCTCATGAGTTCGGACAAGATGCTGACGCGGATCGGCGGGCTGTTGCGCCAAGCCGAGTCCACCGACAATCCACACGAGGCCGAGGCCTTCATGGAGGCCGCTCAGCGTCTGGCCACGTCGGCGTCGGTCGATCTGGCAGTGGCTCGCTCGCACAGCGCGTCACGGGAACGGCAGGCGACACCCAGCCAGAAGGTGATCCCCATCGGAGAACCGGGCAAGCGGGGACTCAAGACCTACGTGCACCTGTTCGTGTCCATCGCGCACGCCAACGACGTCCAATGCGATGTGTCCCGATCGTCGACGCAGGTGTTCGCGTACGGTTTCGACTCCGACATCGAGACCACCGAAGCCCTCTACTCCTCGCTGCTGATCCAGATGGTGCGAGCCTCCGACGCGTACATCAAGTCCGGTGCCTACAAATCCGAGACGGCCATCCGCACCGTCACCGAGATCAAGAATCGCCGACGCTACACCCGGCGCGAGGAAGTGCCGGTCGCTGCGGTGACGGCGCGGCTCAACTTCCAGACCGCATTCGCGTCGCGCATCGGTCAACGACTCGGTGACGTGAAGAAGGACACCGAGGCCAAGGCCATCGCACAGGAGCAACAGGGCGCTGGTACGGCGCTTGTGTTGCGCAACAAGGAGATCGAACTGCGCGACTACTACCGGCAGACCTCGACCGCGCGCGGACACTGGCGCGGCCAGAGCGCGAACGCCGGCTACTCCGAGGGTGCCCGAAAGGCCGGAGATCGAGCGGGGCGAAACGCGAAGATCGGCGGTCATGCCGAAATCGACGCCGCGAGCCAACAGTTGGGTCGCTGACTACCGAGTTCGCGGCGAGGCCGCAAAGACCGGCCACCCAATTTCCGTGCGCCACAGCGACGAATCCTCGGTATCGCGTGGCCCGACGACATAGACCTCACAAACGGGCCCAGCGATGGCCAGGCCGTTGGTCTCCACGTAGATCCCCAGAGCGCCGTAGGTGACGTCGATGTCGTCGTGGGCACCGCTGTGTACCGTCACCGCGAGTTCGGTGGGTTGCAGCGTCATCGGCCGAATCCTGTTGATGGACAATGGATCCAGCGTGGGCACGTACACCGTCATGACGCCGCGGCCCTCGGTGAACAACTCGTTGTCGTACAACCCACCCGGTGGTCCGGTGGTTTCGTATGCAGCTGCGTCGATCTCGGCCATCGCCTCGCTGTACCAATCCAGCACCTCGGACGCGTCGACCATCTCGGAAATCGCTGCGACCGAGCACTCTTCGGTGAGGATGCGTCGAACCTCGATGGTCGGTGGCGTCGGGTCGAGGAGTCGCCGCAGGGCCGTGACCGCTGATCGGGTGTCGTCCAACTGCCGCTCGAGCCGAGTGAGGTGCTCGGTGATCAGTCGGGCTCGGGCGTCGGGATCAGGTGTGGTGACGATCGCCCGTACCTCACGCTCGGGCATCTGCATACTGCGGAACCGCCTGATGACCTGCGCCGTCGCAACCTGATCGGTGTCGTAGTACCGATAACCGGAGTAGTCGTCGACGGTCGCAGGCTCGAGCAGACCCGACTCGTGATAGCGCCGCAGCGTCTTCACCGACAGGTGCGTGATCCGAGAGAACTCACCGATCGTCAGCAAACCGTTCATGTCGACATTCTGACCCCTCCCCCTGCGGGAGAGTGAACTCTTGCCTTGGACAGGGATGACACTCGGTTCACGGCCGAGTTTCGGTGCTGGGGATTCGGGTGTAGCCGGGGCTCCCTCTTTGCCAAGCTTCTGGTGAGTCATTCGAGAAGCTATGGAGGGTTACTGC
>NZ_JASHKS010000096.1:0-329 GCF_030056835.1 Rhodococcus sp. IEGM 1372 | reverse complement strand
GAACGGAAACTAACCGACGCCAAGGTCGGATCCACCGTTAATCTGACACTCCCTGATTACCGGCAGGGCTGTGCCCTGAGACTGGTGTTGGTGGTCAGGCGGGTTGTCGTGGTTCCTCGTCCCCGGTGTCGTCATGCTGGTCCGGCGGGTACAGCACCTCTTCGGGGTGGTGTGCGTGATTGATCAGCCCACGCCTACGCGGGTCCATCCCGGCCGGTGGATGCCACAGGGTCCGGCCTGGGTAGCGATGTGCTGCTGTGGTTTTGGTGGTCGACCACTTTCCTGGTCCGGTGCCGACGAGTGCGTGGTGCATGTCGCAGCCGAAGGTC
>NZ_JASHKS010000095.1:0-337 GCF_030056835.1 Rhodococcus sp. IEGM 1372 | reverse complement strand
TGTCTTCTTGTCGGCCATCACAGGGTGTTCCTCCCGTGTGCGGCCCGTTCGTAGACCGACAGGTCGTAGACGATCGCACCTTCGGTGGCGGATTCTGTTGCAGCACTGACTTGTTCGGCGATGTCTGCGGAATCGGGATGTGTGGTGCCGGTGACGGTTCGGAGGATGTTCGCTGCGGCGAGGGCGTCGGGTCCGGGTGGGATCCGTTCTTTGCGGCGGTGCGGGCGGCCTGTGTTCGCACCCGCCATCGCCGCTTGCTCGAGGGCGTAGACATGGCCGTGGTCGCGGACCATCGCCCCGGTGCCATCGGCAGCGAGACGATGTCGGGCGATGGTGA
>NZ_JASHKS010000027.1:0-59857 GCF_030056835.1 Rhodococcus sp. IEGM 1372 | reverse complement strand
CGACTGCTCGTTGCGACGACCACGTGAACCCGTCTCGAGTTTCCGCTCACCTGCGCTGAGCGCTAGCGGCCCTTCTTGATCGCCTCGAACACCTTCGGGTCGACGAGGGTGGACACGTCGCCGAGTTCGCGGCCCTCGGCCACGTCGCGCAGTAGGCGACGCATGATCTTGCCGGATCGCGTCTTCGGCAGCTCGGGCACGATGGAGATCTCGCGTGGCCGGGCGATCGGTGAAATCTCCTTGGAGACCTGCGCTTTGAGTTCTGCGATCAACGCGTCGCCGGTGTTCTCCTCGCCGGCCCGAAGGATGACGAATGCGACGATGCCCTGACCGGTGGTGTCGTCGGCGGCACCGACCACCGCGGCCTCGGCGACACTGTGATGGGTGACCAGTGCCGATTCCACCTCGGACGTCGAGATGCGGTGGCCCGAGACGTTCATGACGTCGTCGACGCGGCCGAGGACCCACAGTGCGCCGTCCTCGTCGTACTTGGCACCGTCACCGGCGAAGTACCAGCCTTCTTCGGCGTAGCGGGACCAGTAGGTGTCCTTGTAGCGGTCCATATCGCCCCAGATGCCGCGCAGCATCGCCGGCCAGGGCTCGTCGAGCACGAGATATCCGTTGCCGCCGTTACCGAGTGGCTTGGCGTCGTCGTCGACGATCTTGGCGCAGATACCCGGTAGCGGGGTCATTGCGGAGCCGGGCTTGGTGGCGGTGACGCCGGGCAGTGGGGAGATCATGATCGCGCCGGTCTCGGTCTGCCACCAGGTGTCGACGATCGGTGCGGTGCCGCCGCCGACGACGTCGCGGAACCAACGCCACGCCTCGGGGTTGATCGGCTCGCCGACGGAGCCGAGCAGACGGATCGAGCTCAGGTCGTGTGCCTCGGGAATCTCCTTGCCCCACTTCATGAATGTGCGAACGAGGGTGGGGGAGGTGTAGTAGATCGAGACCTTGTACTTCTCGATGACGTTCCAATGCCGGTGCTCGTCGGGCGAATTGGGCGTGCCCTCGTAGACGACCTGGGTGGCGCGGTTCGAGAGCGGGCCGTAGACGATGTAGGAGTGTCCGGTGACCCAGCCGATGTCGGCGGTGCACCAGTAGACGTCCTTGCCTGCCTTGTGGTCGAAGACGTTGTGGTGGGTGTACGAGGTCTGCGTCAGGTAGCCGCCGGAGGTGTGGATGATGCCCTTGGGCTTACCCGTCGTACCGGAGGTGTACAGGATGAACAGGGGATGCTCGGCCGGGACGGGCTGTGCCTCATGCTCTTTCGACGCCTTGGCGACGGTCTCGTGCCACCACAGGTCGCGTCCGTCGGTCCAGGCGACGTCGGAGTCGGTGCGCTTGACGACGAGTACATGTTCGACTGACGCGGCAGCGTTCTCGAATGCACTGCCGGCGGCGCCGTCGACGGCTTCGTCGACGGTGTCCTTGATGGGGGCGGGCTTGCCGCGTCGCCACTGACCGTCGGTGGTGATGACGAGTTTGGCTTCGGCGTCGTCGATGCGTGAGCGCAGCGCGGTGGCGGAGAAGCCGGCGAAGACGACGGAGTGGGTCAGGCCGAGGCGGGCGCACGCGAGCATCGAGACGATGGCCTCGGGAATCATGGGCATGTAGATCGCGACGCGGTCGCCGGAGACGAGGCCGAGTTCGGTCAGGGTGTTGGCGGCCTGGCTGACGTCGGCGAGCAGATCGGAGTAGGTGACGTCGCGGCTGTCGCCGGGTTCGCCTTCCCAGTGGATGGCCACCTGGTCGCCGTGGCCGTCGAGGACGTGGCGGTCGACGCAGTTGTAGGCGACGTTGAGCTCGCCGTCGGCGAACCACTTGGCGACGGGGGCGTCGGACCAGTCGAGTACCTCGGTGAACGGGGTGTGCCAGTGGAGTCGGCGAGCCTGTTCGGCCCAGAAGCCGAGTCGATCGTTCTCCGCGGCGGCGTAGAGGTCGGCTCCGGCGTTGGCCTGAGCGGCGAACTCGGCCGAGGGCGCGTAGGAGGCAACCGCGGTCTCGTCGGTTCCGGAGGTACTGGTCGTCATCTCGAATAGCTCACTTTCGTCCGGTGCATTTCGCTCATGAAACTGCACTTCCGTGCCTGTCTCGAGCCCCTTGTGAGGGTAGTCACATGTGATGGCAATCGCACCGTTGCAATCGCCTGCAACCCCCTGATCTGCGGTGATCGGTAGTTTCTGCACGCTGGGCGGTAATCGGAGCCGTCGGCGTGCATCCCGGGCGACGCCGATGTCCGAACTGTGAGAAATCGACTTGCCGAAACGTTTCGATCATGTTTCCGGCTTACTGACGGGTCAGCAAAATCTGGGGGAGTTCACATGTTCGTTTCAGGATGTGTCTAAAGTCCATCCCATCAGATCGTTGGAACGGCCCACCTGCCGTGCCATGCGGTCGCCCACGAATCCCCGGGCGTCGCGCCCGAGGAACTGAGCACGGACGACCCCGTGTTCACATCTGGATGGAGGATTTTCTTGCGTATCAAACGTGCCGCGGTAGTCACCACGGCTGTGCTGATGAGTGCGAGCCTGCTCGCCGCCTGTGGCGGCGGTGGCTCGAGCTCCGGCGGTAGCGCCGACGGTATCTACAGCATCTACATCGGCGAGCCCGAGAACCCGCTGATTCCGGGCAACACCACCGAGAGCGAGGGCAGCCAGGTTCTCGAGGCGCTCTTCACTCCGTTGGTCACGTTCAACGACGAGGACAACAGCGTCGAGTACAACGGCGTTGCCGAGTCCGTCGAGTCCGAGGACAACACCACCTGGACCGTCACGCTCAAGGACGGCTGGACGTTCCACGACGGCACCCCCGTCACGGCCGAGTCCTACACCAAAGCGTGGAGCTACAACGCGTTGAGTACCAACGCTTTCGGTGCCTCCTACTTCTTCGAGAACATCGAAGGCTACGCAGACCTGCAGGGCAGCGACACCACCGAGCCCGTCGCGACCGAACTGAGCGGACTGAGCGTCGTCGACGACACGACCTTCACCGTCAAGCTCAACGGACCGTTCGCGATCTTCCCGCTCACGCTGGGATACACCGCATTCGACCCGCTGCCCGAGGCGTTCTATGCCGACCCCGACGCCTACGGCGCTCGCCCGATCGGTAACGGCCCGTTCAAGGCCGACGAGGACTTCGTTCCCGGACAGGGATTCACCGTCACCAAGTACGACGATTACGCAGGCGACAATGCGGCACAGTCCGCAGGCGTCAACTTCAAGGTCTACACCGAGGTGAGCACCGGCTACAACGACGTTCAGGGTGGCGGACTCGACGTCATGCTCGACCTCCCCGAGGACGCGTGGGCCACTGCCCGCGACACGTTCGGTGACCGGTACGGCGAGCGCGCTCGCCCGGACATCACCTCGCTCGGCTTCCCGACGTACGATCCGCGATTCCAGGATCCGAACGTGCGTAAGGCATTCTCGATGGCCATCGATCGCCAGGCCATCGCGACCGCGATCTTCACCGATACCCGCACTCCGGCAGGATCTTTCGCATCGCCCGTCGTCGACGGCTACCGCGAGGACGCCTGCGGTGCCAACTGCGAGCTCAACGCGGACGAGGCAAACCGTCTGCTCGACGAGGCCGGATTCGACCGCAGCCAGCCGGTGGATCTGTGGTTCAACGCCGGTGCGGGCCACGACTCGTGGATGACCGCCGTGGGCAACCAGTTGCGTGACAACCTGGGCGTGAACTACGCATTGCGCGGTGACCTCCAGTTCGCGCAGTACCTGCCGCTGCAGGACGCCCAGGGTATGACTGGCCCGTTCCGTTCGGGTTGGATCATGGACTACCCGTCGATCTACAACTTCCTCTCCCCGTTGTACTCGGCAGCCGCAACCCCGCCTGCAGGTAGTAACTACGTCTTCTTCAACGATCCGGCATTCGACGCCGCGCTGGCCGAAGGCAACAACGCTGCAGATATCGACGCTGCAACCGCGGACTACCAGAAGGCAGAGGACATCCTGATCGATCAGATGCCCGCTACTCCGCTGTTCTACGGCCTGAACCAGGCTGTGTGGTCCGATCGCGTCTCCGACGTCAAGATCGACAACCGAGGCAACATCATCCTCGAGGACGTCGTAGTCAGCTGACGACACACCCAGGTGGGTGGCAGCCAAGCGTGATCGGCTGTCACCCACCGGGTCTCGTTCAACCGTGGGGCGCATCCGCCCCACACCGACCTGCGCCGGCAAGACCCGAGGCGCAGGTTCGTCCCTTGTTCAAGGAGAAGACACACAGTGGGTCGCTACATCACTCGCCGATTACTGCTGACGATTCCCGTCCTGATCGGCTCCTCGTTCTTGATCTTCGCGATGGTCTACGCGCTCCCGGGTGATCCCATCCGCGCCCTCGCCGGAGATCGCCCCCTCGCCCCGGGCGTCGTTGCCCAGTTGCGAGACGAGTTCAACCTCGACGACAACCTCTTCGTGCAGTACTTCAAGTACATCGGCGGCTTCTTCCAGGGCGATTTCGGTACCGACTTCTCCGGACGCCCCGTTCTCGACACCATCGAGCGGGCACTTCCGGTCACGGTCCGATTGACCATCGTGGCCGTCGTCATCGAGACCGTCATGGGTATCGCTGCAGGCGTGCTCGCCGCCCTCAAGCGCGGATCCTTCTTCGACAACCTGGTGCTCATCTCGACGACGCTGCTGGTGTCGGTGCCGGTGTTCGTTCTCGGCTTCATCGCCCAGTTCACCCTCGGTCTCAAGTTGGGGCTCTTCCCGATCTCCGGCATCAACGACGGCTGGTCGAGTTACCTGCTCCCCGGATTAGTGCTCGCATCGCTGTCGATGGCGTACGTGGCTCGTCTGACGCGAACCTCGGTGGCCGAGTCGATGGCCGCGGATTACATCCGCACCGCGAAGTCGAAGGGAATCAGCAACCGGCGCATTATCGTTCGGCACGCGTTGCGCAACTCGCTGATTCCTGTTGTCACCTTCATCGGTGCCGACGTCGGTGGACTGCTGGGCGGCGCCATCGTGACCGAAACGGTGTTCAACCTGCCCGGGCTCGGCCGCGCCATCTACGACGGTCTCGCCCGTCAGGAAGGTGCCGTCGTCGTCGGCATCGTGACGCTCTTCGTGTTCTTCTACATCTTCTTCAACCTCGTGGTGGACGTTCTCTACGCGGTTCTCGATCCAAGGATTCGCTATGAATAAAGAAGATTCGAGCGCAGCTCAGCACGCCGCGGACGAGGGCCAGCCCGGAAACGTCGTCACCGGCGAGGCCGTCGAGCTTGTCGGTCAGGCCAGCCTGTGGGGCAACGCGTGGAAGTACCTGCGCAAGAGCCCGTTCTTCATCATCGGCACGTTCCTGCTGTTGGTGCTGTTGGTCATGGCGGTGTTCCCGCAGCTGTTCGCCCGCGGCATCGATCCGCGAGTGTGCTCGCTGTCCGATTCCGGTCAAAAACCCAGTGCAGCACACTGGTTCGGCACCGACATCCAGGGCTGCGACTACTACGCCAACGTCATCTACGGTGCGCGGATCTCGCTGTCGATCGGTGTGCTCTCGGTGATCGGCGTGCTGATCATCGGCGTCCTCATCGGTGCTCTCGCCGGGTACTTCGGCGGTGCGATCGACAGCATCCTGGCGCGCTTCACCGACGTGTTCTTCGGTATCCCGCTGCTGCTCGGTGCTCTGATCCTGCTCACCGTCACCGCCCAGCGCACCATCTTCACAGTGTCGCTGGCCCTGGTGGCCTTCGGTTGGATGACGGCGATGCGCCTGGTGCGATCGTCGGTCATCTCCATCAAGAACAGTGAGTACGTCCAGGCCGCACAGGCATTGGGAGCGTCGACCTACCGCATTCTGGTGCGACACATCCTGCCCAACGCGCTGGCCCCGGTGATCATCTACGCCACGATCTCGGTGGGTACGTTCATCGCGGCCGAGGCGACATTGACGTTCCTCGGAATCGGACTGCAAGCCCCCGAGATCTCCTGGGGCCTACAGATCAACCTCGGTCAAGCCAGGTTCCTGACGTCACCGCACCTGGTGCTGTTCCCGGCCGCGTTCCTCTCCGTCACCGTGCTGGCGTTCATCATGCTCGGCGACGCACTCCGTGACGCACTCGATCCGAAACGGAACTGACATGAGTATTCAGAAGGACACGGTTCTCAGCGTCACCGATCTGACGGTCGAGTTCGAGGTCGAGAAGGTCTGGCGCAAGGCGGTCGACACCGTCTCGTTCACGGTCGCCTCCGGTGAAGTTCTCGCCATCGTCGGTGAATCCGGATCCGGTAAGTCGACGACGGCGATGGCCGTACCAGGCCTGCTGGCCGATAATTCGCGGGTGTCCGGCAGCATCAAGCTGGGCGAGAAAGAGCTGGTCGGGCTGCCCGAGAAGCAGCTCGCACCCATCCGCGGCAAGAACGTCGCTGTAATCTTCCAGGAGCCCATGACGGCGCTCAATCCGGTGTACTCGATCGGCTGGCAGATCACCGAGGCCATCCGCGCGCACACCTCGCTGTCGAAGAAGGAAGCGAAAGCGCGGGCCGTCGAGCTGCTCAAGCTCGTCGAGATGCCGGATCCGGAGACGCGGGTCAACTTCTACCCGCACCAGCTCTCCGGTGGTCAGCGTCAGCGCGCCATGATCGCCCAGGCGCTGTCCTCGGACCCGTCGCTGCTGATCGCGGACGAGCCGACCACGGCCCTGGACGTGACGGTGCAGGCCGAGATCCTCGACCTGATGCGTGATCTCCGGAACCGCATCGACGCGTCGATCGTCCTGATCACTCACGACATGGGTGTGGTGGCCGACATGGCCGACCGCATCGCGGTGATGAAGGACGGCGTCATCGTCGAAACAGACGCTGCGCAAACCATATTCAAGAACGCGTCGCATCCGTACACGCAGCAGTTGCTCGCCTCGGTTCCACACTTGGGCAGCAGCATCGAGGCCGTGACCGCCGGGAAGATCGCCGAGCCCAGTGCCGTCGAGGAGACCCGGGCTCTGAGCATCGTCGACGGTGTCATCGAGTACCCGGGCCGCACCGTGTTTCGGGCCGTCGACGGGGTCAGCCTCGACATCGAGATGGGTGAGGTGGTCGGCCTCGTCGGTGAGTCCGGCTCGGGCAAGTCCACGATCGGCAAGGCCGTGGTGGGACTGAACAAGCTCACCGGCGGCTCGTTGTCGATCGCAGGCGTCGACATCACCAACCTGTCGAATCGCGAACTGCGTTCGGTGCGAAGCAAGGTCGGCATCGTGTTTCAGGATCCAGGTTCGTCGCTGAACCCGCGCTGGCCGATCGGACAGTCCATTGCCGAGCCGATGCTGTTGCACACCGAGCACAGTGCTGCAGACCGAAATCGAAAGGTCGAGGAACTGCTCGACCGGGTTCACCTGTCGCGGACCATGCGCAACCGCTACCCCCACCAGTTGTCCGGTGGGCAGCGTCAGCGCGTCGGTATCGCCCGGGCGCTCGCCCTGGAGCCGACGCTGCTGGTGGCCGACGAACCGACGTCCGCACTCGACGTGTCGGTGCAGGCCAAGGTGCTCGAGCTGTTCAAGGAACTGCAGCGTGAGTACGGCTTCGCGTGCCTGTTCATCAGCCACGACCTCGCGGTGGTGGAGGTACTGGCCAAGCGCATCGCGGTGCTGAACAAGGGCAAACTCGCCGAGTTCGGTACGACGGATCAGATTCTGCGTCGTCCGACCAACGAGTACACCAAGCGGTTGCTCGCGGCCGTCCCGGTGCCCGACCCGGCCGAACAGGCCAAGCGTCGCCAGGCCCGTGCCGAGCTGTTGGCGGCAGGGGCAAAGTAGGGGTGAGGGGAGGGGGTACCGTCGTCTGTCGTGACGGACCCCCTCGCCCCGCTGCTGGAATTGCCCGGAGTTGTCGACTCCGCCGAACGGGCGCGTGACGCTCTCGGCGCGGTGCATCGACACAAGGCCAACCGTCGCGGCTGGCCGGCCACAGCGGCCGAGGCCGCGGTCCGTGCGGCCCGCTCGTCCTCGTCGCTCGAGGGCGGGTCGATGGATTTCCCCCGCGAGGGCGAAGAAGGCGACCCCGTGCTCGCCGGCGCGCTTCGAGTCGCGGCAGCCCTCGATGGCGACGCCCTGCAGAACACGCTCTCGACGTGGAAGCGCGCTCCGCTGCAGACCCTGGCTCGACTCCACTTGTTGGCAGCTGCTGATCTCGTCGACGACGCCTCCGCGCTCGGTCGTCCTCGTGGTGATGCGGGGGTCGGCGAGCGACTCGACCTGCTCGCTCAGCTCGTGACCGGTGGAACCTCTGCACCCGCTCCGGTGATCGCGGCGGTGGTGCACGGTGAGTTGTTGACGCTCAAAGCTTTCGGATCGGCCGACGGCATCGTTGCGCGGGCTGCATCGAGACTGGTGGCGGCGTCGTCGGGATTCGACCCCCACAACCTCGGAGTGCCGGAAGTGAGCTGGATGCGTCGAGCAAATGCCTACCGGGACGGCGCGACCGGATTCGCCGAGGGCACGGCGACGGGCGTCGGGAGCTGGGTGATCCTGTGCTGTGGAGCCTTCGAAGCCGGTGCAGCAGAAGCGACTTCGATTGCCGAAGCCGCGGTCTAACCCACACATAAAAGGGCGGCGATGCCGACTTGCGTCGACTTCGCCGCCCGTTAGCACGGAGCGCCTGGTTACCAAGCGTGCTCAGGTGGGCTGTGATGGAAAACCACGTGGCCTCGGCGAGGGTTCGACGGTGATGAGGTCATCCCTGCAACCGGTGCAGGGTTCTTGCTGATCATCGACGAATCTCGCAGGCCCACAGCGCTTCTGCCATTAGGTGGCCGCTCCGCGTGGGTGCCTGGTGTCCGTGCTGGGAAGGGCGGTCGGGAGAGCGAATCTTCTCTTCCGATTCGTTCTTGGCCTTCCGTTCTTCCGTACGTCATTTGTACCCCGTGACGCGCCTCACATCAAGGGGTTGAGCGTCATCTTTTTCTTCGGAGCAGTCCGTAGGTGATCGCGCCGGCCGCAAGAGCGCTGAAACCTGCTGCCGCACTTGCCGCTACGGTCTTGCCGGACGGGGTCTGGATCCGTGATCGCAGCGAGACCGGGTTGGAGAACGTGAGGATCGGCCAGCCGCGGGACGCGGCTTCCTTGCGCAGCGCTCGGTCGGGGTTGACGGCCGTGGGATGCCCGACGGCGCGCAGCATCGGCACGTCGGTGATCGAGTCCGAGTACGCGTAGCTCGACGCCAAGTCGTAATCATGTTGCGCGGCTAGGGAGTTCATGGCGTCGACCTTGCCCTCGCCGTAGCAGTAGAAGTCGACTTTGCCGATGTACTTGCCGTCCACGGTCACCATCGTGGTGGCCATGCTGTGATCGGCACCCAGGAGTTCTGCGATGGGGTGCACGATCTCGTCGCCGGACGCCGACACGATCACCACATCGTGGCCGCGGAGCTTGTGGTCTGCGATCAGGTCGGCGGCTTCGGCGAACACGAGGGGGTCGACGATGTCGTGCAGGGTTTCGGCGACGACTGCTCGTACCTGTTCGACGTCCCAGCCGGCGGTCATGCTCGCGATGTGTGCGCGCATGCGCTCCATCTGGTCGTGATCGGCTCCGGAGAGCAGGAACAGGAACTGGGCGTAGCTGCTCTTGAGAACGGCGCGCCGGTTGATGAGTCCTTGGTCGAAGAACGGTCTGCTGAATGCCAACGTGCTGGACTTGGCGATGATCGTCTTGTCGAGGTCGAAGAATGCCGCGACGCGCGCTGCGCGTCGGCCGGCCGGGGCGTCGTCGGTGCTCGCGCTCTGGGTCACGTTTGTCACCATAGTGGCCGGTGGTGACCGGTGGATGTTGCGCGGCGCCACTGGCGGACTCGGTCCGAAACCGTCGAGAAAAAGCGACGGTTGAACTTGCAAACAAGGAAGTCCACGGGTGTAGTATTTGCTATGAGCCCGGTTCATTCCGGGCGGTGTTCAGCCCGACCCCCCGGGGCTGAACCAGACGACCCTCGCCTCCTCCCCCCCTGGCGAGGGTCGTCCTCTTTTCCGGGTCGGGGCAAAAACTGGTACAGCAGTACCGGTATTCATCCACAGGCCCCGATCTATCCACATTTTCCCAAGTCGCGCGCACCTCGAGCAAATTCTCACGCAGGCTTGGCGCATGGAAACGGACCTGCGCCAGCGAATCGCGCACCCGACTGTGGCGATGTCGATAGAACTTCGCGGACTCCGCGAGGACGTCTATCGAATAGCCGCGGCCGCGGATTGTGTTGTGGAAGAGCAGAACTTACTGGTCGGTATCGGTTCGGCACGGTCGATGTGGGACCGATCCGGAACAATTTTGGTCGATTTCGATTCTGCAGAGACGGCATTGGCGTCCGGATTTCCGCGACGCTCGGGCGTCATTCTGGTCACCGACGAGCAACCGACACTCGACGACTGGCGCATCGCCACATCGCTCGGTGCCGAGCATGTGATCTCCCTGCCGCAGGACGAAGACGCACTCGTGCGCATACTCGGCGAACCCGCGTCGGTGCCGTCGGGAGACGGTGGAGTGATCGCCGTGGTCGGCGCTCGCGGCGGCGCGGGCGCATCGACATTCGCTGCCGCACTCGGACTCCGCAGCAACGGCTCGGACCGACGTGCCCTCCTCGTCGAGGGTGATCGGTACGGCAGTGGCCTCGACCTGTTACTCGGCTGGGAGAACGCTCCGGGTCTGCGGTGGTCCGGCCTGGTCGTGGAAGGCGGCCGAGTCTCCGGCGACGCTCTGCACGGGGCGCTGCCTTCCCGCGGCGGGTTGTCGGTGCTGGCGCTCGGCCGATCCGAGGACCGGGGTGTCGGACTCTCGGCCGTTGCAGTGGCGGCTGTGGTCGATGCAGGACGCGCAGCGGGAGATCTGGTGGTGTGCGACGCTCCGCGCCATCCGAGCGACGTCTCCGACGCTCTGTACGCCGCGGCGGATCTGGTCGTGCTGGTACTACCGGCCGAACTGCGAGCCGTGACGTCGGCTGAGGCGGTGGCAGCGCAGGTGGTGGATCGAAACGCCAACGTCGGCCTGGTCGTTCGTGGGCCTGCGCCGGGTGGGCTGAGGGCAGACGACATCGCCGTCGCCCTCGGTCTTCCGCTGCTGACCTCGATGCGCGCCGAGCCCGCGTTGGCCGAGCGCCTCGAACGAGGAGGTCTGGTGCTGGGCCGACGGTCGCCGCTGGCCGCGGCAGCCGACGCTGTGCTCGATACGTTCGCGCACAAGCCCGGTGGTCAGCGGTGGGCGGCATGAGCGCCGTCGTCACCGCGGATCTGCTCGACCGCGTCCGTGATCGCCTGGCGGCATCGGCCGATGCTCCGGTGCCCGCGACCGTCGCCGCGGCGATTCGAGCGGAAGCAGGCGGGGTGATCGGCGACACCGATATGCTTGCGGCCCTTCGTGTTCTGCAGACCGAGCTGACCGGTGCGGGGCCGTTGGAGCCGCTGCTGTCCGAGCCCGGAGTGACCGATGTGCTGGTCACCGCACCGGATCAGGTGTGGATCGATCGTGGTCGCGGACTCGAGCGCACCGGCATCCGCTTCGCCGACGAGGCTGCCGTACGTCGTTTGGCGCAGCGGCTCGCGTTGTCGGCCGGCCGCCGCTTGGACGACGCGCAGCCCTGGGTCGACGGTCGATTGCCGGGCGTCGGGCAGGGGGCGTTCGGAGTCCGCCTGCACGCGGTGCTGGCACCGGTGGCGAGCGGAGGAACGTGTGTCTCGCTTCGGGTGCTGCGACCGGCAACTCAAGGACTCGCCGCGCTCCGTGCATCGGGAGCCGTGACCGAAGACGGGTACGAGCTGCTGCGTCGAATCGTGCTCGGCCGCCTGGCATTTCTCGTTGTCGGCGGTACCGGCGCGGGAAAAACCACACTCTTGGCCGCCCTTCTCGGAGAGGTGGATCCGGCCGAACGGATCGTCTGCGTCGAGGACGCCGCCGAGTTGGCCCCGGCACATCCGCACGTGGTCCGGCTGGTGGCCCGCGCGCCCAATGTCGAAGGCGTGGGTGAAGTATCGGTGCGGCAGCTGGTGCGTCAGGCTCTGCGAATGCGACCGGACCGGCTCGTGGTCGGTGAAGTGCGCGGGGCCGAGGTCATCGACTTGATGACGGCTCTCAATACCGGTCACGACGGCGGAGCCGGAACCATTCACGCGAACTCCCCGGCCGAGGTACCGGCCAGACTCGAAGCCCTTGCGGCACTGGGCGGAATGGGCCGAGACGCGCTGCACAGCCAACTCGCCGCTGCGGTCCAAGTGGTGTTGCACGTCCACCGAAGTTCCGACGGTACTCGACGACTACGTGAGATCGGAGTGGTCGACGTCGATCCCACCGGGCGAGTGCACATCGCGGCGGCCTGGTCGGTGACTGCCGACGCGACGCCGGGTGAAGGTCGGCTCCTCGAACTGCTCGACCGCCGTTGCGGTGACGCGCGATGACGGCGGCGGTGATGGTCCTCGCCCTCGCGGTTGCCCTGTGGCCGAGCAGTTTCCGTCGGTTGCCTGGTGAAGAACGGGCGGCTTCCTCCGCGCCGCGATGGCTGGTGCCGGCCTGCTGCGTTCTGCTTGCGGCAGGGGCGGCGTTGTGGCTCGGCGGAATCTGGGCCGTGAGCGCAGCAGCGGTGGCGGGCGGTACCGGATGGCGGCGATATCGTCGGCGACTCGAACGCGACCGGCGTGCCGACGAATTGAACTGGCTCGCAACCGGCGTCGAGGTGGTCATCGGCGAGCTACGCGTCGGATCCCATCCGGCCACGGCCAGCGCGGTCGCGGCGGACGAATGCGGCGGTATCGCGTCGACGGCACTGCGCGGTGCGGCATCGCGGTCCCGACTGGGCGGCATGGCTGCCGACGGTATCGCCTCGTCCGATTCGTTGTTGGACGCCGAGCTCGGCCGGCTGGCAGCCGCGTGGAGAGTCGCAGACGAGCACGGGCTCGCGCTCGCCGAGCTGCTCGACGCGGTCCGCGAGGACATGCTGGGACGCAGACGGTTTCGCGAACGAACCGACGCATCGCTCGCCGGTGCCCGTGCCACCGCACTGGTGCTGGCCGGTCTACCGATTCTCGGGGTCGCACTCGGCCAGCTGATGGGAGCCGATCCACTGCATATTCTGCTCGGCGGTGGGCTCGGCGGAATGCTGCTGCTCATCGGCACGGCGCTGGGCTGTGCGGGACTGCTGTGGACCGATGCGATCACCGGCAAGGTCACGACGTGATGTGGGTTGCGCTGCTGTGTCTGGCCACGGCATCGATCACGCTGCCCTCGGTCTCGGGTGGGTTGCACAGGCTGGCATCCGAGCGCCGGGCGGACACCGACACCGTCGATACGCCGACACCCGACCCGCTCGCAGTGGCCACGACCTTCGATCTGCTCGCCGCCTGTCTGCGGTCAGGCTTGCCGATATCGACCGCCGCTGCGGCAGCGGCACATTCCGCTCCGACCTCGTTCGGAGTCGCGCTCCGCAAGGCAGCCGATTTGCTCGAACTCGGTGCCGACGCCGCGACCGCATGGGACGCCGTCGCGCAGGATCCCGAGACCGAGGCTCTGGCCAGGATGGCCCGCCGATCTGCCCGGGCCGGGTCGTCCATGGCGTCGGCGATGACGGAACTCGCTGCGACACAACGAACTCGCGCCGAGGACGCGTCGGCCGCTGCGGCCGAACGTGCCGGTGTGCTGATCAGCGGGCCGTTGGGCCTGTGCTTTCTGCCTGCCTTCATCTGCCTCGGCATCATCCCCGTGGTGATCGGACTGGCGGGCAACGTACTGGGCGGCGGTCTGCTGTGACCGCCGCGCCGACAATCTTCCGTTGCGGAACTACCGCAGCGGACAACAGGGAGGGGAATCGAGATGATCGAGAACGCGCTGCAGGAGTTGAAGACTCGAATCGTTCTGTTCGGCGTGGAGGACGATGGCATGTCGACCGCGGAGTACGCGATCGGGACCATCGCGGCCGCGGCGTTCGGGGCGGTGCTGTATACGGTGGTGACCGGCGACAGCATCGTCACGGCGTTGACGGGGATCATCGATCGAGCGCTGAACACAGCCGTCTGATCCTGGCCGATGACGACGGTGCCGTGACGGTGGAGGCGGCGTTCGCGATCGCGTCCATCGTCGCGGTGATCGTGGTGTGTATCGGGGCGATCGTGTCGGTGACGATGCACATCGGCTGCGTCGATGCGGCCAGGGAGGCAGCGCGGTTGGCGGCCAGAGGGGATGCGGCCCGGGCTGTTTCGGTGGGGGAGAGGGTTGCGCCGGACGGCGCGCGAATCACGGTGACCGAGGACGGGGAGTTCTTCGTCGCGCGGGTGGAGGTGGCGAGTCCGCTGCCAGGGTTGACGTTGTCTGCTGAGGCGGTTGCTGCTGCGGAACCGGTTGCAGCGGAATGAGGCTCGCTTTCGGAAGGGCGATGCGTGATGACGAGGGTGGCGCGACGGTGTTGGCGGCGCTGGCGATGTCGGCCTTGATCGTTGTGGTGGTGATGGTGATGCACGTCGGCTCGGCGGTGGGTGCTCGTCATCAGGCGCAGTCGGCGGCGGATCTCGCGGCGCTGGCCGGGGCGGGGGCCCTCGATCGCGGAGTGGCCGATGCGTGCGAGACGGCGCGGGGTTTGGCGGGGCGAATGGGGACTCGGTTGCGGGAGTGCACGATCGACGAGTGGGACGTGATCGTGACGGTGGGGCAACCGGTGTTCCTCGGACGCTTCGGAATGTCCGACGCCATCGCCTCGGCGCGGGCGGGTCCGGGGTGAGGGTCCGCCCGCCCCCGCCCGCTGGCCCGCCCGCCCGCTCCCGGCACCTGGCGGCCGAATCCGCAAATGCGCGCGCGTTTGTCAGGTGCGCGGGAATTCGCCCCGTCTGGCCAGCGATTTCGCGAGCATTCAGCGAATGCGCGCGCGTTTGCCGTGAACCCCGGCCTACAGCGGTCAGCGTGGTGTGAAGGTGCGGGCCCCGGACTGTAGAGGAGCGAATCGAGTGAGTTGAGTGACGTGCTCCGGGGTCAGTTCCGCGAGTGAATTGACCTGCAGCAGTTGCATGGTGCGCACTATTTCCTCGCGCAGGATCTCGATCATGCGGTCGACGCCGGCGCGACCTCCGGCCATCAGACCGTACAAGTAGGCCCGGCCGACGAGGGTGAACGACGCTCCCATCGCGATGGAGGCGACGATATCGGCACCGTGCATGATGCCGGTGTCGACGGCTACTTCGAAGTCGGAGCCGACTTCGCGGACGACCTGAGGCAGCAGATGGAAGGGAACAGGAGCCCGATCGAGTTGTCGGCCTCCGTGATTGGACAGGATGATTCCGTCGACTCCCAGTTCGGCGAGACGGACCGAATCCGCTACCGACTGAACACCTTTGACGACCAGCTTGCCGGGCCAGATCTCCCGGATGACGTCGAGATCCTCGAACGAGATCGATGGATCCATCGCTGAATTCAGCAGCTCTCCGACCGTGCCGCCAGTGGAGGACAGCGATGCGAACTCGAGCTTGGCCGTGGTGAGGAAGTCCCACCACCACCAGGGCCGCGGAATGGCGTTGGCGATCGTCGACGCGGTCAACTGCGGCGGGATGGAGAATCCGTTGCGCTTGTCGCGCAGGCGTGACCCGGCGACCGGCGTGTCGACCGTGAACAGGAGGGTGTCGAAGCCTGCCTTCGCGGCGCGTTCGACCAGCCCGAACGAGATGTCGCGATCTCGCATCACATAGAGCTGGAACCAGTTTCGTCCGTTCGGATTAGTGGCCTTGACGTCCTCGATCGACGTGGTGCCCAGCGTCGAGAGGCAGAACGGAATTCCAGCAGCTCCGGCCGCGGCAGAACCGGCGTATTCGCCCTCGGTCTGCATGAGTCGAGTGAATCCCGTCGGTGCAATGCCGAACGGCAGCGCGGACGGCCCGCCGAACACCGTCGTCGAGGTGTCGACGTGGGAGACGTCCCGCAGGATCGAGGGGTGGAATTCGACGTCGCGGAAGGCCTGTCGAGCCCGCGAGAGCGAGATCTCGGCGTCGGCGGCACCGTCGGTGTAGTCGAATGCGGCCCGTGGGGTGCGTCGACGGGCGATGGTGCGGAGATCGTCGATGGTGAGTGCGGCGCTGAGGCGTCGTCGACGCAGATTCAGATCGGGCTTCTTGAACGAGAGGACCTCGCGCAGGTCGGTCGCTTTGGGCATCTGCCGGGTGATGGGCATGTCACGTTCTCGATTCTGTGGGCTGATTGCGGTGAGTGATGGTGACGACGGGTCAGGGGAGCATCCAGGCCAGGACCGAACTCTGGAGTCCGACCAGAAGGCAGATGGCAAGCAAAAGGCCGAGACTCCACCCGATGACCTTTCTGAATATCTCGGACTCCCGCCCGACCAACCCCACCGCGGAAGCAGCGATGGCGAGATTCTGCGGGCTGATCATCTTTCCCACCACACCACCCGAGGTGTTGGCGGCGACCAGCAGGGTGGGGTCGATGCCGGCGTTGATCGCTGCAGTCTGCTGCAGCGTCGCGAACAACGCGTTCGCGCTGGTGTCCGAGCCGGTGACCGCGGTTCCCAGCCACCCGAGAATCGGGGAGAGGTAGGCGAAGAATGCGCCGGTGCCGGCAATCCAGGTTCCGATGGTGATGGTCTGCCCCGACTGGTTCATCACGTAGGCGAGCGCCAGAACCGCGCCCACCGTGAGTGCGGAGAATCGCAGTTTGATCAGGGTGCTTCCGAACAGCCGGGCGGCGTCGGGAGCGCTGACGCGGTAGACGGCGGCGACGATGACACCGCAGATCAGGAGCAGTGTTCCCGGCGTGGACAACCAGGTGAACTTGTAGATGGTGGTGGTTGCGGGGGAACCGGCGGCGGTGAGGATGTTGCCGTCGAGACCGGGCCACGGTACGGCGATGTCGGTCGAGGCGAGGAACCTGGCCACCGGGGACCACAGTTTGGCCACCGAGAACACCGCGATGACCAGCAAATAGGGAAACAGTGCGAGCCACACTCGTTGGGTCGTCAGCGGCGCGGCCTCGATGGTGCGGGTGGCGATCGGTGCAGGCGTGATCGGGGCGCTGCCCGAGCTCCCCGAATCGAGGTCCGCATCCCGGGCCAGGAGGATGCGTTCGCGGGCCGCGTCGGATCCGGCCGGCTTCCAGAACCGCAGAACCACGACTGCTGCGGCGATGCCCGCCAGCGAGGCGATGATGTCGGTCAATTCGACCGAGATCCAGGTTGCTGACCCACTGCGCGACGGCGAACACGACACCGACGGCCAGGGCGACCGGCCACGTCTGGGCGACGCCGCGTCGACCATCGGTCAAGAACGCGATGAACAGCGGTACGAACAGGGCGATGAACGGGGTCTGGTGGCCCACGTACGCGCCGATCTCGTGGTAGTCGATGCCCGTCAAGTTGCCGGCGGTGAGGATAGGAATGCCGATGGCGCCGAAGGCGACCGGCGCGGTGTTGGCGAGCAATACGACGACGGCTGCGCGCATCGGAGCGAAGCCGATAGCCAGCAGCATGACACCGGTGATGGCGACGGGAGCACCGAATCCGGCGAGGGCTTCCAGTAGCCCGCCGAAGCCGAACGCGATGATGATCGCCTGGATACGCGGATCGTCGGAGATGGCATCGATGATGCGGCGCAGGTCGTCGAATCGTCCGCTTGTCACGGTCAACTCGTACAACCAGATCGCACAGATCACGATCCACACGATGGGAAACAACCCGAAAGCGAAGCCCTGTGTGGCCGACAGCCCGGCCAGATTCACCGGCATGTCGTAGGCCAGAACCGCCACTGCCAGCGCGACGACGAGCCCGGCCAGACCGGCGAAGTGGGCTTTCCAACGAAGAAGGCCCAGCGTGACGAAGACCGTCAACAGCGGCAGGCACGCGACCGCAGCGGACAATCCGATGCTGCCCGCGAGCGGTTCGAGATCGGGTGTGTACACGGCTACTCCATTCAAGACCTTCAATGTGTGTGAGGTCTGACCACTCGACGAATGATATGGATCACACCCGATGGGGTCAAGAGGCTCGAGGCACAGACCTTCTTCTGGTTGGATGATCGTTATGGCTGACGACGCTGGACGGGCGCAGAACGAACCGCTTCCGTGGAAGCCGGTCCGGCGCGCACGGGCGCACGAACTGGTCATCGACGCGATCGAGGAGCGAATCATGGCAGGAGATCTCCGCGTCGGAGATCCGCTGCCGCCCGAGCGGGACTTCGCAGCTCAGCTCGACGTCAGCCGGGCCGGGGTCCGTGAAGCGGTACGCGTCCTCGAAAGCAGTGGAATCCTCCGGTCGTCACCGGGTTCGGGTCCCGGAGCCGGCACCTTCGTTGCGGCGCTGCCGCGGCCGGCGCTCACACGTCTCCTTCGCCTGCACGTCGCGCTGACCAACTTTCGGATCGACGACTTGATCAGCACGCGAGTTGCGCTCGAGCGGGCAAGTGTTCACCTTGCCGCGGTGGCCCCCGATCAGAACAAGCTTGCGCAGGCGAGGGCCGAAGTGGACATCATGGCAGCGCGGGGTGTCACCCGAGAGGTCTTCAACGACGCCGACACGAACTTTCATATCGCCCTGGCCGAGGCCTCGGGTAACGACTTCGTCGCGTCCCTCACCGCAGCAATCCGGGAGTCGATGCGTGCGCCGATCCTCGCCGCGCTGTTGGAGATCGAGGATTGGGACTCGTTGGCCGACAAGCTGAATACCGAACACCGGCAGATTCTGGCGGCCGTCGAATCCGGTGACGCGGAGCTCGCAATGAAGTCGGCCGAAGAACACATCCGGTCGTCCGCTGCGGCCCTGTCCATTCGCAACAGCCCGGAACCGACGTAGCATCGGCTGTCGCAGATTCGTGTACCCGCCGGCTTTCGAATGGCGTTGTGCGGGTAACGCATTCCGCTGTGAGCCTGTGAGGTCACGCCCTGCGCCCGGACGCCGCAAATGCGCGCGCTTTTGTCAGAAGCGCGCGATATAGCCCCGTCCAGCAGCCGATTTTGCACGCGTTCCGCGAATGCGCGCGCGTTTGCGTTTATCGCTGGACCGGCGCTGGACCGGCGCTGAATCGGAATCCGTGGACTCACCCCTCCCGAGTGATGGCCGCCAGTACCGCAGTCAACACTCGAACAGCACCGTCTTTGTCCAGTGGATCGTTGCCGTTTCCGCATTTGGGTGATTGCACACAGGAGGGGCAACCTGTTTGGCATTCGCAGGAGACGATGGCGTCTTTCGTGGCCGTGAGCCAATCGGCGATGGCCACGTGACCGCGGTCGGCGAAGCCTGCTCCGCCGTCGTATCCGTCGTAGACGAACACCGTGGGCAGGCCCGTATCGGGGTGCAGAGCCGTCGACACTCCGCCGATGTCCCAGCGATCGCACGTTGCAACCAAGGGCAGCAACCCGATGGCCGCGTGTTCGGCGGCGTGCAGTGATCCGGGGAATCGTTCGTACGGAACTCCGCTGTGCTCGAGCAACTCCGGGGTGATGGTGTACATGACGGCTCGGGTGTCGAGTGTCTGTGCGGGCATGTCGAGTTCGATGGAGTCGAGTACCTCGCCGGAGAGGAGGCGTCGCAGATATCCCACGACCTGATGGGTGACGTTGACCTGCACCAGTGCGACGCGTACCTCGCCGTAGTCGACGGATTCGTGCACCGCGGTGATCGAGATGTCGGTGATCTCGCGGGCCGAGGTGTTCCACTCGGGCTGCTCGGCGTGCACCAGTGCGAGACCGGCATCGAGATCGAGCTCGTCGACCACGAACGACTCACCCTGGTGAATGTGGACGGCACCCGGGTGGGCGGTGGCGGGCGCTCTGCCGCCGTCGACCGTGCCGAGCATGCGACCGGACTCGCCGTCGACGATGGCCACCTGCACCCCGGTGCCGCCGCGAATGTTCACCGCACCGTGCGGCGACAGCTGCTGCCCCTCGGGGGTGATGAACCACCCGTGCGGACGCTTGCGCACATAGCCTTTCAGTTCGAGTTCCTCAAGCACCGATTCCGCGCTCAGTTCCTCGGCCTCGACGAGGGTGATCGGCAGTTCCACTGCAGCGCAGAGCAACTGCGGAGCCAAGATGTACGGGTTGGTGGGGTCGGTGACGGTGGCCTCGACGGGCTTGTCCAACAGAGCCGCCGGGTGATGCACCAGATAAGTGTCGAGTGGATCGTCGCGCGCAACGAGCACCAGTAGCGAGCCCTCCCCGCGTCGTCCGGCGCGGCCGCCCTGTTGCCAGAACGACGCGACGGTGCCGGGGAAGCCCGCCACGATCACTGCGTCCAAACCGGCGATGTCGACGCCCAGTTCGAGCGCATTGGTGGTGGCGACGCCGAGCAACGTGCCGTCGGACAGATCGGATTCGAGTTTGCGCCGATCCTCGGCCAAATACCCTGCGCGATAGGCGGCGACGCGTCGTATCAATTGCGGATCGACGTCGGCGAGAATTCTCTGGGTCCCCAGCGCGGTCACCTCGGCTCCGCGCCGGGACCGCACGAATGCCAGAGTTCGCGCGCCCTCCACCAGTAGGTCGGCCATGATGCGCGACGCTTCTGCGCCTGCGGATTTCCTTACCGGAGCGCCGTTTTCGCCGGTGATCTCCTTGAGCAGCGGTGGTTCCCACAGCGCGACGGTGCGGGCTCCGTGCGGGGATCCGTCCTCGGTGACTTCCGCGCACGGCGCGCCGATGAGTCGGCTCGCGGCCCGCCCGGGTTCGGACGTCGTGGCGCTGGCGAGAACGAACACCGGCGATGCTCCGTACCGTGCGCACAGGCGTCGTAGCCTGCGGAGCACGAGCGCGACATTGGACCCGAAAACTCCACGGTAGTAATGGCATTCGTCTACCACCACGTAGCGGAGGTTGCGGAGGAAGCGCGACCACCGCTCGTGCGAGCCGAGGATGCCGAGATGCAGCATGTCGGGATTGGTGAAGATCCAGCGCGCGTTCGCGCGGGCCCACTGGCGAATCTCGATCGGCGTATCGCCGTCGTACGCGCTCGGAAACACTTCGGCGAGTTCGTCTGATACCGAACGCAACTCGTCGGTTATCGAGATCGTGGTGCGCAGCTGATCGGCACCGAGGGCCTTGGTGGGGGCCAGATACAGCGCGGTCGCTCGGGCATCGGCGGACAGCGTCGTGAGGATGGGGAGTTGATACGCCAGCGACTTACCCGACGCGGTACTGGTCGAGAGCACCACATGACTGCCCTCGGCGGCGAGTGTTGCCGCACGTGCCTGATGCGTCCAGGGTTGTGAGATCCCACGAGAGGTGATCACCTGCACCACTTCCGGGCCCACCCACGACGGCCAGGAGGAGAACTGGGAGGCGCGTGCCGGCAGTTCGGCGACGTGGGTCAACGGGCTCTCGCTCGAAGGCGATCCCGCCAATACTCGATCCAGCAACCGCTGCCCGTAGCTCCCGGCATCCGCACCGCCCAGCGGATTCTTCTCGCTCACGGGCCTCCATGCATTCGTTCGATCTACAAGCGCCGTCGGGCTGTTCGCGACATCCCCATGCTAGCGGGAACCTGCTCAGCTCCTTCGCGCCCTGGTGGAAGCAGCAATTCGCCTGTCGGATGTTGTCCGTTTCTACAACACGGACAAAATGTTCGAAAACGGTCGACTTTCGACTGTTGCGAACGCGGAGTTCATGGTTCACTTGACGCGGTCGCAGCTTCTGTGTTCGTTCTACGCTCGCAGGATCTAATGTTGCGGGCGCGGTACTGGAAGAGCTCGTCCGTCAGGGGGAATCCTGAGGGGGATTCGTAGAAAGTGCAGCGGTCGGAACCGGCCCGATGGACCGAAAGTGCGCTCCATCGAATCCGGTGTTAGAAAGAGAAGGAAAAGCATGGCACAGGGAACTGTGAAGTGGTTCAACGCCGAAAAGGGCTTTGGATTCATCGCACCAGAAGACGGCTCCGCTGACGTCTTCGTTCATTACTCCGAAATTCAGGGCAGCGGCTTCCGCACCCTCGAGGAGAACCAGCGCGTCGAGTTCGAGGTCGGCCAGGGCACCAAGGGTCCTCAGGCCACGGGCGTTCGCGCGGTCTGATTCTCTTCTCTTTGGAGTCGAGAACCGTCATCCCCCTTTTCATCGGTCCTACAAGGCCGATCGAAAAGGGGGATGTTTCGTTTCCACGAACCACCGGGGAGCGCCGAAAGCCGTGAGCGCGGGCGTCGATGTCCTAATGTCCATGCTGTGAACCAGCTGTCCTTCTTCTCCGCCGAGTCGTTGCCGCCCGCGGTGACCGATCTCAGTGGGCTGCTGGCTGCCACCGGCCATGTCGTCACCTCGGCGGGTGCGGCCCGAATTTCCGTCGTGGTCGACGCTCAGTGGCGCGCGGACGCCATCGCCGAACTCATCGAACAATGCGGTCTGACGCCGGAGCTCGGTCAATCGGAGGAGGACAGGCCTCTGGTGCGTACCGCGTCGGTGCCCGAACTGTCCGCATTGGCGTCTCTGTGGACCAAGGGCGCTGTCAAGGCCGTCCCGCCCGGTTGGGTACCGGGCTCTCGCGAACTGCGCGCCTGGGTGCTCGCGTCGGGTCGTCCCGAGGCGGAAGGGGAGCGGTACGTGCTCGGTCTGGATCCGCACGCGCCGGAAACTCACGCCGTCCTCGCCCAGTCGTTGATGCGCGCGGGCATCGCGCCGACACTCATCGGCACGCGTGGGTCCAATCCTGGCCTCCGAATAACCGGTCGACGCCGGCTGCTGCGGCTCACCGAGAACGTCGGTGACGCTCCACAGAACGTGGACGCACGTACCAATTGGCCCCACGCCGAGTAGGCCGATCTGTGACTGATCTGCGAGTATTTGGCCGACGTATGTCAGTCTGTTAGTAGTGGGACAGGCAAATCTGCCTGTGAAAACGCACTAGGGAAGGTTCGGCAGCAAGGTGGCAGCACGTAACAACGGCACGGGGGACAGCTCCGCCGAGCCACGTCGTCTGGTCATCGTCGAGTCTCCGACCAAGGCAAAGAAGATCGCCCCGTACCTAGGGAGCAACTACGTCGTCGAGGCCTCCGTCGGCCATATTCGCGACCTTCCCCGCGGTGCCGCGGACGTTCCCGCCAAGTACAAGGGTGAACCATGGGCACGTCTCGGCGTGGACGTCGACCACGACTTCGAGGCCCTGTACGTCGTCTCGCCCGAGAAGAAGGGCAAGGTCGCAGAGCTGAAAAGCCTGCTCAAGGACGCCGACGAGCTCTATCTCGCCACTGACCCCGACCGCGAGGGTGAGGCCATCGCCTGGCATCTCCTCGAGACCCTGAACCCCAAGATCCCGGTTCGACGCATGGTGTTCCACGAGATCACCAAGCCGGCCATTCTCGCTGCCGCCGCCGATACCCGTGACCTCGATCAAGACCTCGTCGACGCCCAGGAGACCCGTCGTATCCTCGACCGTCTTTACGGCTACGAGGTCAGCCCGGTGCTGTGGAAGAAGGTCATGCCGAAGCTCTCGGCAGGCCGAGTGCAGTCCGTCGCCACCCGCATCGTCGTCCAGCGCGAGCGCGAGCGGATGGCGTTCCGCAGTGCCGAGTACTGGGACATCTCCGCCACGCTCGACGCCGGAGCCGACGCCACCCCGCGCAGCTTCGGAGCCCGCCTGGTCAATGTCGACGGCAATCGCGTCGCCGCAGGTCGTGACTTCGGGGCCGACGGCAAGCTCAAGTCCGACTCGGTGACCGTCCTCGACGAACCGCGTGCCCGACGCCTCGCCGAGGCTCTCGAAGGCGTCGACCTGACGGTCGCGTCCGCCGAGGACAAGCCGTACACCCGCAAGCCGTACCCGCCGTTCATGACGTCGACGCTGCAGCAGGAAGCCGCCCGCAAGTTGCGCTTCAGCTCCGAGCGCACCATGCGCGTCGCGCAGCGGCTGTACGAGAACGGCTACATCACCTACATGCGTACCGACTCGACGACGCTGTCCGCGTCGGCGATCTCGGCGGCACGTACCCAGGCGACCGAGCTCTACGGGCCGGAGTACGTCCATCCGTCGCCGCGTCAGTACACCCGCAAGGTCAAGAACGCGCAGGAGGCCCACGAGGCCATCCGCCCGTCCGGTGATGTCTTCCAGACGCCCGGTCAGTTGCACTCGGCCCTGCAGACCGACGAATTCCGCCTCTACGAGCTGATCTGGCAGCGCACGGTCGCGTCGCAGATGGCCGACGTGCGCGGCACCACGCTGACACTGCGCATCACCGGAACGGTCGGAACCGGCGAGGAGTGCACGTTCTCCGCTTCGGGGCGCACCATCACGTTCGCCGGCTTCCTCAAGGCCTACGTGGAGAGCGTCGACGATCAGGCCGGCGGACAGTCCGACGACGCCGAATCACGTTTGCCCGCACTGGTTCAGGGTCAGGCCGTCACCGCCACCCAGCTCGATCCCGACGGTCACACCACAAACCCGCCCGCGCGTTTCACCGAGGCGTCGCTCATCAAGACGCTCGAGGAACTGGGCATCGGTCGGCCGTCGACGTATTCGTCGATCATCAAGACCATTCTCGACCGCGGTTACGTCTACAAGCGCGGCAGTGCACTGGTGCCGTCGTGGGTGGCGTTCTCGGTGGTTGCGTTGTTGGAGGCGCACTTCGGGCGTCTGGTGGACTTCGACTTCACCGCAGGCATGGAGGACGACCTCGACGCCATCGCGGGAGGCCGTGAGCGACGCGGCAATTGGCTGCAGAGCTTCTACTTCGGCGGCGACACCGGTGCCGAGGGCTCGGTGGCTCGCTCCGGTGGCCTGAAGAAGATGGTCGGCCAGAATCTCGAAGAGATCGACGCCCGCACCATCAACTCCATCCGTCTGTTCGACGACTCCGAGGGTCGCGAAATCCATGTGCGCGTGGGCCGTTACGGTCCGTACCTCGAGCGCATGGTCAAGAACGATGACGATCCGGACGGCGATCCGATCAGCCAGCGCGCCAACCTGCCCGACGATCTTCCGCCGGACGAGTTGACGATCGACTTCGCCGAAAAGCTTTTCGCCACACCGCAAGAGGGGCGCAAGCTCGGTGTCGATCCGCTGACCGGTCACGACATCGTCGCGAAGGAAGGCCGTTTCGGGCCATACGTCACCGAGATCCTGCCCGAGCCGGAACCCGAACCCACGCCCCCCGAGCCCGATATCGTCCCGGTGCCGTCCGGCAACGACGGTGACGGTGGCGGCGGAGTCAAGACCGCGGTGAAGAAGGCGGCGGCCAAGAAAGCTCCGGCCAAGAAGGCGGCTGCGAAGAAGGCGACCGGCCCCAAGCCGCGCACCGGTTCTCTGCTCAAGTCCATGGACCTGGCGACCATCACGCTCGAGGATGCGCTCAAGCTGCTCTCGCTGCCTCGCGTCGTCGGAGTCGATCCGGAGTCGAAGGAAGAGATCCTTGCGCAGAACGGTCGCTACGGCCCGTACCTGAAGAAGGGCACCGACTCTCGCTCGCTCGCCGACGAGGATCAGATGTTCACCGTCACCTTGGAAGAGGCGCTGAAGATCTACGCCGAGCCCAAGCGTCGGGGTCGTCAGGGCGAAGCCAAGCCGCCGCTGCGCGAGCTGGGCGTCGACCCGATCAGTGAGAAGCCGATGGTGATCAAGGACGGTCGCTTCGGGCCGTACGTCACCGACGGCGAGACCAACGCCAGCCTGCGCAAGGACGACGAGGTCGAGTCGATCACCGACGATCGTGCGTCGGAGTTGTTGGCGGACAGGCGTGCTCGTGGTCCGGTGAAGAAGAAGGCACCGGCGAAGAAGGCTGCCGCCAAGAAGGCTCCGGCCAAGAAGGCCGCAGCGAAGAAGGCTCCGGCAAAGAAAGCTGCTGCCAAGAAGACGGCCACCAAGACCACTGCCTCCAAGACCACTGCCGCGAAGAAGTCACCGGCCAAGAAGGCCCCGGCGAAGAAGACCGACACCGAGTAACCGCCGAGCTCGAAGTTATGGATGTGAAAACGGTTCAAAGCCGCCGTAACTTCGAGTTCGCGGGTTCGGGTTGTCGGCCCCAACCACTAGGGTTGCGTGCATGGCGGGTGTGTTCGATCGATTGGTCGGTCAGGAAGATGTCGAGGCCGATCTGACGGCCGCTGCGGTGGCTGCGCGCACCGGCGTCGACTCGTCGGCGATGACGCATTCGTGGCTGTTCACCGGCCCGCCCGGGTCCGGCCGATCCATCGCTGCCCTGTGCTTCGCTGCGGCATTGCAGTGCACCACCGAGGGCACTCCCGGGTGTGGGCACTGCCAGGCCTGCTCGACCACCATGGCTGGCACTCACGGCGATGTGCGACGCGTCGTGCCCGAGGGGTTGAGCATCAGCACCAAGGAGATGCGAGACATCGTCTCCATCGCCTCGCGTCGACCCAGCACCGGGTTGTGGCAGGTGGTGGTGGTCGAGGACGCCGACCGGCTCACCGAGGGTGCCGGAAACGTGTTGCTCAAGGTCGTCGAGGAGCCGCCGGCCAAGACGGTGTTCCTTCTGTGTGCGCCGTCGGTCGATCCGCAGGACATCTCGGTGACTCTGCGCTCGCGGTGCCGTCACGTCTCGCTGGTCACGCCCACGGTGCCGGCGATCGCGCAGGTGCTGCAGACTCGCGACAAGCTCGACGCCGAGACGGCGGAGTGGGCCGCGTCGATCAGCGGTGGTCACGTGGGCAGAGCGCGTCGCCTCGCCACCGACGAGGATGCGCGGGCGCGTCGCAAACGTGCCCTGGCGCTGGCGTCGGCTGCAGCTCGGCCCAATCAGGCGTACCTCGCGGCCGAGGAGTTGGTGAAGGCGGCCGAGGATGAGGCCAAGGAGATGAGTGCCTCGCGCGACGAGGCCGAAACCGAGGAATTGCGTACGGCTCTGGGTGCGGGCGGTACAGGCAAGGGCGCGGCGGGTGCGCTGCGCGGCTCGGCCGGGGTGCTCAAGGATCTCGAGAAGCGGCAGAAGTCGCGTGCCACCAGGACCGGTCGCGATTCACTCGATCGCGCGCTGATGGATCTGGTGGGCCTGTATCGAGATGCGCTCGCTCGCTCGTACGGATCGACCGCCACGGCAACCCATCCCGACATGGCCGAGCAGGTCGAGCGCATGGCGAAGGCCGTCTTGCCCGAGGCGCTGCTGAAGAGCATCGAGGCGATCCTCGAATGCCGAGAGTCGTTGGCAGTCAATGCAAAACCCAAGTTCGCGATCTATGCGATGGTGGCGACGCTGGGCGACGTGCTCCGCTAGGTCTGCGCTTTCTTGCGCGCCCGCGAGGCGCGGAGATTGGCCACGTTGCCGCAGGTCTTCACGTCGTGCCAGACGCCGCTGTTGTTGCGGGAGCGGTCGTAGAACGCCGATCCGCACGCCTCGTTCTTGCATCTCTTGAGCCGGGGCCAGGTACCCGATTGCTGGGCGAGCAGTATTTCCGCCCAGATCTGTGACGCGATGTAATCGGCCCCGGTGCCGGTGGGCGCGAGCCGGACGCTGCCGTCGGCGTCCGCTACGAGTTCGACTCGAACGGCCGGCCGTGCGGCCATGTCGCCTGCGATGGCCGCTTCCACGTCGGATCGCAATGTCCGTAGCGCCGCTGCATCCTCGTCCGAGAGCGTCGTCCCCCAGGTAGTCGATGCGGTTTCACCGTCGGCGATGAGGTCGGGTAGTCCGTAGGGGGCGATGGCGCGCGTATTCAGCAGATCCTGGACGACGTGCAGCCCATCGGGTGCAGAAGCGAGGTGGAAGCGCTCGGTGGGTGTCGGCGACATAGGTGAACACTATTTGACTATGTCGAAGCGGTCAACTATGAATGACAGAATCAAAAGCAATTGACCTCTGTCTCGAAGGGTGAACTTCATGGTGTCGATTCAAGGAGCAACGGTGTTGGTGACCGGCGGTCAGCGCGGCCTGGGCAGAGCGACGGTCCACGCGTTGCTCGAGCGTGGGGCCGCGAAGGTCTACGCAACGGCGAGGAACCCGCGCGAGGACTCCGATCCTCGGGTGGTGCCGGTTGCCCTCGATGTTGCCGAAGCTGATTCCGTTGCAGCGCTTGGTGATATCGCGTCCGACGTGTCGATCGTGTTCAACAACGCCGGTGCTCCCGGAACGACACCGTTGCTGACGACGTCGATCGACGACGTTCGCGCAGTGTTCGAGACCAACGTGTTCGGCGCGCTGCGAATCGCTCAGGAATTCGCGCCGATCCTGAAGGCCAACGGCGGCGGCGCGCTCGTCGACATCCACTCGGTGCTGTCCTGGCTCGGCGGCGCAGGCGCGTACGGGGCGTCCAAGGCGGCGATCTGGTCGGTCACCAACTCGCTTCGGCTCGAGCTTGCGCCGCAGGGAACCCTCGTCGTCGGGGTGCATCTGGGGTACACCGACACCGACATGATCGCCGAGCTGGATGTCCCGAAGAACGACCCACGCGATGTAGTACGCCAGGTGCTCGACGCCGTCGAGGCAGGGGAGAACGAAGTGCTCGCCGACGCTGTGACCAGGCACGTCAAGTCGCTTCTCGGTGGGCCGGTGGAGGGACTAGGTCTCGCCGGCTGACCCCGTCGCGGGAGGCGATTTTCGTTTCGATGTGCTGCTCCGTTAGACTCACCAACGCCGAAAGGCACGCCGCCTTAGCTCAGTCGGTAGAGCATTTCACTCGTAATGAAAAGGTCAAGAGTTCGATTCTCTTAGGCGGCTCCACCAGCAGGCCCTCGATACGCACCAGCGCGTCGGGGGCCTTTTTGGTTGTCGATCCAGCGCTGCATCGGCCTGTTCGTGACGTCGGTCCTGCAAGATGACTTCATGCGAACCGGAAGAGCCAGCGGTGACCTGATGACAGCCATCGTCACCACCGGCATCGGTGGGTACGACAAACTCGTCGTGTCCGAGGTGCCGATACCCGTGCCGGGCCCTGGTGAGGTGCTCGTTCGAGTGTTGGCCGCGGGGATGAACAACACCGAGATCAACACACGCGTGGGCTGGTACGCGGACGGCGGGTGGAACGACGCGACGCCGTTTCCGCTGATTCAGGGCACGGACTGCTGCGGTCTGGTGTGTGCGAGTCCCGGGACGGACGAATCCATCGTCGGTAGCCGAGTCCTGGTTCGACCGTGCATGCGTGTCGACGGCTTCTCGTCGGGCGAGACGCGCTGGTTGGGTTCGGACATGGACGGCGCGTTCGCGCAGTTCGTCGTCGTTCCGGCGAGCGAGATCTTCGCGGTCGACTGTGGGTGGACCGACGCCGAGCTGGCGACCATTCCGTGTGCCTACGGCACGGCGGAGAACATGATCGCTCGCGCGGGAGTGCATCGAGGGTCGACAGTGCTCATCACCGGCGCGTCGGGCGGAGTCGGTTCTGCCGCAGTGCAACTGGCTGTTCGACGCGGTGCCCGCGTGATCGGCGTCGCGAGCCCTACCAAGCACGACCAGCTCCGCGAACTCGGCGTCCACGAGGTGTACGGGCGCGATGTCGACGTGGTGGACGCCCTCGGCAAGCGCAGCGTCGATGTGGTGATCGACAATGTCGCGGGCGACGGTTTCGGCCCTTTGCTCGACGTCCTCGTTCGTGGGGGAACATACGTGTCCTCCGGCGCGATCGCAGGACCCGTCGTCGCGTTGGATCTACGGACGATGTACCTGAACGACCTGACTCTCCTTGGCTGCACAGCGTGGGACGAGGACGTGTTTCCGAACCTCGTGTCGTACATCGAAGCCGGTGAGATTCGTCCCTTGTTGGCCGAGTCGTTTCCGCTCGAGCAGATCGCGGCCGCGCAGCAGCGCTTCCTGGAGAGGGACCACGTGGGGAAGTTCGTGCTCGTTCCTCCGGTGGTCCGCGATCAGGCGTGATCTGCAGGCACACTGGACAGAGTGTTCGCCTCCCTCGCCCCGGCTCGCCGTCGTCTCGTGTTCGTCTTACTCGCTCTCGTTCTGGTCGGGATCGTCGCGGCTGTGGCGGCCTTCGTCGCATCACGCCCCGCGAACGACCCCGTCGCCAGCGTCGACCAGTCCGTTCCCGGCCCGGTGCTGCTGATCCCCGGGTTCGGCGGATCCACCGACTCGCTGGAGGTGCTCGCGGCCGAACTACGGGAGGACGGTCGCGACGCCACCGTCGTAGCTCTGCCCGACGGTGGCGTCGGCGATCTGACCGTGCAGGCGCAGACCCTGCGCGACGCCGTCGACGCGGCTCTGGTTCGGACGGGAGCGACTTCGGTCGACGTCGTCGGGTATTCCGCCGGTGGGGTGGTGGCCCGGCTCTGGGCCGCCGACCTGGGCGGTGCCGAGCAGGCCCGACGCATCGTCACTCTCGGCTCCCCGCACCACGGCACTCAGGTGGCGGCTCTGGCGGCCCAGTTCGTGCCCGACCAGTGCGCCACCGCCTGTCAGCAGCTCGCCCCGGACAGTTCCGTGTTCGCCGCCCTGAACTCCGGGGACGAGACCCCGGAGGGGCCGCAATGGGTGTCGATCTGGACCGAGTTGGATCAGGTGGTGACCCCGCCGACGTCGGCCGAACTCGACGGGGCCGTCAACATCCCTGTCCAGAGCGTGTGTGCGGACTCGACCGTCGATCACGGGAACCTGCCCCGCGATCCTCTGGTCGGCGCGATGGTCTCTGCCCAGTTGGACGGCGACTCCACCACCCAGCTCGGCGCAGGTGATTGCAGCCGTCTCAGCTCGTGATGTCCTTGGTGGTGAAGTTCGCCCACGCCGCGCCGAGAAGAACGACGACGTAGACGCCCTGCACACCGACGCCGCGCATCAGGTCCCGCGTCGGCACCGGGTCGCGGAACAGGTCGACGAAAGCCAACCAGTATCGCGTCGGTAGGTACGGCGCGATGGCGTCGGCGGCGTCCAGCGTCAGCAGCAGCGAGCTCGCGATGAGGAACGCCAACGCGCCCAATGTCGCGGCGAGCGGGGAGTCGGTCAGGGTCGACAGGAACAGGCCCATGGCGGCGACTCCGAGCATGGACATGGTCACGTAGAGCACGGCGATGACGGTGCGCGTGGCGACCTGTTCGTCGGTCAGCACTGTGCCGGACACGCTGGAGACGCCACCCAGAGTCGTGACGTCGAACAGCGTCGTGCCGACGAAGTATGCGATGACGGCCACGACGACGACGGCCAGCAGCACGAAGGCGGCAACCGAGATCAGCTTCGCCACCAGTAGTTTGGTTCGTCCCACCGGGCGGGCGAGCAGGTAGCGCAGCGTGCCGGCCTGGGCCTCGCCGGCGACGGCATCGCCTGCGATCACCGACACGGCGACGGGCAGGAACAGCGGGAGCACGATGGCGAGCGCGGCGAGCGGAAACAGCTGGCCGTTGGTGGTCACCGCAGAGAGGAAGGCGGGGCCTTCGCCGGGACGCGGACCGACGTCGGTCAGGGCGAGGAGACCCGCGACGATGGTCGGCAGCAGATTGAGCAGAAGGATGACGACCCAGGTGCGGGGTCGGCTCAGCATTGCGCGCAGTTCGACGCCGATCATGCGGTCACCTCGGTCCGGGTGGCGTTGTCTCGAAGTGCGCCGGGTGCGTCGACTCTGTCGGAACTGGCCCCGGTGACAGCCAGCACGGACTGTTCGAGGCTCATCCGTTGCTCGCTCAGCTCGCTCACCCGGACTCCGCCCTCCACGAGGAGCCGGTTCAGCGCGGCTGGGTCCCGGTGCTCGACGATCAGTTGCTGACCCACACGTTCGAGCACCGTGGCCCCCTCGACGCCGGAGAGCAGGGAGACGGCGTGGGCGGGATCGGCGGTGCGCACCGACACCCGGCCGGTGGACCGCTGCATCGAGGACAGCTGGTCCTGTAGGACGAGTCGACCTCGGTCGAGCACTCCCACTCGGTCGCACAGTTGCTCCACCTCGGCCAGCAGATGGCTGGAGAGGAACACCGTGGTGCCTCGAGAGTGCAAGCCCAGCAGCAACTCTCGAATCTCGAGGATTCCCTGTGGGTCGAGTCCGTTGGTCGGCTCGTCGAGGATCAGCAGTTCGGGGGTACGCATCAGCGCCGCCGCCAGCCCGAGACGCTGCCGCATGCCGAGCGAGTACTGCTTGACCGGTCTGCGTCCCACCCCGGCGAGGCCCACCTGCTCGAGAGCTTCACCGACCCTGGTTTTCCGGGTACGCCGGGACCCACCCGGACCGGCCGCGTCGAGCAGCGTGAGGTTTCTGCGTCCGGACAGGTTGGGGTAGGCGGCGGGGTTCTCGATCAGCGCCCCCACCCGTGGCAGCACGCTTCTGCGTCGCCGGGGCATCTCCTCGCCGAGCACCTGTATCTGCCCGGAGGTCGCCAGTACCAGGCCGAGCAGCATGCGCACGGTCGTCGTCTTGCCGGAGCCGTTCGCGCCCACGAAACCGTAGATGTCGCCGGCGCGTACGTCGAGGTCGACACCGTCGACTGCCCGCACCGATCCGTAGCTCTTGGTCAGGCCGGTCGTGCGGATCATGTGGCTGCTCCTCCGAGCTGTTGGGCGGCGGTCGTCAGGGTCTCCGCGGTGACGGTGCCGGACAGCAGATAGCGACGCCGGTCGTCGGTGGGTCCGGTGACGAGGACGTTGAGTGGACCGAGCGACACCGCGACGCTGTCGTCGGTGACGATTGCCCCGGGGGCGGACTGCAACTGTTCGACGAGTCCGCCCGCGGCGCGTCGCGGCAGGGGAACGGCGAACAGTTCGGTCACACCGCGGCCGTAGATTCCCACCGACCCCTGGCCTTCGCGGGGGCGCAGATCGAGGCCGGACAGGGTCGACGGCAGGCCTGCGGTGTCGAGCCGGTCGGCGAACGAGGCGATGTCGCCACCGTCCTGCTGCTGCACGTCGGTACCGGGCGGGGGAACGAAACGGACGGTGTCGGCATCGGGGGTCTCGGAGGAGAAGTCGAGGAACGCGGTGCTAACGACCGGACGGGTGGCCCCGGCTCCCAGCAGGTCGACCTGCAGCGGGAGCCCGCTGCCGGGGTCGACCCAGACGTCGACTCCGGTGACGGTGCTCTGCGGCTGGCTGGGGACGAGCCTCAGGCCAGGGGCGTCCCGGCCGGCGATCCGGCGTGCCGGAAGCCGGGTGACCTCATCCGCGGTCGCCTCGCTCAGCAACCGCTGCCCCAGCTCCGGGGGTAGCAGGTCGGCCTCGCGTGGCAGGCGCAGGCTCGGTTCGGGGACCGGGGTGACCACGGCCGTGTTCTGCTCGTAGTCCCATCTCCACAGCCGCGTCGGGCTCCGGTAGAGACCGCGCTCACCGGCCAGACGCACGGTGTCGACGCGCCAGCTGTCCGGGGCGCGATACCAGGCACGCAGAGTGGTGGTGTCGCCGAGCAGATCCGGCAGGCCGCCGAGCCCCTCGGTCACGGGAATGATGACACCGCCGACCGCCTGGGCGTAGCCCGAGTACGGCGTCTCGGTGGAGGACTTGACCTGTTCGAGCAGTTCGGCTGCGCCGATGTCGGACGGGTCGACGGGTAAGCGCGCGATCACCGAGGGAGTTGCGACGAGCACGGCGATGCCGAGCACCACTGCCAGCCACCGCCACTTCTTGCGCACCTCTTCGACCGTACGGACGTACCCGAGGTGCTGCATGTGAGCTGCACGACGCTCGCCGCTAGCCCCTGAGCGTGAACTCCGCGTGACCGTAACTCACACCGTTGATCTGGAGCTCGATGGAGTGTGGGCCGGGGTAGTACTTCCGTGTGGTTAGCGGCTTGAACGAATGTTGCCGTCGCACATCGATGCTGTCGCCGGGCGTGATCGTTCTCGTCGTCAGCTTGAACGTCTTCCCCGTCACCCCACCGTTGGCTTTGGTGTGGTGCACGATGTAGTCGATCGCAACCTTGGCCGGTTCTGCGCCGACGTTGCGGATCGAGGCCGTGAACTCCACTTCGCCGCCCATGGGCAGCTCCGTGACGTCGAGGGTGGGGCCGTTCACTTCGAGGTCGGCCGGAGCGAACCCGAGCAGCTCGAGTGCGTCCCGGTTTCCCTTCTTGATCACCGTCCGAAGTGCATGTCGCACAAGCTGTTCGGTGTGCGCGTCCGGGTCGTCGAGCCACCGGGTGGCGGTCCTGACGACCAAGTCCGGGGCGTCTCGGCTGACATCGTTGAGATGGTTCGCGACAGAACGTCGAACGTAATCACTGTCGTCTCGGTAGAGCCGGTCCAGGATCGGCACCGTGACGCCCGGGCGCGCGAGTATTTCGGGGACGCGCACCGACCACGGAAGATACGGGCGGGTGCCCTCCGACGCCAGACGCCGCACATGCTCGTCCGAGGATGTCGTCCAGTCCGACGCGATCGCGAGCGACCGATCCAGGTCGGCTCGAAGAAACGAGCGGATGGCGAATTCCGAGCTGAGTCGGCCGGTGAGCTCGGCGAGCAAGGCCATTCCGTCGTCGAATGCGCTCGAGGTGTTCTCCTCGACGGCCTTCGATGCGACAGCGCTCGTGACCGGCCAGACCGCCCAGCCCTGGAAGTCGGGATCGGTGGCGGCACGTCGGATGATGCGAGCGAACTCCGTGTAGGTGCCGGGCAGTCCCGTGAGCAGGCCGTCTCGCAACAGATCTGCGCGGGCTCGAAGTGCGAGTGGACCCAGACGATCGATCGATCCTTCGAGTACCGACAGGTCAGCCTTCGGAGCGGCGGTGCGCATGGTCCGAAACAGCGTGCCGGCCGCATCCGGGCCGAGGAGTTCGTCGGCGAAGGGCATGAGAGCTTCTTACCCGACGACTCTGCTCCACGGGGTCGTCGGGGTTCGACGCTGTGTCGAGGGCTGCGCGGGAGGGTGAAATCACCAGGCCGACACCTATTTCTCGAGCTGCGCCAATGGCGGCTGTGGTAACCGGAGTGGGATAACCTTCGTCGAATATCAAAGTGCTGAGCGGCTGGTCGACTCGGTTTCTTCGGCCGTACCGGTCTTTCTGCGCGGTGGGCTACAACCCTGGGGGTCGCGCCATGCCCGTCGTCTGTGTCGAGTGGAACCAGAGCGCCTGTTGTCGGACTCGATTCGGTGAGCACGCACTGTGAGCGGCTGGGTGTGGGTGGTGGTCCTCAACGGGATCACCGCTGCCGCGTATCTGGGGATCGTGCTGTTCATCGTCCGTGGGCTGATGCGGACCGGACAGCTGCGCAACAACAGGTTGGCGGTGGCCACAGCGGCGATCTTCCTGACCTGCGCCGCGCATCATCTGGTGCACGCGGTGCACCTGTGGACAGGATTCGACGGCCACGCCTCGCATCTCGCTGCAGGCTCCGGCGGGGGGATGCTCGACGCGATGCGGGAGTCGATGGGCGGCCCCCTCGACGTCGCGGTGACGGCATCGACGGCACTTGCCGGTGTGATCTACCTGGGGATGCGTCGTTTCTACGGTCCGTTGCTCCGCTCTCCCGCGATGTTCGACGATGCGAGCGAGGCTCGATACCGGCAGTTGGCAGCCAACCTCCCACACACGTCCGTTCTGGTCGTGGACTGCGATCTACGATTCGTCCTCGTCGAGGGTGCCGGTCTGGTGGCCGAGGGCTATGCCCCGCGACGGATGGAGGGGCAGCTGCTCCGAGACACGGTGTCGCCGGAAGCCTTCGCGTTGCTCGAGCCGCATTACCTGGCGGCCGTGGCGGGTGAGGAGATTTCGTTCGATTCCGTCAGCCCCCGAACCGGCGCGATCTTTCAGGTCGAAGCGAGGCCGTTGCGCGATGATTCGGGCCGGATAGTCGGTGCCATGGTGCTCTCCGAGGACGTCTCCGCCGAGCGGGCGGCGCTGGCCGAACTCGAGCAGGCCCGGGCCTTTCGCGACGCGGTGTTGACTGCTTCACCGGACATCACGACCGTCACCGCCGTCGATACCGGCCGGGTGACGTGGGCTTCTCGCAGCCTGCGGTCGTTGCTGACCGGACCACCTTCGGATGGAGCGGTCGAGGACGGTCGGGTGCCGTGGCTCGGACTCGGTCGGTCCGACGACTCCACTGACGGCGAGGATCGATTGGACGGGGTGGTGGAACAAGATGTCGAGGTCGTCCGAGCGGCGGACCGAACCGCGGCGTCGCTTCCGGAGGGCGAGAGCGTCAGTATCCGGTATCGGGTACTCGCGGCCGACGGCTCGCTGCGGTGGTTGTCCCGACGCACCACGCCCTTTCGACGTGGGCCGTCGGGTGAGGTGTCGGAGGTCCTCTCGGTGGTGCGGGAAGTGACCGACGTCGTCGAGGCAGAACTCGCGCTCGAGCGAGCGGCCCTGCAGGATCCGCTGACCGGGCTGCCCAATCGGATGCTGCTGCTCGACCGTATCGGCTCGGCGATCGCACGCGGTGAGAGCACGGGAGCCGCTGCTGCGGTGCTGTTCTGCGATCTCGACGGATTCAAACGAGTGAACGACACCGGCGGGCATGCTGCCGGTGATGCGGTTCTCGTCGAGGTTGCGCGACGGTTGCGGTCGGTGCTGCGAGCCAACGATTCGATCGCCCGTGTCGGCGGTGACGAGTTCGTCCTCGTCGTCGATGCGTTGCCGGCCGAACGTGGAACCGACAAGCGTGCCGGTGCCGGGTTGGCGGAACGCGTCGCCGAGCGCATCCGAGCGGTTCTCGCCGCGCCGATCGTGTATCAGGGCAGCCAGTACGTGGTGTCGGCCAGCGTGGGCATGGTTTTGGTTCGCAAGGGTGCCAGCGCGCAGGAGGTACTGCGGGACGCGGATTCCGCGATGTACCGGGCCAAGCAACTCGGTAAGGACCGGATCGAATTGTTCGACGACGCGCTGCGCGCGAACGCCCTCGAGCGTGCTTACATCGAGCGGACCTTGCGGAGTGCCCTCGATCCCGAACACCGCGGAGCCGCGAGGCTGAACGTCGTCTATCAGCCGGTCTACGACCTGAACAGCAGAGCGCTCACGAGCTTCGAGGCACTCGCGCGCTTACGTGACGACGACGGCGCAGGAATTACGCCGGACCGATTCATCCCGGTGGCCGAGGACACGGGTCTGATCTCCGAGCTCGGCGAGCGTGTGCTCGATGACGCACTGGGCACTCTGGTGCGATGGCGCGCGGCGAACCCGCGCGATTCGGACTCGGGTGTCCCCGTCCAGATCGCCGTCAATCTCAGTGCCCGGCAGGCTCAACACGTGGATATGGCTGCTGTGGTGAGCGCGGCTCTGGGACGGCACCGAATGGCTCCGGCGGACCTGATTCTCGAACTCACCGAGTCGGTGCTTCTCGAGTCCGGCTCCTCGATGCTGCGTCAGCTCGGTGAACTGCGTGAGCTGGGTGTCGGCATCGCCATCGACGACTTCGGCACCGGATTCGCGAGTTTGCGGTACCTGGCCACACTGCCGGTGAGTGCAGTGAAGATCGATCGGTCGTTCACCGCCACGATGACCAGCGACGAGACGAGCAGCAGCATCGTGCGGGCGATCATCAACCTCGCCCGAGATCTGCATCTGGGGTGCGTGGTCGAAGGCATCGAAACCCCCGACCAGCTCGACGCCTTGCCGAGTTTCGTTCAAGGACAGGGCTATCTGTTGGGCAGGCCCGCCGAAGTACCGACGAACACCTGGGTCTCGTAACCCCGAAACGGGAAGGATCCACCGTGTGCGGGCGTTGACTCCAGGTAATGGACGACACCCTCTCTGCACCCACTCGACTCTGGACGCCGTCGCGCGTCCTGATCACGCGGTCTGCATCGGAGCTTCCCCACACTGCGGAGATAGTTCGCCGGTGCGAAGCGGCCGGCGTGACCGAGATCGACGTGCTGCCCGGTGACCGCCTGACGGGTCTACGGGGCGAGACCGAGCGAGAGACCTACGCGCGAGCCAAGACGACGATGGCCGTGGTGGTCGCACCACCGAGTGTGCTGAAACCACAACCGATTCCGCCGAGCGCCGACTGGCGTATCGACCTGGCGAAGGGATGCCCTGCTCACTGTCAGTACTGCTATCTGGCGGGATCGTTGTCCGGGCCGCCCATCACCCGGGTGTTCGCCAACCTCGACGACGTCCTGGCGGGGATCGGTACCCATGCAGGCCGCGGCACGATCACCTCCGGTACCGAGGAACGTGGGCACGAAGGAACCACTTTCGAGTTGTCCTGCTATACGGATCCGTTGGGTATCGAGCATGTGACCGGATCCCTCGCCGAGGCCGTTCGTCGAGTGGGCGCGGGGGATTACGGCGATGACGTGTCGTTGCGCTTCACGACCAAGTTCGACGACGTCACCGAGTTGGTGGCGTTGGACCACCGACGCCGTACCCGAGTTCGTTTGTCGGTCAATGCCGATGACATCGCGCATCGATTCGAGGGCGGAACTGCGCGGATGCCTGCTCGAATCGAGGCGCTACGGCAGCTTGCGCTGGCCGGATATCGAGTGGGGCTCACCATCGCTCCGATCATGCCCATCCCGGGGTGGCGAGAGCAGTACGGCCGACTTCTCTCGAATGTCGCCGAGGCGTTGGGTGACGTTCCCGATCTGGACCTGACCGCCGAGATCATCACCCACCGATTCACTCCGTCCAGCAAGGACGTGCTGTTGAGCTGGTACCCGGGGACGAAGCTGGAGATGGACGAAAGTGCCCGCACAGCAAAGAGAAACAAGTTCGGTGGCGTGAAGTACGTCTACCCGAAGGACACCATGTCGGAAATGCGCACGTGGTTCGTGGAAGAACTCGAATCAGTCCTACCCGAAGCGCAGCTGCTGTACTGGACCTGACGAAGCCCGACCTCCGTCGTGCGATGGAGGCCGGGTTACGAAAGCGTCGGAGTTACTTCATCTTTCCGAACGTGGCGTCGATATCGGCCATCTCCATCTCGGCCGTCTGCTGAATGAGCTCCATGAGGTCGGTGTCCAGTCCGGGCGCGAACTCCTCGAGACGTTCGGGTGAGATCTCCATCGGAGCGCCGGCGGGGGCCTGCTCACTGGCATCGAGGTCGGTGCCGTCCTTGGACGGCGACATGCCCTGGTAGATGCGTCCGGCCTCGGACGCCCCGGTCAGGTCGAAGCTGTACTGCTTGCTCTGCAGACCGAGTTCGACCAATTTCTGGACCTCCGGGAACTTCTCGGCATTGGTCTTCGGAATCGGCAGCGTCTTCTTCCAATCGACGCCGAGGGTTTCGAGGGCCTTCGCGTATCCGTTCTCGTGCGCCTGGTCGCGCACGATCAGGTACGAAATGGTCGATCGCGCAGCCTTGTTGGCGGTCATCTCGTACATCCGGCACTTCTGCAGGCGGCCGGTCGACTCGAGCATCAGGTTGTACATCAGGTCGAGAACCAGATTGCCGGAGTTGTAGACGTAGCTACCGCTCCACGGGTTGCCGACGGAGTCGACCGGAAGCGCGCCCTGCGCGCCGACGAGGTAGTGGTGGATATTGCCCTGTGACAGAGCGAGATTCAATGGGGTCGCCCCACCCGCACCGGGCGTGTCCAGTGAGTCTTCCAGCTTGCCCTGGTACTGCGGCGAGCCGTCGAGCAAGCGTGAGATGGTGGTGCCGATGAGCTCGACGTGACTGATCTCCTCGGTGCCGATTCCCTGGATCAGATCGCGATACGGCTTGGCTGCAGCCCCGCGAAAGTTCATGGCCTGGAACAGATATTGCATCATCGTGCGCATCTCGCCGAACTGTCCCCCGAGGCCCTCCTGGAGGGCGTTCGCGGCGGCCGGGTCGGGCTCGTCGGTGGCGATGTCGTGTATGAGTGACTGAACGTGCAGGTACATGGAAACCTCCGAATGGCGACCAGCAAAGTTTGCTGCCCTCACCCAGTGGTTGCCCGCAACGCCGTCGTCCGAATCCTGGGCCCCCTCCGCATGGCCGTGGACCAGGCGATCTAGTCGTTGCTCTGCGCCCGGTACATCGAACCTGCGCTGTTTCGCTCGAGGAATCCGGCGTCGACGAGCTCGCGTCGCAATGTCGCGTAGTCGTCGTCGAAGAAGCTGCACAATTCGTTGACCTGACGCTCCGAGGACCATCCCGTCGTACTCAACTGGCGGGCGATCGCCCTCAAAAATTCGCCTCGGTCCCGGCTGTGCCGAGGCATGTCGGTCGGTGGGGGCGTCGTGCGCGGGAGATTCCGAAAACTCTTCAGCGTGTTCTCGTCCACAACGAGTCGATCGCCCACCCGGGTCACCACCGACAGGGTCAGCAGGCGTGCGATCGCCTTGTGTGTCGCACGGACCGACAGTGACGTATGGGATTGCAGCGCAGCCACTGTCGAGACTCCACTGCCGATCGCGAAGAGGACCGCCCGAAGATCCGAATCCGCGAGAGCATGAAGCACGCCGGTCGCGTGGTCCAGCAGCGGGGCATCGTCGTGCACGCCGATGGACTCGAACCGCAACGGAACCCCGGTGGCGGACACCATCTCGTCGGTGAAGTCGACCTCGCGAACGGGCTCCGATCGCTTCCTCAGAAGGCCGATTCCCGGAAGCGTCAGGGTCTCGATGTCGTCGGCACCGAAACGCAGAATGGCATTCCACAGAGGATTCGACCCAGCCGGAGAGAACGAGTTCTGCACGGCCAGAACCCCTCCCTCCGCCACGTGTGGCCACAGAGCCCGCAGGATCCGTGCGTTCGTCACCAGAGATTCACCGTTGATCCACACGAGGTCGACCGGGCCGATCTCCTCCAGCGAGCGCGGTGGCAGGTCGAACAAGGACTCGGTGACCGACTCGCTCGGACCGGCGACGAAGTTCCAGAGTTGGGGCGAGACTTCGGGTGCCACCGATTCGAGAGCCCTCGACAAGGTGATTCCGGCACTGCTGTCACCCACGGTGACCACTTTCTTCGGTTGCAGCATCGCAACCAGGCCGGACAGCAACGCGTCAGCGCGCCCGGTGGAGTGCTGTGAATTGCTCGCCATGGGTGTACCTCTCCTCCGAGATCTCGGAACATTCGGGCAGCACGCTGCTGCGGTGAGCGGATCAGAGAGCGTCGAATCGATCTCGTGCGCTGTCGATTTCGTACATGTGAGCGGCCGCCCAGGCCAACAGCACGTCGACGGGTGCCCGAAGAGTTTTGCCCAGTTGCGTCATTCGATACTCCACCGCCACCGGGCGAGTGCTGAGAACAGTGCGTTCGATGATGCCGTTGCGTTCGAGTTTTCTCAGCGTTGCGGTGAGGGATTTCTGAGTCACCGCCGGAATTGCACGGCGCAGATCGTTGAATCGGCAGGGGCGCTCGCACAGTTCGTTGAGCACCTGAAGCGACCATTTGTCCAGCACCTGATCCAACAGTTCACGGTGAGGGACGCTGATCGTCAGTTCTGTGGCGCCATCGGCGGTATCGGTCATGAAACCAGGTTCCCTTGAAGTGTCCTTTGTGTACCAAGTATCAATGCTATACCGCGATTCGGTCACCACGAAAGGAACTTCATGAGCGTCACTCGGTTCACCCCGTCCGGCATGATGCAACCCACCCCGTATCACCACGTAGCAGTGGGCCAGGGGTCTCGACATATCCATGTCAGCGGTCAGATCGCGCGCAACGAGGACGGGTCGGCGATCGCCGAGAACGACCTCGCCGGGCAGGTGGCGCAGGCGCTGCGCAACACCGCGATCGGATTGGCCGGTGCAGGAGCAACATTCGACGACGTCCTGCGGCTGACGTTCTATGTCACGCACTGGGCTCCGGAGCGCATCGGTGAGTTCATGGACGGCGTCACCCGCGTCGCCGAGGAGATCGGACTACCTACTCCGATGCCACCCGCGTCGTTGATCGGTGTGGACTACCTGTTCGAGCCCGACGTTCTCGTCGAGGTGGAGGCCACTGCGATCCTGGACTGACCTGCTTACCGGTGAATTCCGGGGACCGTCGAAGTCATACTTTCGAATCCACCCGACCCCAGGAGCGACATGGCCATACTGACCTACAACATGCATGTTTCCCTCGACGGCTACATCGAAGACTCGGCGGGCAGTCTCGACTTCTCGGTGCCCGACGCGGAGTCACATCGATTCTCCAATCGGCAGACCGAAGCGACCGCTGCGTTTCTGTTCGGACGCCGACTGTACGAGGCCATGGAGGACTTCTGGACAGATCCGGAACGCCTCGACGGCGACGAAGTAGAGGCGGAGTTCGCCGAGCTGTACAAGGCCACTCCCCGGATCGTCTTCTCCGACACTCTCGAGTCCGTTGCCGACGGCTGCCGTCTGGTGCGCAGCGCAGACGCGATCGCCGAGGTGGAGCGGCTCAAGCGGGAGACCGAGGGAACGCTGGCGGTGGGAGGAGCAGCCTTGGCAGCCTCGCTGGTCGACCTGATCGATCAGTTCGAGGTCATCCTTCTGCCGACGATCCTGGGCAGTGGCAAGCCTTACTTTCCGGTGGGTCATCACCTCGACCTCGTTCTCGCCGAACAGAAGCTCTTCCCGGTGTCAGGATGGATGTACCTGCGCTACAGCGTCTCTCGCTGACCGGCGTCGGATGGTTTCTCGTCGGGCGCACAATGAACACATGGACACCGGAGATGGTCGCAGCTGGCTGACGCTGCCCTCGCATCAGTTGTGGCTCGACATCGAATCATCGAGGCTTCTCGATTTCGGAACCACACTCGACCACCCGGCCGGTGGTTCGGCGTGGTTGGACGGCCGAGGGAACCCCGACCTCGATCATCCGGCCCATACGTACATCACCGCGCGGATGGCGCATGTGCACTTCCTCGCCTCGATGCTGGGACGGCCGGGGTCTCGGAGGAAAGCCGATCGGGTGTTCGAGGGATTGCTGACGACGTTGCGAGACAGCACGAACGGCGGTTGGTTCGAGTCCAGTGCCGACGCAACCTCGCCCGATGCCGTGAAATCGGCCTACACGCATGCCTTCGTGGTACTTGCCGCGTCGGCTGCCACCGCAGTGGGGCACCCCCACGGCCTAGAGCTTCTCGACGAGGCACTCGATACCGTCGAACGTCGTTTCTGGGACGATCACCACGGGATGTGTTCGGACACATGGACTGCGGACTGGTCCGTGCTCGACGACTACCGCGGCATCAACGCCAACATGCACATGGTCGAGGCACTGCTGGCCGCTGCAGATGCCGGCGCACCGCAGATCTGGCGCGAGCGGGCACTGCGAATCTGCGACAACGTATGTCGCTGGGCCGAAGCGAACGACTGGCGTGTTCCGGAGCATTTCACCGCCGAGTGGATCCCGCAGCTCGAGTACAACAGTGACGACACCGCCAACCAGTTCAAGCCCTACGGAGCCACAGTCGGTCATGGATTCGAGTGGGCACGGCTTCTCGTGCAGGCGAGTCTCGTGGCCGCCAGCCCCCGCGGCCATGATTACGTTGCCGCCGCCGCATCGCTCTATCACCGTGCGGCACAGGACGGGTGGCAGCCAGGTCCGACGCCCGGGTTCGTCTACACGACGGACTGGACCGGGCGACCGGTGGTTGCCGAGCGCTTGCACTGGGTGCTGTGCGAAGCGATCGCCGCAGCCGCAACACTGGGCCGTCGCACCGGAGAAGATCGGTACGCCAAGGACTATCGCGAATGGTGGGACGTCGCCGCGGACGCTTTCGTCGACTGCATCGACGGCTCCTGGCATCACGAACTCGACAGCCGAAACGTCCCGGCTGCGACGGTGTGGAGTGGCAAGCCTGACTTGTATCACGCTGTTCAAGCGACGTGGATCAGCCGATATCGGATCAACTCGAGCATGATGGCGACGCTGAGAGGACCGGATACCCGCTGAATACAGTCGTGATGAATCGCACCGATCGCGCTACTCGCGGTGAGGGGTTCGCTCACCCGTGTTCGGGTCGACGTCGAACAGCTGGTCGGTGTTGTCCGGGGCGTACACGACGGTGTTCGTTTCGAGGGCTCGTCGTCGAGCGCCGTCGCGAATCGCGAGGAATCCGGCACCGAACAACACGATCACGGAGATTCCGGCGACGATCGCCCAACCCTCGAATCCGCCCGCCAATGCGGCGATCAGACCGCCTGCGGCGGCGATACCGGCGAAGATCAGGATGACGGCCAGCATGTTCTCTACAGCTCTGGCCCAGCTCGTTTTGGTAGGCCTTTTCTCGACCATAGGGGTAATTCCTTTCGATCAGCTCGGAGCGGGGGATACCCGAAAGCCGACCGATTAAGCCCCGCACTGCCCAGTGGCCGTCGTCACTGAGCCTTGCGCGCGCGGTACGCGGCAACGGCCGCTCGGTTCCCGCAGGTAGTGCTGCAGAACCGGCGGGATCGGTTGCGCGAGAGGTCGAGGACCAGCCCGTTGCAGTCCGGATCCGCGCAGACGTCGAAGCGCGAGAGCTCGTCCGCTCGGATGACGTCGATCATGGACATCGCGGTCTCGACGACGATGCGGGTCGCGAGCGGACTGTCATCGGCGACGGCATGGATGTGCCAGTCGAGATCTCCGTGGCGAACCAGTCGGGGCAGGGCCGAGGATTCGGCGAGCAGACGGTTCACCTCGACCACGGCGTCGTCTCGGCTGCTGGTGAGCAGCGCGCGCAGGGTCGGGCGCAGTGCTCTCACCGCCTCGAGCTCGGCGTCGTCGCCATCGAAGCGGCCGGAGTAGCCCTGTTCGGTGAAGAACTCGGCGAGCTGCTCTCGGGTGGTCAGCGTGTCCGGCTCCTCGGCGGAATTGATCAACGCCACGGCCGCCAACAGTGACAGTTCCGCGTCATGAGCAAAAAGCATGTTGACACCTTACCAAGTCGGTCCCTACTGTCACATGTCATGACGGCTTACACTCATGACGCGAATGCGGATCTCGCGGCCACCCACGATGCTGCCGCGCGGTCGCGTCGACTCTCGGGACTCGGCTTCGCGCTGCTCTCCGCGGCGTCCTTCGGGCTTTCCGGCTCACTCGCCACCGGGCTACTCGACGCAGGCTGGACGGCCGGGGCCGCGGTGACCGCGCGAATTCTGCTCGCCGCAGCCGTCCTGCTGATTCCGTCGATCCTCGCGTTGCGCGGGCGGTGGAACCTGCTGGCGAAGAACTGGAAGCTGCTCCTCGCCTACGGTGCCTTCGCGGTCGCAGGGTGCCAGCTCGCCTTCTTCAACGCCGTCGGACGCATGGAGGTGGGTGTCGCGCTGCTGATCGAGTTCACCTCGCCCGTGGCCGTCATCGGGTGGATGTGGTTCCGGCACCAGCAGCGTCCCGGTCGCCTGACCGTGGTGGGGGCACTGCTGGCCGCGATGGGTCTGGTGCTCGTGCTCGATCTGATCTCCGGTGCCGACGTGGACTCGGTCGGCGTGCTGTGGGCGCTGGGCTCGATGGTCGGTGCGGCCGTGTACTGGGTGCTGTCGGCGGACGAGAGCAACGCCCTCCCGCCGATCGTGCTCGCCGGAGCCGGTCTGTTGACGGGTGGGCTCATCCTGCTGGTCGCCGGGCTCATTGGGATCGTCCCGTTCGCTGCTCCGCTTGCCGACGTCACCTTCGTCGATGCGATCGTTCCGTGGTGGGTTCCGATCATCGGCCTCGGCGTCGTGACCGCCGCGCTGGCCTACGTTCTCGGGATCGCGGCGGGCCGACGTCTCGGGTCTCGGTTGGCGTCGTTCATGGGTCTGATGGAGGTCGTTGCGGCACTGGTGTTCGCGTGGCTGCTGCTCGGGCAGGCACCGGCACCGGTCCAATTGGCCGGTGGCGCACTGGTTCTGCTCGGCGTGGTCGTCGTCAAATCAGGAGAACGCGCCACGGCTCACGAGCCGGTGGAGCCGTTGCAGAGCAGGCCGTGAGCCTGTAGGTCCTACATCGCAGCTCAGCTGTCGACGCGTCCGAACACCACGGCGGCGAGAATGGTGTGGGCGCTGGCGATCACCGAGTCCAGTGGTTCGCGTTCGGGAGAGAGCAGCCATTGTTGGGCGATGGTGAGGACCGCGCCCACCAGGCCCATCGCCAGTGTTCGACGGTTGGGCCCGGCGAGCCCGCGGCTGGATCCGGCGGCCTCGGCCACCTGTAGCACCGTCTCGGAGAACGAGGTCGTCGTCTTGCGGTAGAGCGCGTCGACGGTGGGCGAGACTCCGAGAATCTCGACGAAGGCGATGCGCGCGGATGCAGGATTCTCGGCGACGAACGTGAAGAAGCCGGTGAGAGCTCCCCGGAGAACCTGTTCGGTGGAGTCGGCCTCGGCCTGCGCACCGGCCAGGATGTTCTCGCGCATGGCGTCGGTCGCTCGGCCGTATGCGGCCATGAGCAAGTCCTCGCTGTTGGAGAAGGACTCGTAGAAGTAGCGCTTGGTCAGGCCGGCCTCGCTGCACACCTTCTCCACGGTTGCCGTCCGGTAGCCGGTGGTGCCGAAGACCTTCACGGCGGCGTCGAGCAGGCGAATTCGCCGCTCCTGCTGCCGCTGCTGCGGGTCGGCGCCTCGGTAGGTACGGCCGGGTTCGCTGTGATGGGTAGTCACAGACAGATCTTGACACCGCTCGGTATCAGATGCAAAGTGTTCGCAGACAAGCATTCCGATCGAGGGGGAGCAGATGGCGGCGTCGACGCTGCGGAACAAGGTCGTTCTGATCACCGGAGCGGCACGGGGAATCGGTGCCGCAACGGCGCGTGCGCTGGCGGGCCGAGGTGCCCAGCTGGTTCTCGTCGACGTCGACGAGGCACCGCTCCTGGAACTCGCAACCCAGCTGAAAGCAGCGGCATTCGTTGCAGACGTGCGGAATCTCGACGACATGCAGCGCGCCGTCGACGGGGGAATCGAGGCGTACGGCGGCATCGATCTGGTGCTGGCGAACGCAGGCATCGCCAGCTACGGATCGATCATGCAGGTCGATCCGGCCACGTTCCAACGCGTCATGGACATCAACGTGATGGGCGTGTTCAACACCGTCCGCGCGGCCTTGCCGTCGCTCATCGAGCGCAACGGCTACGTCCTCGTCGTCTCCTCGCTCGCGGCGTTCACCCCGTGCCCCGGCCTGGCCGCGTACAACGCCAGTAAGGCTGCAGCAGAACACTTTGCCAATGCCCTCCGGCTCGAGGTCAACTATCGAGGTGTCGATGTCGGCTCCGCGCACATGGCATGGATCGACACTCCGATGGTGCAGGACGCCAAGTCCGATCTCACCGCATTCCAGGATCTGCTCGCGGTGCTGCCCGGCCCGCTGGGTAAGACGATGACCGTCGAGCAGTGCGTCGACGCGTTCGTCGACGGCCTGGCCAAGCGCAAGCGGCGCGTCTACGTGCCGCGGTGGGTGGGCGCAGCGTCGTGGTTCAAGGCCGTCATCACCTCGCGGGTCGGTGATCGCAGCATGCTCGAGCACGTGCCGACGATCCTGCCGAAGATGGACGAAGAAGTAGCCCGCCTCGGCAGGTCCGAGAGCGCTCGCAACAAGACCAGCTGACACCGGACATCGAAGGAATCGCTGACATGACTGCCGTACTGCCCTCTCCCGAGGTCGACGTTCTCATCATCGGTGCCGGCCTGTCCGGGATCGGGGCCGCGCGCCACCTCGGGCACAATCTGCCCGGTAAGACCTACGCCATCCTCGAAAGTCGCGGCGCGATCGGAGGAACATGGGATCTGTTCCGCTACCCCGGGATTCGCTCCGACTCCGACATGTACACCCTCGGATACAGCTTCAAGCCGTGGATGGGTGAGAAATCCATCGCCGACGGCACCGACATCCGCAACTACATCGTCGAAACCGCGCAGGAAGCGGGCGTCGACAAGCACATTCGGTTCCATCACAAGGTCGTCGCGCTCGAGTGGTCGTCCGAACAGCAGTTCTGGACGGTGACCGCGCACCGTAGCGACACGGACGAGACAGTCACGATCACCGCGTCGTTCGTGTTCTCCTGCAGTGGCTACTACAACTACGACAAGGGATTCACCCCCGAGTTCGCCGGGCAGGAGAATTTCGGCGGCCAGGTGATCCACCCGCAGCACTGGCCCGAGGATCTGGACTACTCCGGCAAGAAGATCGTCGTGATCGGTAGCGGTGCAACGGCAATCACGTTGGCACCCAACCTGGCTCGCGACGCCGAGCACGTCACGCTGCTGCAGCGCTCGCCCAGCTACGTTCTCTCGCTTCCGTCGCAGGATCCGATTGCGCAGACGCTACGCAAGCGCCTGCCGAAGAAGTTGGCGTACAGCGTCACTCGGCTCAAGAACGTGTCGATGGCCATGTTGATCTACACGCTGAGTCAGAAGTACCCGGAGTTCATGAAGAAGCGGATCCGGACGATGCAGGAGGGGTGGTTGCCGAAGGGATACGACCTCGACACCCACTTCACCCCGTCCTACAACCCGTGGGATCAGCGCCTGTGCCTGGTGCCCGACAACGATCTGTTCCGTTCGATTCGCAAGGACGAAGTCTCGATCGTCACCGATCACATCGACACGTTCACCGAGACCGGCCTGAAGCTGAAGTCGGGCCAGCACCTCGACGCCGATATCGTCGTCACCGCAACGGGATTGAATCTCTCCGCTCTCGGCGGTGCGCAGTTCCGTGTCGACGGCAAGGACGTCGACCTGCCCAGCACCATGGCCTACAAGGGCATGATGCTCACCGGTATCCCCAACTTCGCCTTCGTCGTCGGTTACACCAACGCCTCGTGGACGCTCAAGGCCGACATGGTCTCGAACTACGTGATGCGACTGCTGGCGCACATGGACGAGAAGGGCTACAGCACAGTCGAGCTCGAACGTGACCCGTCGATCGACGAGGAACCGTTCCTCGACTTCGCGGCGGGATACGTGCTGCGGGCGGTGGACAACTTCCCGAGACAGGGCAGCGAGACCCCTTGGAAGCTGCGCATGAACTACTTCCGCGACCTGCCGGTGCTGCGCTACGGCAAGGTGGTGGACAAGGCCATGAAGTTCGGTCGTCCCCGGTCCAAGGTCTCCGTCGGATCCTGACGGGAATTGTTCGGGGTCGGGCGTGCGTTGGTTCCGAGTATGAAAATTGGAATCATCGGAAGCGGATTCATCGGCGGTACTCTCGTTCGTCGCCTGACGGCACTCGGTCACGAGGTTCGGTTCTCCAACTCACGTGACCCGGAGACCCTGGCAGACCTGGCGGCGGACACCGGGGCGACGGCAGTGTGGGCAGCCGACGCGGCTCAGGACGCAGACCTGGTGATTCTGAGCATTCCGCAGAAGAACGTGCCGGATTTGGCACCGGGAATTGCCGGTGCCCGTAAGCCCGGGGCACCGATCATCGAGACCAACAACTACTACCCGCAGCAGCGGGACGGGTTGATCGAGGAGATCGAGGGTGGGACACCCGAAAGTGTGTGGGTGTCTCAGCAACTCGGCGAGCCGGTGATCAAGGCGTTCAACGGAATCTACTGGAAGCACCTGTTGGAAAAGGGTGTGCCCAGCGGTACCAGCGGTCGTATCGCACTGCCGATCGCAGGCGACGACGAGGACTCCAAGAAGCTCGTGTTCTCGGTGATCGACGAGCTCGGATTCGACCCCGTCGACGGCGGAACCCTCGCCCAGTCGTGGCGTCAGCAGCCGGGAACGCCCTCGTACGGCAAGGACTTCGGAGTCGACGCCCTCGTCGAGGCGCTGGGGCAGGCGACGAACGAACGCAGTGCGGAGTGGAAGGCCTGAGCTCGATTCCTCTTGCTACCTGACGCGACAGCTACCTGACGCGGCAGCTACTTGACGCGGCCCTCGCGGAGTGTGCGCTCCGCGAGGTCGCGTAGCGGCCCGGTCAGGTTCGAATCGCCGACGCGGCACGAGTGCTCACCGACCGACACGTTCCAGACGAACGTGTCGCGGGCATTCGAGTCGGCCGAGTCGGTGGCCTGCTGATCGGCAATGTACGGCTGCGCAGCCTCGACCAACGACTGCCATTCCGGCTCGTCGGTCTCGATTACTCCGCGCTTGGACATACCGGCGACACCGCCGGTTCGCAGTACCTCGATGCGCAGGCTCATCTACCCTCGATCACACCCGATCGTCACTCGGCTTCGGTATGGACTCGATCCCCGTTGTCTGAACTCCCACGGTAGACCACCCGGTCGCCACAGCCTCGGCAACGTCGGAACCGGCTCCGTACCGCTTGTTCGCCGAGGTGAGCGTGGCAGCCGCGAAGCCGGCGAAATCGACCATAGGAGAAAGTCCGCCGACCGTCATCGTGTCGAACCACACCTGCCCGACGCGATCCCAGGCCGGACCGCCCAAAGTGGTGGCGGCGACGGCGAATGCGCGGTTGGGGATACCCGAATTGATGTGCACACCGCCCTCGTCCTCGGTGGTGACGACAAAATCGTCCATGCTGGCCGGCTGCGGATCCTTACCCAGCACGTCGTCGTCGTACGCGGTGCCGGGCTTGAGCAGAGAACGCAACGCTTTCCCCTGAACGGCCGGAAGGAACAGCCCTTCGCCGATCAGCCAGGACGCGTCCTCGGCGTTCTGCCCGGCGGTGTACTGCTCGACCAGTGCGCCGAACACGTCGGAGATCGACTCGTTCAGCGCGCCGGCCTGGTCCTTGTATTCGAGCGGGGTGGTGTACTGCGTGAACCCGTGCGCGAGTTCGTGTGCGATGACGCCGAGCGAGACGGTGAACCGAGCGAACACCTCGCCGTCACCGTCGCCGAACACCATGCGCGAGCCGTCCCAGAACGCGTTGTCGTAGTCCTGCCCGTAGTGCACCGTCGCGTCGAGGGGCAGGCCGCTGCCGTCGAGACTCGAATAGCCGTAGACCTCGTCGAAGAATGCGTACGTGGCCCCGAGTCCGTCGTACGCCTCGTCTGTCGCGGCGTCGCCGGTGGCTTCCTCGCCCTCGGCACGCACCTGCTGGCCGGGGAGATCCCGCGTGGACTTCGCGTCGGAGATGGTGCGTTCGAGCGTGCCGCCGGTGCGCGGAGCGATGGCGGTGCGCGCCTGCACCACCTCGCGTCCGGCACGCATTTCACGATCGGCGAGCAGGGTGGCGCGAGCGCCCGCACCCTGGAGCCTTTCGAGCAGGAACGGTGGAACAACCCCGTGGAAGTGCTGGCTGCGCGATGATCCGGAATCGAGAACTGACGTCATACTCGGTGACCCCCTAGGTCCGTGGCATGTGCGGTGATGGTTTCAGTGTGCCCGAGGGCACCGACACAGTCGGTCTCGTCGGTGAGATCACGCGCCCATCGTGGACAGGTCGACGCCGTCCACCTCGCTCGGCGGACGCAGCGCAGTGACGGTCGCCCAGTGTCGGGCCAGCAGGGAGGCGTCGGAATCGTCGTCCTCGGCTCGGATCTCGTCGAAGCGAACGGTGACGAAATCCTCCCCGCGATCGCCTATTTCAGCCTGTACCGCACCGTAGCGGGCGAGCGATGCCGGCACGATCCCCGCCAGATCCGCCAGCGGAACGTCCGGGATGTTGACGTTGACGACGGCGTCGGACGGGCCGTGCGACACCATCCACGTCACCGCGAGGTGTGCGACGTGCTCGGCGGTGTCCCAGTGAGCAGGCTCGGTGGCGATCGACGACAGGGCCATGGCAGGAACTCCATGGGTCAGCGCAGTCAATGCGGCCCCGACGGTGCCCGAATGCAGCACGGCTGCACCGGTATTGGGGCCGTGGTTGATGCCCGAGAGCACCAGGTCCGGCGCGTCGCCGAAGGCTCCTCGGGTGGCGACGAACGCGATCAGAGCAGGCGACGCCTGCACCGCGTACGCAGGAACATCGGGCAGGCCGTCGAGCTCAACCTCTGCGACGCCCAGATGATCGTCGACGCCCATGCCGGTCAACGATGCGCTGGCCCCGCTGCGCTCCTCGTGGGGCGCGGCCACGACGACGTCGAGACCGGCAGCGACAGCCACGCGCGCGAGCAGGGCGATGCCCGCGCTGTGCACGCCGTCGTCGTTGGTGATCAGGGCTCTCATTTCTTGCCTGCCTTCTTGTACGGACGAACCTCCACCGATTCGGTGAGGCCGAGAACCAGGTCGCGTCGCCCGCTGCCGAGGCCGCGTCGGGTGACGTTGGCCGTGCCCGCGCCGCCGCCGAGACGCAACGCCTCCGGGACCGACAATCCCTGAGCGAGCCCTGCGGCGATGCCTGCACTCATCGAATCGCCTGCTCCGTGGTGATCGACCATGCGTAGACCCGGCGTGACAATTTCGAGCACGTCGCCGTCCACCAGCGCCAGGGCTGGATCTCCGGCCCGCGAGACCACGACGATCTCCGCGCCGTCGTCGTGCATCTGCCGCATCGAGTCGATGAGGTGCGCCGGGTCCTCGGACTCGGCCCGGCCGTCTGCGATGAGGTCCTCGTGGCTGACCTTGAGCACCGTGAGGCCGCCGGCGAGCGCAGCGATCATGGTCGGCCCGGATAGGTCGGCCACCACCGTCTTGCCCAGGGCGGTGAGGTCCGCGCACAGCCGCTCGTACACCTCGGGCGGGACGATGTCCTCTTCGTGCGGTCCGCCGAGGATGGCGACGTCGCTGCGGGCACCGGCTGCGAGTGCCGCGCTGAACAGGTCGTCGAGCGCATGCCTGGCCAGGGGCGGCGGGTCGACCGTGGCCAGAATTTCACGCTCACCGCTGCGGCGATCGTGCACGTACGAGCCGCTCTCCTGGCCGATGTCGACCGAGACGACAGAGATGCCCTCCCGCTCGACGATGTCGCGCAGAATGCCCCCGATCTCGCCGCCGAACACTCCCGTCAGTGTGACGTCGAGACCGAGCACCGTGGCCATCCGGGCGATCCAGTGGCCCTGACCACCCGCGTGCACGTGCAGTTCGGTGTTGCCGTTGGGAGCTTTGTCGAGAGTCACCGTCAACAGCGGAGACGGAGCGAAGACCAGTGCGCTGAGGGATTCAGAGGAGGGAGGCATCGGATCCGAATGCCCGGTATGTCAGGTCCGAAACGGCTGATGCTCGGGGAGAGCCTCAGAAACGACGACGCAGACGCATTCCGATCGGGCGGCCGTCGGGGTCCACGAACAGGCGATAGGCGAATGCGGCGAGTCGCTGCTGCCACACCGGTGGCACGGAAATTTCGTGTCGGCGAAGCCTGCCGGCAGGGCGCGGGCCCGAGGACGGGTTGCGGTGCCACTCGTCGAGCGCGGTCGCACTCGCCGAAATGGCGTCGAAGAACTGCTGCGGATCCACCAGATCGGCGTCGTCGCCATCGGCCCGGCCGAGGTGTTCGCGAATCAGTTCCAGGCGCAGGTTGCGGGCGTGGGTTCGGGCACCGTCGCCCAACCCGGCGGGGTCGAGAGGTTCGCGGTCGTCGCGTTCTTCGTCGACGATCGCCGCCGTCAGCTCCGAATCATGAGTCCAGGACCGACGATTGAAGTTGTCCGAGCCCACCGCGGTCCACACGTCGTCGATGATGCAGACTTTCGAATGCACGTATACCGGTATGCCGCGGTCGTTTTCGATGTCGAGAACCAACACGCGATCACCTCCGGCGGCGCGGATGACCTCCAGTGCAGCCGAGTGTCCCAGCAGCGCAGAGGGAATGGTGAGTGCACTGTCGTCGTCGAGGTGCTTGGGAACCACCACCACCAACCGCAGGTTCGGCTTACGGCGCAGTGCCGCGGCGAAGACGCGCGCGACATCCACCGACCACAGGTACTGGTCTTCGATGTAGATCAGCTCGGTTGCCCGGTTGAGTGCCTTGGCGTACGCCCGTGCCGCGCTGCGCTCGCCTTTGGTGGCGAACGGGTAGGCGGGGCGTCGACGCGGGTAGGTGCGCAACAACTGCACCGAGCACGTGCCCTGCGTTTCCGGCGGCGCAGCCGCAGGCGGCAGTTCCGACGGCTCCCGAGTCACTCCGCGCAGCATGTCGGGGATGGCGTGCCAGGGGAGGCGGGACAGGGCTGCGGGATCCTCCCAGCGCTCGCGGAAGACGTCCTCGACGTCCCGCACCGCGGGTCCCTCCAACTGGACCTGCACGTCGTGCCAGGCCGGGATCTCGCCGTACTCGGGAGGGAAGGGACGGGAGACCGGATCGCCGAAATGATCGGCGTCGTCGCGTCGAGCACGGGCCAGGTCGATGCCGCCCACGAACGCGACGTCGGGCAGATCTTTCCTGCCGTACCGCACGACCACGAACTTCTGGTGGTGGCTTCCGGTCACCAGCACGCGCTGGTCGAGGATCACCTCGCCGCCTGCCTCTTCGAGCTTCATGGCGAGCTTGCGATTCTTCGGGCCGGTGAATCCGAGCGTCTCCATGTGCGAGCGCCACACCATGCCCTTCACGACGCCACCGCGGTGCGCGACGCCCGTGAGCGCGTCCTCGACGGTCACGCCGTCGTCGGTGAGCAGCTGTTCCGGATCTCCGCGCCAATCGGTGAACAGCACCAGGTCGTCGCGCTCGGTGCGGTCGAGGGCTCGGGCGAGTGCGGCGAAATAGGTCTTGCCGTGCACCAAGTTCTCGACGCGGTTGCCCTCGGTCCAGGCGGTGATTCGGGTGTCGTCGTTGCCGCGCTCGACGGCAGTGAGGAACCACGGGTGCGCCGGATCGAAGTGTCGCTCCGGTGCGATGAGGGCGGAGGTGGATCTGCCGAGGCTCTCGGCGACACCGTCGACGACGCGCCGGATGCGCTGCACTATCACGGTGGCATCATTTCATCCGGTTTGAAGCGCGGGGAGGGCGGGCACCCGAGCGATATGACTCAGGTACCCAACGTCACGCTCAGAAACGGCAAGCAGATCCCGCAGCTCGGCTTCGGCGTGTTCCAGATCGATCCCGAGAAGACAGCCCAGGCCGTCGAGACGGCCCTCGAGATCGGCTACCGCCACATCGACACCGCCGAGATGTACGGCAACGAGAAGCAGGTCGGCGAAGGTATTCGGAACTCGGGTATCGACCGCGACTCGGTGTTCGTCACCAGCAAACTCAACAACGGCTTCCACAAGCCCGACGACGCGCGCAAGGCGTTCGACAAGACGCTCAGTGACCTCGGCACCGACCACGTGGATCTCTTCCTCATCCACTGGCCGCTGCCCACCCGCTACGACGGCGACTTCGTCTCCACCTGGAAGACGCTGGAGGAGTTCGCCGCAGACGGCCGTGCACGCAGCATCGGCGTCTCCAACTTTCAGCCCGCCCACCTCGATCGCCTGGCGGAGGAGACCGAGACGGTCCCCGCGGTGAACCAGATCGAGGTGCACCCGTACTTCGTCAACAACGACGTCTGGGCATACGGGCGCGAGCATGCGATCCCCACCGAGGCGTGGTCTCCGATCGCCCAGGGCAATGTTCTCGACGACGCGGAATTGAAGCGAATCGCCGACGCGGCAGGCAAATCCGTCGCACAGGTGGTGCTCCGCTGGCACATCCAGCGCGGAAACATCATCTTCCCGAAGTCGGTCACGCCGGAGCGAGTGAAGGCCAACTTCGACATCTTCGACTTCGAGCTCAGCTCGGCCGATGTGGACGCCATCACGGCTCTGGACAAGGGTGAGCAGGGTCGTACCGGACCGAATCCGGACACCTTCGACATGATCCCCGACTGATCACGTAACCCTGTGGGCTCGAACATCTTCGGATGTTCGAGCCCACAGTCGTTCGATCAGTGCATCAGGGCCGATCAGTGCTTCAGGGCCGATCCTGTTGCCGCGGTGACCTGCTCGGTGGTCACGCCCGGTGCGAGTTCCACCAGTTCGAGGGTGCCGTCGCCGACGACGTCGATGACAGCGAGGTTGGTGATGATGCGATCGACGACGCCTTGGCCGGTCAGTGGAAGGGTGCAGGCGTCGAGGATTTTCGGGTTACCGTCGCGGTCGGTGTGTTCCATGACGACGATGACGCGTCGGGCGCCGTGCACGAGGTCCATCGCGCCGCCCATACCTTTGACCATCTTGCCGGGCACCATCCAGTTGGCGAGGTCGCCGGTGCGCGAGACCTGCATGCCGCCGAGTACGGCGGTGTCGATGTGGCCGCCGCGGATCATGCCGAAGCTCAGTGACGAATCGAAGTATGCGGCACCGGGATTCACGGTGACGGTCTCTTTGCCTGCGTTGATGAGGTTGGCGTCGACTTTATCCTCGGTGGGGTAGGGTCCGGTGCCGAGGATGCCGTTCTCCGAGTGCAGGGTGACCTTGACCGCGTCGGTCAGGTACCCCGGGATCAAGGTCGGTAGTCCGATGCCGAGGTTGACGTATTCGCCGTCGACCATCTCCGCTGCGGCGCGTTCGGCAATCTGATCGCGGGTCCATCCTGTGCTCATGCTCGAACTCCTGAACTGACGGTGCGCTTTTCGATGCGCCTGTCCTGTGGGCCGGTGTGTACGACGCGTTGGACGAACACGCCGGGAAGGTGTACGTGGGCCGGGTCGATTTCGCCCGGTTCCACGAGGTTCTCGACCTGGGCGATGGTGATCTTTCCTGCCATCGCGGCGAGTGGGTTGAAGTTCATCGCAGTCTTGTCGAACACGAGATTGCCTGCCGTGTCGCCGATTTCGGCGTGCACGAGTGCGAAGTCGGCGTTGATCGACTCTTCGAGTACGTACCGTTTGTCGCCGAACACTCGGGTCTCTTTGGGTGGGGAGGCGATCGAGACGGAGCCGTCGGGGTCGTAGCGCCAGGGCATTCCGCCGTCGGCGATGGGGCTGCCGACGCCTGCGGGGGTGAAGAATGCGGGGATTCCGGTGCCGCCGGCGCGGAGTCGTTCGGCGAGTGTTCCCTGTGGGGTCAGTTCCACTTCGAGTTCGCCGGCGAGGTACTGCCGGGCGAACTCTTTGTTCTCGCCGACGTAGGAGGCGGTGACGCGGCGGATTCGTCCGGCGGCCAGTAGGATTCCGAGTCCGTAGCCGTCGACGCCGCAGTTGTTGGAGAATACTTCGAGTTCGGTGGCGTCGGTGTTGGCGATGGCCTCGATGAGTGCGTCGGGGATGCCGCACAGTCCGAAGCCGCCGACCGCGAGGGTCGCTCCTCGGCCGATGTCCGCAACCGCGTCGGCGGCGGACGCGTAGGTCTTTCCAGTCACTTGCAGCTCCTGATGTGTTCGTTGAGCAAACGTTCTAGTCAGTGAACCTGAGCTGTGTATTTCGGTGAAGCGAATGCTGGAATCTGCTCGTTCGGTGAACGGATGTGGACCAGGCGTCCGGTGAGTGGACGTACGATGGCCGGGTGACGACACCGGATGCCAACGCAAGTGTGATCGACAAGATCTGTTCGTTGCTGCGCGCAGCGGGGAGCGAGGAGCCGTCGGGTGCCTCGACCACCGCGCTCGCGCGGGCAACCGGTATCGCGCGACCGACCGCACATCGCCTACTGGCGTCGCTGGCCGACCAAGGATTCGTCGACCGCGACGCTACCGGCAACTGGTCACTGGGCCCGGAGATCTATCTGCTCGGATCGATGGCGGCATTGCGGTACGACATCACCGACCAGGCTCGAAAGATAGTGCAGGCGTTGGCCACCGAGAGTGGAGAGAGCGCGTTCCTCTCGGCCCGGCGCGGGGCGGAGACCGTGTGCCTGCTTCGGGTGGAAGGGAGCTTTCCGTTGCGCTCGCACGTGTTGTACGAGGGCATTCGGCTACCGCTCGGGGTGGCGTCCGCCGGTTTGGCCATTCTTGCGCACCTGCCCGATCGGGAGGTCGACGAGTACCTCGGCGACGTCGACCTGGTGCCGGAGTGGGGCGAGACTCATTCCGCCACAGCGATTCGGCACCGCGTCGGCCACACTCGGACAACAGGTTTCGCCGTCAATCCAGGGTTGCTCGTGGAAGGCAGCTGGGGTCTCGGTGCTGCTGTGTTCGACCGCGCCGGAGGTCCTGCGTGGGCACTGAGCCTGACGGGCGTCGAGACGCGATTCCGTGACGACCGACGCCGGGAATTGGGCAAGATGCTGCTCGACGCGGCACACCGACTCACCCTGCAACTGGGGGAGCGTCCCGCTTAGCTATCTAGTTCCTCCAGAATGTCCGCGGCGTCTTGGCTGCCTGCGGCGGCCAATCTCTGCAACTCGGCGCGGTCGCCACGTTCACCGGCGAGCTCGACGAGGATGTCGACGGCATCGCTGCTGCCTGTGCCGGCGAGAGAGCGGAGTTCGTCGAGGTCGTTTCGAGAGCCTGCGAGTTCGACCAACTGGTCGATGGCGTCCTGATCCCCGCCGGCCGCACGCCGGCGTAATTCGATCGGTTCCGAAGACGTGGAATCGGGCTCGCTCATGGAGTGGAGTGTAGAACGATGTCGACGAACAGCGGCAGGTCAGCTGGTGCTTTTTCGGCTCGAGCGTTCTTGTCGGTGGGTCGGGTTACTGTTCTTCTTGTTCGAACAGGCGTTCTTGTTTCGGCTCACCGGGGGGTGAAAAATGGGTGCAGTACCGACCGTGTCACTGGAGGCGTTGACCGCTGCCGCGCGTGAGGAAAATCGACAGGCCGCCCGCAAGATCACCGCCTGCTATCGCGTGCACTGCGACTGGATCACCCGCGACACCAAGCACAAGCACTACAGCCGATACGGGCGCACCGAAATGTCAGTGGCGTTGGGCTGCTCGGCGACCGTCGCCGAAGCGTATGTCTCCGTCGGGGTTGCCCTGCATACCCGGATGCCTCTGGTGAAGACCGCGTTCGAGGCAGGTGAGATAGACCTTCCCCGAGTGCGGACGGTATGCCGGATCCTCGACAACCTCTCCGACGACATCGTCACCCGCGTCGAAGCCGAGGTCGTCGAAGCGGCGCGAAGGTCGTCCCCCGGTCCGCTCGAACAGGCGATCTGGGACATCCTGCTACGCGTCGCACCCGAGGAAGCCGCCGCGTTGCGGGAGTTCGCGAAGAAGTTCCGCACCGTCACCTACAGTCCCGCCGGAGAACTCGCCCGCATCCGAGCCGAACTGACCGCCCCCGAGGCCGCCGCCGCATGGCAACTCCTCGAAGAAATGGCCGACACCCTCTGCCCGAAAGACCCGCGCGGGAAGAAAGAACGACTGTGCGATGCATTCATGGCCCGCATGCACGGCGAACCCCGACTGGCATGCCTGTGCCAACGCGAGGATTGCCCGAAGAAAGACGCAGCGTTGCCGGATCGGCGGGTGCCGCTCACGATGATCACCGTCGACATCGCCACCCTCATCGGGTTGTTGGCGAACCCCGCCTACCTCGCCGGGCATGGATCCATCGACCCCGACCTCGCACGAGAGTTGGCACGCAACAGTCACTGGCAGATCCTGCTCACCGAAGCAGTGACCCTCGCCGAGAAACTCGGCCTCGCTGTGCAGAACCCAGAGACCGGGGAATGGGAACGAACACCGAAAAATCACAAGCAGGAGTCGGACTCAGGGTCGGATCCGGCGAACGACCCGGACACGAAATCTGAGACGAACGCTGCTCCGGCAACAGACGCTACCGAGACTCGCAGCTGGACCGGTAGCGACTCGAAAACGGTGACCGAATCCGAATCATGCATTAGTACAGGCACTTCCGCCGACGCCGACACCGACACCGACGCGGCGACCGCCACCGCAGCCACCGACACTGACACGGCGACCGCCACCGACACCGACACGGCAACCGCCGCCGACGCCGACACGGCGACCGCCACCGCAGCCACCGACACTGACACGGCCACCGCCACCGCAGCCACCGAATCATCCACGGCACCATCTCCCGACTCCGCACCCTCGCCGACCAGCGCGACGACCTTGGCCACTGCGCCGGCACCGGCGACAGCAGCGGACTCTGCCGCCGGCACAGGAACGGATCCGGGCCGTGGCTCCGATCCAGCACCACCGCCGCATGCAACATCGGCCCGAGGTCCGGTCGGCACATCGAGTTCGACACCCGAACCGACCGGCGAATCACCTCGAACATCGGACGCAGCACAAGCACCTGTGCCGGAGCCGGACCCTGACCCGATGCCGGAGCCCAGCAGTGCATCCGATCGAACCGAAACCCGCACTGCTCCAGATGAACCCGAGGAACGCAGGACAGTCGCACCGGCACCTGGACCAACACCGACAACAAACCTCGCGCGAGGAACAGCTCGCACGCCGGAACCGGGGACAACGACATCACCGGCTCCGATAGAGGGGCAGGCAGGGGACACCCCTGCCCATCCAGCGGCAGACACAGCTCCACCCGACCTCGGCGGAGGAGAAGACAGACCACGACGGACCCAATCGTTGACGTCCGCCGCAGCCCTGTTCTGCACCCACACACCCGTCGGCCGGGGCACACGGCACAGCTCTGCCCTCGACCTGGACGACATCAGAC
>NZ_JASHKS010000026.1:0-62933 GCF_030056835.1 Rhodococcus sp. IEGM 1372 | reverse complement strand
AACTCCCCGGTAGTCGGAACTGAATTACTCAGTCCAACTTCCGGGGAGCGGTGCAATGCAAGGGTCCATTGACGCGGACGGGGGGTGGCGAGGCCCGCCTACTCGAACAGCGTCGAACCCCAATACTCGGATTCTTCGACGCCGGGTGGGCAGGCGAATACCGCAGATCCGACGTGTTGGATGTATTCGTTCAGTGCGTCCTTGCGTGAGAGTGCCAGTTGCATCGGGACGAATTGGGTCAGTGGGTCGCGGCAGTAGGCGATGAAGAACAGTCCGGCGTCGAGGTGGCCGAAGCCGTCGGATCGGTCGGTGAAGTTGTATCCCCGACGCAGGAGTTGAACGCCACCGAGGTTATCCTTCGACGCCAAGCGCACGTGCGCGGTCTTGTCGATGAAGGTGCCCTCGGGACCTTGAGATTCGAAGTCGAGGGCGTCGAATTCGTCCTTCTGTCCCAGCGGCGCACCGGTTCCCTTGCTGCGTCCGATCACTCGCTCCTGTTCTTTCAGCGTGGTGCGGTCCCAGGATTCGATGAGCATGCGGATTCGACGCGCCACGAGGTAGGAGCCGCCGGCCATCCATTCCTGATCGTCGTCGGCAGAAACCCACACGTTGTCGTTCAGTAGCGTCGGGTCCTCGGCCTTGAGGTTGGCCGTTCCGTCCTTGAAGCCGAACAGGTTTCGCGGCGTCGCCTGGGTGGTCGAGGTCGACGAGGTGCGGCCGAACCCGAGTTGCGACCACTTGACCGAGACGGTGCCGAAGCCGACGCGGGCGAGGTTGCGGATGGCGTGGACGGCCACCTGGGGGTCGTCGGCGCAGGCCTGGATGCACAGGTCTCCGCCCGAGCGTGCGGGATCGAGGTTGTCGGCCGGAAAGTGCTGCAGATCGGCAAGGGACGCAGGCCTTTTCGATGCCAGGTCGAAGCGATCGAACATGCTCGGACCGAACCCGATGGTCAACGTCAGCGACGACGCGGTCAGACCGAGAGCTTCGCCCGTATCGGTGGGTGGGTTGTACTGGCCGCCGTCGACCGCGCCGCCGTCGAACGTCTCCTCACCCTTGGTGAGGCGTTCGGCCATCAGAGTCCACTTCTTCAGCAGCGCAACGAATTCGTCGCGGGAGTCGGTGGTGATGTCGAAGGCGACGAAGTGCATGCGATCCTGCGCCGGGGTGACGATTCCGGCCTGGTGCTCTCCGCGGAATTCGACCACATCCGATGTCGGCACCTCGGCACCCGACGCCGTCGCGTGTCCCGCGATTGCGCCGACTCCGACGAGGGCAGCACCGGTCCCGACGGCACCGAAGAGGCGTCGCCTGGAGAATTGGCCGGTCTTATTGTCCTGCAACGACACCCTGCACCTGGCTCACTTCGGCGGACAATGCGTCGATCTTGTTGGACAGTTCTTGGCGCTGCGGTTCGGTCACGGTGTCGTAGAAGACGAAGCCGTCGCCATTGCGGTACTTGGCGAGCTCTGCGTCGAGTTCGGCAAAGCGTGCGTCGATCGCGGTGCCCAGCTCGGCGTTGCGCTCGTCGAGGATGGGGCGGACGGCGGCGATGGCGGCCTGCGAGCCGTCGACGTTGGCCTGGAAGTCCCACAGGTCGGTGTGCGAGAAGAAGTCCTCTTCGCCGCTGATCTTGGTCTTGGCGACCTCGTCGAGCAATCCCTGTGCGCCGCCTGCCACCTGAATCGGGTCGATGGTGAAGTCTTCGGCCTTGATCTTGTCTGCCAGTTCGGTGATGTCTGCCTCGAGCTGATCGGCCATCGTGTTCGTGTCGGGCTGCAGTCCCTGTGTCCACAGGTCCTTCTCGATGCGGTGGAAGCCTGTCCATTCGGCTCCGGGCTCCACATCGGGCTCACGCAGATCGATGCGGGGGTCGAGGTCGTCGGGGAAGCTCTCGGCGACAGGCTCGATGCGCTCGTAATAGCTACGCGTGATGGGGAATTGAGCCTTGGCCGCGTCGACGTCTCCGCTCTTGACGGCGGTGACGAACGAGGCCGTGGTGTCCTGCAATGCATCGATCTGGCTGACGACGTAACGCTTGTAGCCTGCGGCGGCCTCGGTGAGGAGTCCGTCCTCGCCTGCGGTGCGGACCGAGTCGCCGGTGACGATGTAGTCGGCGCGGATCCCGTCGCCCACCATGCCTGCCTTGCACGCGGTTTGGTACGTGCCGGGATCGGGCAGGGCGACGATGAGCTGACGCGTCAGCCCGGGTCCGATGTTCTCCACCTCACCCATGACGCGGTCGCCTTCGCCGTAGACGTAGAACTCGGTGACCTTGCTGCCGTTGTTGGTGATCTGGAACGTCGAGTTCCCGGTGGTGCCCTCGGAAGCGCCGACGTCGCACGAGGAGTCGGTCGCGGTGACGGCGATATCGCCCGACGCGGCCTCGGTGGAGGACTTCTCGGTGCATCCGGCCAGAGCCATCGGCAGAACCGCGACGGCGGCCAGAGCGTAGGTGGTACGACGCATGGTGGTGGTGCCTTTCAGGAGGATTGCAGAGCAGGCTCGGGTGTCGCGGGAACGCGGACCGGGCGGAGGAAGAGGTAGAGGACGATCACGATGTAGAGCACCCACGCGATCGCTTGGAACACAGTGGGTTCGGGCCGGAAGTTGAAGATGCCGGCGAGCACGGTGCCGTACCAGCTCGAGGCGTCGAAGTGTGCGGTGATGTCGAAGGCGACGGTGCTGCCGCCGGGGAGGACTCCACCGATCTGCAGTGCGCGGATGCCGTAGGCGAGGATCCCGGCGGCGACGACGATCAGGAAGATGCCGGTGTACTTGAAGAACACCGCGAAGTTGACCCGCACGGCACCGAAGTAGAGGAATACCGTCAGGACGGCGGCGACGACGATTCCGAGCAGCAGTCCCAGCAGTGGCCACAGACTGCCGTTGGTGTTCTCGGCGTAGCCGACCATGAGCAACGCAGTTTCGACGCCCTCGCGGCCGACCGCGAAGAAGGCCAGCGTCAGCACTGCGGCGGGCCCGACGGTCAGCGCTTTCTCCATGTTCGCCCGCAGTTCTCCGGAGATGTTCTTCGCGGCGGTGCGCATCCAGAGCACCATCGCCGTCACGATCACCACGGCAACGAGTGACGCCGCTCCGGCAATGATCTCGGCGGTCAACCCGGTGACGGTGGACGTGCCGTAATGGATCACGAAGAAGATGGCGGCGACCATGGCGACGGCAAGGCCTACTCCGAGCCAGACCCACTTGAGCGCGTCACGTCGATCGGCTTTGACGAGGAACGCGACGAGGAGCATCACGACGATGCCGGTCTCGAGCCCTTCACGCAGGCCGATCAAGCCACTGCCGAACATTTGGGTGGCGATCGACGGCGCTGAGCCTGCGGCGGCGAGAACTGGCATGAATCAGGCTCCTGCGGTGCGTCGAACATTGCTACGCCTTCCCTCGCAAAGGGTAGGCGACCCTCATGTGTGAGGGCTGACCAGAACATACACCCTGCAACCCGGCCCGAATACGCGTTGACCAGGGGTTATCTCTGTCTTTAGCTTTCTATTACCTTGCGTGTGCAGGATGGAGTGGTGATCTCCCGTATCTGCGTGCTCGCCACAGCGTCGGTCCTTCTCGCGTTGACGGCGTGCGGCACCGGCGAACCCGAGCGCGAGATTCCCGAGGGCATCCCGCCCGGCCCCGGCACCGAAGTGCCGGCCATCGATTTCAACGCGCCCGGGCGGACGGCCGATCTGTTGCTCGCCTGGGCCGAACCACAGACCGAAGCGTTGGGCATTTCGGTGACCGCGTTGGCGTCGTACGGGCACGCGGCCGCGATCATGACCGAGACGGATGCCGATTGCGGAATCGCGTGGACGACGCTCGCCGGAATCGGCTACATCGAAAGTCGGCACGGCACCTACCAGGGTTCGTCGGTCGCGCCCGACGGCCTCGTCGCACCGCCGATTCGCGGCATTCCTCTCGACGGCGGACCGGGCGTCGCCGAGATTCCGGACACCGACGGCGGCGTCATGGACGGTGACACCGAGTTCGACCGGGCCATGGGCCCCATGCAGTTCATTCCCGAGACGTGGAAGAAGTGGGGTGTCGACGCCAACGGCGATGGCGTCGCCGATCCCGACAACATCGACGACGCCGCGCTGACCGCGGCTCGATACCTGTGTGCGCGCGGCGGTGATCTGCGGACCGCGCAGGGCTGGGAGACGGCGTTGATGGCCTACAACCTGTCGGGTCAGTATCTGCGGGATGTGCGCGATCGTGCGGCCGCGTACTCGGTGGGCACCAGGCCGTAGGACCTCCATGCATCGCGGACATCACAGGGGAGCGGTTAGTCTTGCACCCGGCACAGTCCGTCGGTACCCGTTTATAGGAGAAGCATTCGTGGCCATCATTGAGCAGGTCGGAGCGCGCGAAATCCTCGATTCTCGTGGCAACCCCACGATCGAGGTCGAGGTCGCATTGGACGACGGGACGCTGAGTCGCGCCGCCGTTCCCTCCGGTGCATCCACCGGTGAGCACGAGGCCGTCGAGCTTCGTGACGGCGGAGACCGCTACGGCGGCAAGGGTGTCGAGAAGGCCGTCAATGCAGTGCTGGACGAGATCGCTCCCGCCGTCATCGGCCTGGACGCCATCGAGCAGCGCACCGTCGACCAGGCTCTGCTGGATCTGGACGGCACACCTGACAAGTCTCGCCTCGGCGCGAACGCCCTGCTCGGTGTCTCGCTCGCGGTCGCCAAGTCCGCTGCCGAGTCCACCGGACTCGAACTCTTCCGCTACCTCGGTGGCCCCAACGCGCACATCCTCCCCGTTCCGATGATGAACATCATCAACGGTGGCGCGCACGCCGACAGTGGCGTCGACGTGCAGGAGTTCATGATCGCCCCCATCGGCGCACCGACCTTCAAGGAGTCGCTGCGCTGGGGTGCGGAGGTCTACCACGCACTCAAGTCCGTGCTCAAGGCCAAGGGCCTGGGCACCGGCCTCGGCGACGAGGGCGGCTTCGCTCCCGACCTCGCCGGCACCAAGGCTGCCCTCGATCTCATCCTCGAGGCCATCGGCAAGACCGGCCTCAAGCCCGGTCAGGACGTTGCGCTTGCTCTCGACGTGGCGGCCACCGAGTTCTACACCGCAGGCACCGGCTACGCCTTCGAGCGTGAGACCAAGTCCGCCGAGGAGATGTCGGCGTTCTACGGCGAGCTCGTCGACGCCTACCCGCTCGTTTCCATCGAGGATCCGCTCGACGAGAATGACTGGGACGGCTGGGTTGCGCTCACCGAGGCCATCGGCGACAAGGTGCAGATCGTCGGCGACGACCTCTTCGTCACCAACCCCGAGCGTCTCGAAGACGGCATCGTCAAGGGTGCGGCCAACGCACTGCTGGTCAAGGTCAACCAGATCGGCACGCTCACCGAGACCCTCGACGCAGTCGATCTCGCTCACCGCAACGGCTACAAGACGATGATGAGCCACCGGTCCGGCGAGACCGAGGACACCACCATCGCTGACCTGGCAGTTGCCGTCGGCAGCGGCCAGATCAAGACCGGTGCTCCGGCTCGAAGCGAGCGCGTGGCCAAGTACAACCAGTTGCTGCGTATCGAAGAAGCTCTGGGCGACGCGGCGCGTTACGCCGGCGAGTTGTCTTTCCCCCGGTTCAATTACGAGGGATAGCGAACAGGCTCGTATGACACGAAGTGGAGAGTGAATGATGGCACGGCGCGGCAGGTCCGGGACCAGTCCAGGTGGACGTGATCCCCGACCCCGCGGCCGTTCCTCCTCTTCGAGTCGGTCCAAGGCCGGGGGCGTCTCGCGTGACGCGAACGCCTCCGGCCGGCAGGCCACCCCACCGGAACCCTCCGAGCAGGTGCGCGACGCGGTGGTCGGCGGCAAGGCCGCGCCCCGACGCGTCGGTGTTCGCCGCCCCAAGATGCCCGAGCGAACGTTCTTCGGACTGTCCACCGGACGAGCCGTTATTCTCGGTGTCGTGGTGTGTGCGCTGGCGTTGACGCTGGCGGTGCCGCTGCGCACCTACTTCTCGCAACGCAGTGAGCTCGAATCCGTGTTGGCCGAACGACAGGCGCTGCAAGACGACGTGAGCCGCCTGCAGGTTCAGAAGTCTCAACTCGACGAGCCGTCGCGCATTGCGGCCGACGCTCGCGAACGTCTGCGTTTCGTCATGCCGGGGGAGACGCCCTATCAGGTGCAGCTGCCCGGCGACTACTCGCCGAGCTCCGAGGACCTCGCAGTGGACAACACTCCGAAGGGACCGTGGTACACCGAATTGTGGAACACCGCGGTCCAGCCACAGGGATCGGACGCGCCCCCGGAGCCGACGTCCGCACCGATGCCTCTCGTACAGTCAGAACCCGCACCGGCCGTGCCGTCGGTGCCAGAACCAGAAGGAGGACCGGTCGGGTGAATTCCTCGGCAGTCTCGCAGGAAGATCTCGATGCGGTCGCATCGCAGCTCGGACGTGAACCGCGTGGCGTACTCGAGATCGCGTACCGATCTCCGGACGGAAGGCCGGGTGTGGTCAAAACCGCCCCGAAGCTGCCCGACGGCACGCCTTTTCCCACCCTGTTCTATTTGACGGACCCGCGGCTGACGGCCGAGGCGAGTCGGCAGGAATCGGCCGGCGTGATGCGCGAGATGACCGAGCGTCTCGGTACCGACCCGGAATTGGCTGCGGCATACCTGCGCGCCCATCAGTCCTATCTGGCCGAGCGTGACGAGATCGAATCTCTCGGAACCGATTTCAGCGGTGGCGGCATGCCCGATCGGGTCAAATGCCTCCACGTGCTGATCGCGCACTCGTTGGCCAAGGGCCCGGGCGTCAACCCGCTGGGTGACGAGTCGGTTGCGTTGGCCGCCGAGAACTCGTTGCGCGGCAAAGCTATTCCGGCCGACTGGCCGACCATCGAAGAACTACGTGCGGAGAAACAATGACCAGGGTTGCAGCAATAGATTGCGGCACCAACTCGATCCGCCTGCTCGTCGCCGACAACAACGGCAAATCCCTCGCCGACGTCGCCCGTGAGATGCGCATCGTGCGACTCGGCCAGGGAGTCGACGCCACCGGAGCATTCGTTCCCGAGGCCATCGAGCGCACCCGGGTGGCGTTGGTCGAATACGCCGAGATCATTCGCAAGACCGGGGCCACCGCAGTGCGCATGGTCGCCACCTCGGCCACACGTGATGCGTCCAATCGCGAGGATTTCTTCTCGATGGTGCGCGAGGTGCTCGGCAAAGTCATCCCCGGTGCAGAGGCCGAGGTGATCACCGGCGACGAGGAGGCTCGGTTGTCCTTCGCCGGCGCTGTCGGTGAACTCGACTCTGCTGCAGGACCTTTTCTGGTTGTCGATCTGGGCGGCGGTTCCACCGAGCTCGTACTGGGCGACGCCAAAGGTGTGAAGGCGGCGTTCTCGGCCAACATCGGCTGCGTCCGCCTGACCGAGCGATTCCTGCATTCCGACCCACCCACCGCGGACGAGATCAACGGTGCGCGCGAGTACGCCCGCGAGAAGTTGGCGGAGGCGTTCGAGGAAGTGTCGATCGGCGACGCGTCGAGCTGGGTGGGGGTTGCCGGCACGATGACCACCATCGCCGCCATCGCCAAGGAACTGCCCGAGTACGACGCCGACGCCGTGCATCTGTCGCGAGTGCCGTTCGATCAGCTCTTCGAGGTGTGCGAGCGGCTGATCGGCATGACGCATACGCAGCGAAGTGCGTTGGGCCCCATGCACCCCGGACGCGTCGACGTCATCGGCGGCGGCGCCATTGTGTGCAGTGTGTTGGCCGAGGAGTTCGAACGACGCGGTGCTGTCAGCTCGTTGACGGTCAGTGAGCACGACATTCTCGACGGTATCGCAATGTCCATCAAGATCTGATCTGCATTTCTGCAGATGCGGTCTGCGGTGATGTAGGTTGCATCACTGCATGATTCGGTGAAACCTTACAGGTGCTGTGGCCCACGTCACGGCTTCCTTCGAGGTGAGGACCACCGATGACGTCACCCGCCGAGCAGATTCCGGCCGAACAGGCACCGGCCGAGAAAGGTTTGGCGCGTGTCGCGCAGATGCTCGCCAAGGGAACCGAGAAGTGGTTTCCCGACGCCTACATCTTCGCTCTCGTCGGCGTGGTGGTCGTGGCTGTCGCTGCTTTCGCCAACGGGTCGTCTCCGCAGAACGTCGTCGACGCGTTCGGAAACGGCTTCTGGGATCTGACTGCCTTCACCCTGCAGATGGCGATGGTCGTTCTCACCGGCTACGTCGTGGCCACATCTCCGCCGGTCGCCAGATTGATCACCCGATTGGCGCAGGTACCCAAGAGTTCCAGCAGTGCAGTCAGTTTCGTGGCGCTACTGTCCTGCTCGGTGTCGTTCCTCAACTGGGGGCTATCGCTGGTTTTCGCAGGACTGCTGGCCCGTGCCATCGCGCGGCGTGACGATCTCCGCGTGGACTACCGAGCCTTGGGTGCCGCTGCGTTCATGGGGCTCGGTGCGGTGTGGGCGCTGGGAATGTCGTCCTCGGCTGCGCAGCTGCAGGCGACGGCCAGTTCGCTTCCGGCAACACTGCTCTCGGTCACCGGTGTGTTGGACTTCGGTAAGACCATCTTCACGTGGCAGTTGTTGCTGATGTGCGTGATCATCATCGTGTTGACGGTCGTCATCGCACATGTGTCCGCTCCCAAGGGGGCCGCGATCAAGACTGCGGGAGACATGGAGGTCGATCTCGACGACACCGTTGCCGAGCCTGCTCCGCGTTCGAGGCCGGGTGAGTGGCTCGAGTACAGTCGAATTCTGCCCTTGTTCGTCGGCGCGATGACCCTGGGATGGCTTGTCTCCCAACTGTTGACGCTGCCGGTGCTGTCGGTGGTCAGTAGCCTCAACGGGTATCTCCTGGTGTTCCTGATGCTCGGGCTCGTACTGCACGGCACTCCGCGGCGCTTCCTCGATTCGGTCAGCAAAGCGGTGCCCGCGACCGCCGGGATCCTGGTGCAGTTTCCGCTCTACGCCGCGATGGCGGCCATGCTGACCGAAGCGGAGGGCCGGGGAGGTATCACGATCTCCGAGCATCTGGCGACCTTCTTCACCGAGATCGGATCCGGTGGAGGCTTCGCGGTGGTCATCGCGATCTACACCGTCGTACTCGGACTCTTCGTTCCCTCCGGTGGTGGCAAGTGGCTCGTCGAAGCACCATACGTGATGCAGTCGGCGACCGACGTGCAGATGAACCTCGGCTGGACCGTCCAGATCTACAACGTGGCCGAGGCGCTGCCGAACCTGATCAACCCGTTCTTCATGCTGCCCTTGCTGGCAGTTCTGGGTCTGCGAGCGCGAGATCTGATCGGATTCACGTTCCTGCAGTTCATCTTCCACTTCCCGGTGGTGCTGCTGCTCGTGTGGCTCCTCGGTATGACCTTCGACTTCGTGCCGCCGGTCATCCCGGCGCAGTAGTAGCCCGATATGATCGTCACCGCTGGAGGCAGTCTCCGGCGGTGGCCCCTATAGCCCAATTGGCAGAGGCAGCGGACTTAAAATCCGCACAGTGTCGGTTCGAGTCCGACTGGGGGCACCAGAGTCCATATGGATCCAGATTTCTGGACCAAGACAATGCTTTTCGGGTGGTAGCGTAGACCTCGGCGGCCTACCACGGATTTGAGTGGACAACCGAGACAGCGGATTTGAGATCCGCGTAAGGTTTGCTCTCTCCGTCGTCGCATCTCTACATTCGTGCAGCTCAGGCCCGGTCTTCGGGTTGGTTGGTGGTCTCTGCGTGTGGCTCGCTGTCACGAGGGTGTCACAACTTGATCTGGCTGAGCTGACTAGCCTCATCGATACCCGCGACACCTCGGGTCAGTCATAGAAACGGTTGCAACGAAACAGGTTTCACATGGATGTCGGCCCAATCGCCCAGGAGCTACGCCCTGACGAAGCATTCTCCGAAGTCGCCTACGTAAATTGCGTTTCGCGCACCGACTTGTTGGAAATGCCGGCTCAGCACAGTTCGACGCTGCGGCCGTGTCGGCGACCTGCTCCAGGTTGCCGCTTATGGACATACGACCAGCCCGACCACCTGCGGCAACGGCTGCCGTGGGCATTCCCCGCACGGCCGGTCTGTGGCTGTCGAGCCGGTCATCCCGCCCGCCGTCGCGAAGCGGATCGCGAGCTTCATGCAATCGTCCACGACATCACGCTTTCAATCGAGTGAGAGCACGTGGCAACCTCGGCACGCCCGGCTCATGTTCGAGTGGTCCCACCAATGGCTACGCAGGTGGTGCAATCCAGTAAGCGGCTACGGAAATGGGTGGAACGGGAGCCCTGAGTGGTCACCAGGTCCGGCGACCGCCACGCTCCTGGCGGTGCCGAGGGCAGCAACTAGTGGCGGAGTCGAAGTTCAACCCAAACAAACCCTTGCGAAGTGTCTTATAAGATGCAAGACTGCGATGGACGCGGCGATTCAGCTGAGCGGAGCGCGGGACCGGGTGAGGCCGGACCGCGCCGATCCGGCCTCGACAGGAAGAAGGTCACGACGATGCGGCAGCACAATGTTGTGCAGTCACGGGTGAGCTCGGAGCGTTCGCGGTCGTGGATGCTGGTGAACGGCAACCGTCCCGATGTGTTCGACGACGCGGCTCGCGCGTCGGCCGATCAAATCATTCTCGACATCGAGGACGCTGTGGATGCACGGTTCAAGCCGATCGCGCGCACCCATGTCACGAGTTGGCTCGACCACAATTGCGCATGGGTTCGCATCAACGATCGTTTGTCGGAGCACTGGTCGGATGATGTGGATCAGCTTCGCAACTCATCGGGCTTGAGCGGAGTCGTGTTGGCCAAGGCCGAGGACAGCTCCCAAGTGACGGAGACCTTCGATCGACTCGGTGGGAGTATCCCCGTGATCGCCCTTATCGAGTCCGCGATCGGTGTCGAGGAGTCGACGGCTATCGCCGCTGCGCGCGGCACCTTCCGGCTGGCCTTCGGCAGTGGTGACTACCGCCGAGATACCGGTGCAAGCGCACATGACAGCGCGATGTCGTATCCGAGGAACAAACTGGTCGTTGCCAGTCGAATCGGCAAATTACCGGGGCCGATCGACGGGCCGACGGTCTCGGTCGAAGCGTCCGAGGTCGAGGAGCAGGCGCTTCTCGCCGTAGCGCTGGGTATGACGGGAAAGCTGTGCGTGGGTATCGATCACCTGTCGACGATCAACACATCGATGAGCCCCACCTCCGCGGATCTGATCTGGGCTGCGGAATTTCTCGCCGATTTCGAGTCCCGCGGGTCGGTGATACGCGACGGAAGCGATCCGCCCCGTCTCGGGCGAGCACGGGCCCTGATCGAACATGCACGTGCACTGGGCATTCAGTCAGTCTGATCGAGCTTTCTCACGAATGGAGATCCCCTATGGGCGCAACACATCGCATTGCCGTCATTCCCGGTGACGGTATCGGCACAGAGGTAGTCCCGGAAGGGCTGAAGGTCCTTCGGGCTGCCGCGTCGGCGTTCGACTTCTCGCTCGATTTCGAGCATTTCGACTTCGCGAGCGCCGACTACTTTTTGCGGACCGGCCAGATGCTCCCTGACGACTGGTTCGACACGCTCGTGTCTTTCGACTCGATCTTCTTCGGTGCCGTCGGGTGGCCAGAAGTCGTTCCCGACCATGTGTCGCTGTGGGGAAGCCTACTCCAGTTCCGCCGTCACTTCGACCAATACGTGAGCTTGCGGCCGGTCAAACTCCTACCCGGAGTGCCGAGCCCGCTCGCCGGCCGAGAGCCCGGTGACATCGACTTCTATGTCGTACGTGAGAACACCGAGGGAGAGTACTCGTCTATCGGCGGCAAGATTTTCGACGGCACCGATCGCGAGATCGTCACCCAGGAGACTGTGATGACCCGCACGGGGGTCGACCGAATCCTCAAGTACGCCTTCGATCTTGCACAGACCCGCCCCAAGAAGCACCTGACGTCGGCGACGAAGAGCAACGGAATTTCCATCTCCATGCCGTACTGGGACGAGCGGGTCGAAGCGATGGCTGCTGGATACCAGGACGTGCGCGTCGACAAGTATCACATCGATATTCTGGCGGCCAATTTCGTCATGCACCCGGACTGGTTCGACGTGGTCGTCGGAAGCAACCTGTTCGGTGACATTCTCTCCGATCTGGGTCCGGCCTGCACCGGCACCATCGGGATCGCCCCGAGCGGCAACATCAACCCTGAACGGACGTTCCCGAGTCTGTTCGAACCAGTCCACGGATCGGCCCCTGACATTGCAGGAAAGGGAATCGCAAATCCCATAGGGCAGATCTGGAGTGCGTCGATGATGCTCGATCATTTGGGAGAGACCGAGGCGGCGGCAGCAGTGATGAGCGCAATCGAAAGCGTGCTCGCCGACGGTGGGCACTCTCTGACTCCGGACATGGGCGGATCGGCCAGCACGAACACCCTCGGCGACAACATCACCAGAGAGTTGATCCGGCTGACGACCGGCTCGGTGACCCCGACGCAACAGATGAGCACCTGAGAAATGGCCTACGTTCGTTACGAACACCACGGTGAAATATCGGTCGGGTGGCGTCGAGACGCCATGCTCTTCCCCCTCGATGCAGCTTCGGTCGGCGATCTGCGTCCCGGTTCGACGCACCCCGAACACGGCCGATCTGTTCCCGCAGCCGATGTCAGGTTGCTTCCCCCGGTTACCGACAGATCGAGAATCATCGGCGTGGGCATGAACTATTACGATGCCCTTCCCGTCGGTGCCGCAGCTCCCGCATATCCGGTCTTCTTCACGAAATTTGTGTCGTGTTTGGTGGGGGCATTCGATCCGATCGAGACGCCCTCGGAGTCGGTCGCGGTCGACGCCGAAGGCGAGTTGGCAATTGTGATCGGTCGCCGCGGCCGGCGCATTCCCGAAAAGAATGCGCTCGATTACGTTCTGGGGTGCACGGTCGCCAACGATGTGACCGTGCGCGACTTTCAGAGCATGAGCACACAGTGGTTGCAGGGTAAAGCGTGGGATTCGACAACCCCGCTGGGACCGTCCATCGTGCCTTACGAAAGCCTTCCAGTTGATGCGCGGATCCGTACGACAATCGACGGAGTACTGGTTCAGGACGGATGTATCGACCAGATGATTTTCTCGGTGCCGAAACTCATCTCACTGATCTCGACGTTCATGACTCTCGAGGTCGGCGATGTCATTCTCACCGGAACGCCAGCCGGCAACGGCCACAACAGAACACCTCGCCAATACCTGACGGAGGGCCAGACAGTCGAAGTGAGCATCGATGGGGTCGGCTCTGTTCGCAACGTGGTGACCGCCGGATAGTTCCGTCGTCGAAGAGCCGCGCCGGAAGTGCCCGCTTTCGATACGACGGAGTGCGGTCTCATTTCACGACTTCTCGACTGCTTCGGCTGCAGGTCTCTCACATCGGGATCGCCTTGATTTCAGGTAAAGCCGGACCGGTCTTCCGTGCGGTAGGTGTCTGTGGCGCGGTGTTCGGCATTGCGGTGGCGGCTCGCATTTCGTACCTTTCGAGCGACTTCACGCGCGTTGAAAGGGTAAGCCACGTATATGGGTGCCTCGATTGGATGATCTCTTCCGTGCTTCTCTCGATCGCGAGGATACCTACCTTCACGATGCTCTCACCGGGCGATGCCATTCTGACCGAACCCCTCTCGGGGCAGGCTACAACCTGATGCCGCCTCGGAATCCTGACTGTTGCTTACTCATTCAGGCCGAACGGTGCTCCGGTCACGCGCTGGCTTCAGATAGGGCCTGCGCGGCGTTCCGATCGAGTGCGATGCAGCCGGAGAGGTACCTTGGCCGACGAAAGAACTTTGCGTAGTCGGTTGTTCTGCGCGTTCTACGGGTGAGGCCGGCTGTACCGGGCTGCGCAGACGGAACCGTTCGATCGGTGTCAGGCCTCCCCACACCCCATACGGTTCACCGCTGTCGAGTGCGTAGCGGAGGCATTCACCGCGTACTGGGCAGGGCCTGCAGATTTGTTTGGCTGCTTCTTCGGCTCGTGTGCGAGAACGTCCCCTGAGATCGCGCGGTGGGAAGAACGTTCGGATGCTGTGGTCGCGGCAGCTGGCTTGCAGCTGCCAGTCCCATACGTCAGCCGTCGGCCGGGGGAGTGCGATTGCCCCGAAGTCGTTACGCACTGTTGTACCTTTCGTTCGATCGATCTGTAGCCAGTGATTGGGCCCGCTGCGGGCCGTTGCCGAGCCGGCGGTCAATTTCACCGGATAGGTTGTTCGCTGGTGCACGTCGAAGCGGGCTGCAACTCGATCATGGTCGTGTACATCGCATTCGAGAGATAGTTGCTCCGGTGACAAAGCGTCCCCGTTGCTTTCGACCTGTGACGATTGCTTTGCTGGTGCTTATCGGTTCGCCCAGGCGGGCAGTCTCGCCGGAACCTCCGTTTTCGGCGCTTCCTTCTGCGAGACTGCCCGATCGCTTGCCCTCGCCCAGCTACCTGTCGCCGGCCGCCCGAGACTGATTTCCGTGGCGCTCGGTTCACACGGTCACCGCGACCGGGGTCGTGCAACTGCCGGGTCTTCGGGCAAACGCACTTCCGATGACTCTTACTGGAACTCGGGTGGCGCGGTGAACAGGTCGACTCCCCATACGTGAGGCAAGAAGAAGAACGTTGCTGCCACGATGAGGAAGAGCGCAGCGAGGTTGATCCAGAACCCGATACGAACCATGTCCATGATGGCGATTTTCCCGGTACCGAACATGACTGCGTTCGGCGGTGTGCCCACGGGCAACATGAACGCGCAGTTCGCCGCCATCGCGGTCGGCACCATCAGCAGGTAGGGGTGGACACCTAGAGCCAGACCGAAGGCCGCCATCACAGGGAGAATCATGGTTGCCGTTGCAGCGTTGGAGGTGATCTCCGTCAAGAAGAGGACAAGCGCCGCTGCGACGACCACTACCAGCACGATGTTGAGGCTATCGAGCACCAGTAGCTGTTCTCCGACCCACTCCGAGAGTCCGGTTTCGATGAATCCGGCAGCAATGGCCAATCCTCCACCGAACAAGAGCAGAATTCCCCACGGAATTTTCTTGGAGTCCTCCCATTGCAGGATCCGGGTTTCGCTGCTGTTGCCGCGGGTCGGCATCATGAACAACACGATGGCCGCTGTGACTGCAATCATTCCATCGCTGATACCGGGCAGCAGGTCATCCCAAATGAATCCGCGAGTGATCCACATGAACGCCGTACCGACGAATACTGCGAGAACCATTTTTTCTTCGGTGGAGAGTTTCCCCAGCAGGGATTTTTCCTGCAGGATTACATCCTTGCCGCCGGGCAGTTCGGCAAAACCGAAACGGTATGTGACGAAGGTCAGGTAGAACCAGACGAAGGCAAGGAGGGCGATGACAATCGGGACTCCGAAGAGCATCCACGCACCGAAACTGATGGTCTGCCCGAACAGTTCTCCGGACACGGCGGCGAGGATGGCCAGCGGCGGGGTGCCGATAAGCGTGCCGAGTCCCCCGATGGTTGCGGAATAACCGATGGCGAAGACGATGCATTTCTCGAACTTGGGTATTTCGTCCGCATATTGACCGTCTTTGAGGGCCTGTGCAGCTTGGTAGGCCACTGCGAGGCCTACGGGAATCATCATCATCGTTGCCGCGGTGTTGGAAACCCACATCGAGAGGAAGGAGGTGGCAACCATGAATCCGAGGATGATTCGTCGTGGGCTGGTGCCGATCATTGCGACGATGGTCAGTGCGATCCGTTTGTGGAGATTCCATTTCTCCATGGCGATCGCCAGAGAAAAGCCGCCGAGAAACAGAAAGATGATGTCGTTGCCATATGCGGAGACGACGAGGTCTCCATCGACCGCTCCGGTGAGGGGAAGCAGCACCACCGGGAGCAATGAGGTAACCGGGATCGGCACAACCTCGGTGATCCACCACGTTGCGATCCACAACGTGGAGGCCAGGACCGCGACGCCTCCTGTCGAGAGGCCTTCCGACCGGAAGAACAGAAGGGTCAACACGAACAGGAGCGGGCCCAGCGCCAGACCGACCAGCCGAGCGTTGGTGTAGCCGCCGGGAGGTCCGCTCTTCGGCTTTTGCTCCTCACTCTCAGGTCGATCCGGTCGATACATCGAAGCAGGAGAGCTTGCTCCCGACCGTGCCCCGACCGGTTCGGAACTGTAGGAGCCACGGCCGACGGAGAACAAGATGAATTTCTTGATCTGCCGATGGGACTCCCAAAGTTCGTCCCAGACCCGTTTTGTATAGTAAGTGGACATGTCTCACCTTCTGTGGGGTTGCGATCATTTACCGAGCATTCGTGAGCGGCACCCGAAGCGCGCTCCGGTCGATTGAGAGCAAGAGATTGCGCGGTTCAGCGCTGCAGGATCAGTGACTTCCAAACAGAGAATCAATCGCCGAATCCGAGACCGTACGTTCCGAGAAACGCCACTCGGCCCTGAGGGAAAGTTCGGCGTTGTGGGTGGATCGGCAGGTGGGCAGAATCGATCGGGCTCGGAATCGGGTGCCGCTGAGCAATGCCGTCCGGGGCGTCCGTGTTCGTGTGCATTGTTTTCACCGGTACGGGAGGTGCGTCGCCGGGTCGAAACACTTCGAATGACACCGAGAGCAGAGGTTCCGCAGTAGTACGGCGAAGGCCGTGAAGATAACTGCGTGATAAAGCTTTCCGTCACGGGGCATTTCATGAACCCCGCGGTCTCGGTTGGTGTGGTTTTACAGCTTTGCCTTCTCGTCGGTGTTGACTGCGCCTCGTGGGTGCCGGCCCTCCAACACTGCGACGATGTCGCGTGCAGCGGCAAGACTTGCTTCGGCCCGTGCTTCGCGGGTCTGACCCGCCAGATGGGACAGCGACACGACATTGGGCATGCTCAGGAGGGGGTTGTCGGGATCGACGGGTTCGCGTGCGAACACGTCGAGCCCGGCACCTGCGATCTCGTGGCGCTGGAGAGCGTCGATGAGTGCGGGTTCGTCGACGAGCGAACCGCGAGCAGTGTTGATCAGGTACGCCGATGACTTCATTGCCGCTAGTGCGGCGCGGTCGATGATCGGCGTGCCGCTGGACTGAGCTCGGGCGTGCAATGTGACGAAATCCGATCGAGCAAGGAGAACGTCCTTGCCTACGTAGTCGACGTCGAGGTCGGAGACGGCGTGACCGGTCGACACCAGAACGGACATCCCGAACGCCCGCGCCAATTCGACCACTGCTCGACCACTGGGCCCCAGTCCGATGACGCCCAGGGTGGCACCTCGTAGTTCTCGGGTGCCGTGTCGGGGCCAGGTGCCGTTTCTGACGCCGACCATGGTTTCGCCGATGCGCTTGGCGCACATCAGCAGCAGGGTCATGGTCATTTCTGCAACGGCATTCTTGTTGGCACCGGGGGTGTTGCACACGACAATCCCGCGGGCAGTCGCTGCATCGACGTCGATCGAGTCGTATCCCACACCGCTGCGCGCGATGACGCGGAGCGATGTCGCTGGTTCGAGCATCTGAGCAGTGACCGGTTCGCCGGCGATCAGCGCAGCGTCGGCCGAGAGCAGCAGATCAGCCATCTCACCTTCGGGACGCCGACCAATTGCCGGGCTGTGTACTGTTCGATGACCGGCGGCCCGTAGCAAGTCGTCCACCTGATCGCCGGGCGCGAGATAGTCAGTGGTGATGAGGATTGTTCCCACGGGCGGGCCCTCCTTGGCCTGTATCGAGATCGTTTGTGGTTCGTGGTGGATCCGGTTCGCCGGCACTCGGCGCTTCGCTTTCCCCTGCGGCCTGTCGACCGATCCCTGAGGCGCACTCCCCGTCACGGTAAGCACTACAGTTCCGTAGAAGGTGGATCGAAGTTCGAGCGGGCCCACGACTTCAGGGTGCTGGCAGAGCTACCCCGGAAGATCGGGTTCATCGGCGTAGCTCTGCCGCGATGTGGAGCTAGTATCCGTCAGTGCAGTTCGCGCAGGACCTTGTAGAAGGCGGCCTTGCCCTCGAAGCCGATGCCGGGGGTTTCGGTGAGTCCGACGCGGCTGTTCTCGACCACTGCCCCGTCGGCGAATCCGCCGGTGGGTTGGAACTCGCCGGGGTAGGACTCGTTGCCGCCGAGTTTGAGCGCTGCTGCGATGTGCAGCGAGAACTGGTGTCCGCCATGCGGAATGCACTGGCGTGACGACCAGCCGTGGTCTTTGAGCATCTTCTGGATGCGCAGGTATTCGGTGAGTCCGTAGCTCAGTGCGGGGTCGACCTGGATGATGTCGCGGTCGGGTCGCATTCCGGCGTAGCGGACGAGGTTGCGTGCGTCCTGAAGCGAGAACAGGTTCTCACCGGTTGCGATGCGTCCGGAGTAGTTTTCGGACAGAACGGCATTGAGTCGGTAGTCGAGGGGATCGCCTACTTCCTCGTACCAGAACAGGTTGTACTGTTCGATGGCTGCGCCGTATTCGAGGGCGGTGGCCAGGTCGAACTTTCCGTTCACGTCGACCGCGAGGCGCTGTCCGTCGCCGCCGAGGACTTCGAGTACGGCTTCGATTCGCTCGAGGTCCTCGGCGAGATCGGCACCGCCGATTTTCATCTTCACCACGTTGTAGCCCTGGTCGAGGAATCCGCGCATCTCGTCCTGCAAGTCGGCGAGGGTCTTGCCGGGAGCGTAGTAACCGCCGGCGGCGTAGACGAACACCGAGTCGTCGGGCTGTCCGTCACCGTGCTTGTCGGACAGCCAGCGGTAGAGCGGCTTCTCGGCGATCTTGGACGCGAGGTCGAACAGGGCCATATCCACGACACCCACTGCTACGGAACGTTCTCCGTGTCCTCCGGGCTTTTCGTTGCTCATCATGAAGTCCCACGCGCGGGTGGGGTCTAGCTCGCCTTCGGCGTCGAGCAGAGCGTCGGGCGCAGCGTCGAGCAGGCGGGGGATGACACGGCGGCGGAGGATTTCGCCGGCGCTGTAGCGCCCGTTGGAGTTGAAGCCGTAGCCGACTACCGGTTCGCCGTCGCGCATCACGTCGCTGACGACGGCCACGATCGAGCAGTCCATCTTGGAGAAGTCGATCCACGCGTTTCGAATCGAGGAGCTGATCGGGACGATGCCCTCGTGTACCGAGATGATCTTCATGTTGCGCCTTTCTCATATCTTATAAGGTGTAAGGGACGGTAGCGGAGAGTGACGCCGAACACAACCCCTTCTTATAAGATCGTGGAGAATTCGATCGGGCATCTTATAAGAAGACTGAATCGCGGGTGTAAGGTCGCTAATCGAGAACCCAGATCAACAGGAGCCCGGACGGGCTGCGCTCATAGCGGAGAGGCAGGTCCAGCAGTGACCACTCCAACCAATGTCTTCTCCAGCAAGGGGGAGGTCGCGTACGCCGAGCTGCGCGCCATGATTCTGATGGGAACTCTCGACGCAGGATCGAAACTGGCGCAATACGAGCTCGCCGACCGGCTGCACATGAGCATCACCCCGATCCGCGAAGCGGTGAGAAGACTCAGCAGCGAGGGGCTCATCGAGCTCGACAATCACAAGAACGTGCGCATCGCTCCCATGAGCGCAGCAGAAGCGCGTCAGCTGTTCGAGGTTCGGCTGTCGCTGGATCCAACAGCTGTCCAGTTGGCTGCCGATCGGCGAACAGACAAAGACATCGCCGACATGCGTGCGGCCGCGGGAAGGCTGCTGCCGGTCACACAGAAGTGGGGCGAGGACGCGTTGCGCGCGCACCGAGATTTCCACCGCACGCTGTACCTGGCGTCGCACAACGACGTCCTGATCCGTCTGCTCGATGACCTGTGGGACAAATCCGACCGCTATCGACGCATCGGGCTCGAGCCACCACCCGGTGCGGAACCGCGCACCGTCGACCACCAGGAACACTTCCGAATACTCGAACTCGTCGTCGCACAGGACTCGCAGGGGGCTGCAGATCTCATGCGTCAGCACATCGTGAAGAGTTTGACGGCGGCCGCCATCGATGCACTCGAAAACAGAGAGCACGAGCTACGGCAGACCTCGGCGTAAATCGTTACCAGCACCTGATTGGCTCACGTGGTCATGTCTCGGGGGTTCTTCGCTGCCGGGTCAATGCGCCCAGTGATCGATGGATCGTGGTGTATTGCCGGCATGATTTCGAGGCTTCCAAGCGCTCATGAGTTCCGCTACGACATGGGATGTAGTGTCTCGAAAGGCCTTTGAAAGTGGACGTCGATTCCCGCGTCGGCAGATTTGCGAGCCAGAAACTCTTTCGTTGCGGAGAAGTTGTCCAAGACCCGAGGTAGGGGTCGTAACGGGCGGCGAAGTGATCGCCCGAAGTTGTCCCAGTGCACCGGGATGATCAGGCTGGGACTTGTCGCCTCTACCACGTGATGCCAGTAGCGATCTTGAAACTGTTCCGACTGCTTCCCGAGCGTACCAACTCCCAGATATAGCGTGTCGACGTCGAGATCGTCGAATTTGTGCGGGACGTAGTTGGCGCTGGGATGGATCAGTACTGAGCCTTGGGGGTGGGCGATGTGGAACGAGAAACAACCGCCGTTGCGGTATTGCTTGGCGCGACACGGCGGCGTGAGTGGGGTGGTGATAATACCGGGAGAGAAGTCGCCTGGACTGTGCTCACCTTCGAAGACCGTGACGGTGAACTTACCCAATTGTAGGGTGCTACCGTCTGCGATGAGGGCCATCGCATCCTCGTTCAAGTTCCATCCGCGACCGACGTTAAGGGTGGACTCGGAGCCGTAAAGGGTTGCGTTCGTGCGACGTGCTACTTCGGGCGCGTCCATGGCGTGGTCGTGATGGGAATGAGCCACCAGTATCGCGGCAACACGTTCTACGCTCCCGTGGGCAAGGGCGTCGGAGATTCGCCCGAGGTCGGGTGAAATGCGTCCGAATTTGACCCGGAGCAAGGACGGTCGGGAGAAGAACCCGTCGGTCATGAACGCTGTATCGCCGTCTGAGATACGGATGGTCGATGTCCCGTAGAAGGTGGACGTTACGCGTGCGGGGTGGATGCCCATACGTCGAACTCTACTTTCTGTGCCACTCGAGGTGACCGGCAGCCGAAAGCGTCCGTGGGCGCGTTCTGCCGTTCAAGTGTCACCATCGCATCCGGTGATCCAGAGCGTCGTGTCCGGTGCAGACGGCATCGAGCACCGCACGCTCAGACGGTCATTCGAATACGAGCCGATGAGAATCGAGTCCCTCGATGCATCTCCTGGCGAACTCGGTCCAGTTCCTCTTGACTGAGTGAGCCAATCGCTCGGGTGGCTGGCTTGGATCAAATCCAAGCCGAAGCTCGGCAGTGCTGGCCGTGTCTATTGCGTGAGGACTGCAAAGTCAGGTGAGCCACGGCGGCGTCTCCATCGGCGCGGTTCCGTTACGCACGTACGGCCACTTTGAACCGTCCCGGGTTTGATGCCGCTTCGTTCTTTGTGAAGGATGAAGCACATGTCGAAGCGTTACCCGGCCGAGCAACGTGAGCGTGCGGTGAAGATGGTCCTCGACCACCTCCACGAGTACAACTCCGTCTACGGCGCCTGCAAGGCGATCGGACCGAAACTGGGCGTCGGCGCGGAGTCACTGCGGCTCTGGACACGCCAGGCTCAGATCGATGCCAACCAATCTCCTGGAGCCACGACCGAGGAGCAACAGCGCATCAAGGAACTCGAACGTGAGAACCGAGATCTCAAGGAAGCCAACGAGATTTTGAAGTCGGCATCGATTTTCTTCGCGAGGGAGCTCGACCCTCGCCGCCGCAGATAGTCCAATTCATCGATCAGATGCGTGCACAGAAATACCGGGTCGAGTCGATCTGCCACGTGCTCACCGAGCACGGCGTACAGGTCGCCCCACGCACGTACCGCAACTGGAAGAGCGCACCACCGTCGGCCCGCACGATCTCCGACGCCTACCTCACCGCCGCGCTCCGCGACACGGTCGGAGAACCGGAAGAGCTCTACGGTCGCCGCACGATGTACCGCCACCTGCGTAGGAAGGGCCACAACGCCGCTGCCTGCACAATCGACCGCCTGATGGGCGACGAGGGTATGTCCGGCGTCGTCCGAGGCAAACGGCACCGCACCACGATCCAGGGCGGCAAGAACTCCACACGGGCCCCTGACCTGCTCGACCGTGACTTCACATCCGAGGCCCCGAATCTGAAGTGGGTCACCGACTTCACGTACACCAGAACGTGGGCGGGATTCGTCTACGTCGCGTTCGTCATCGACTGCTTCTCCCGAGCCATCGTCGGTTGGCACGCCTCGACGGTCAAAGACACAGCGATGGTCACCACGGCGCTGAAGATGGCACTGTGGCGACGAGATCACGGGGGACACCGCGTCGACTCAGGGCTCATCCATCACAGCGACGCCGGCAGCCAGCCCGGTGTTGCAACGACCGGTTGAACTTGCCCAGTACACCTCGATCGCGTTCGCGGAAACGCTTGTGCTCGAGGGGATCGCGGCTTCGATCGGAAGTGTCGGGGATGCCTACGACAATGCGTTGGCGGAGAGCACAATTGGGTTGTTCAAGACCGAGGCGGTATCGAAGCGGAGCCCATTCCTGAACGGCCCGCTCAAGACCATCGACGATGTCGAGTTCGCCACGATGGGATGGGTCGACTGGTTCAACCAACGTCGACTTCACAGCACCCTCGAGTACCTCACGCCAGACGAATTCGAGGAGGTCTACTACAGTCAAGAATCGACACTCCTCCCGGAGATGTTGCAAGCGTAGGAGCGGCAAGAAACCCGGGACGGTTCACTTTGCTGCACTTTGCTCGTACGGATCCGCTGGATCATCGCTCGTCTTCAGATCGGATTATCCACCTCGGCCCGTCCACATTCATGGACGCTCGGACAAGTGCGAGAACCGCATCCGACTGCAATTCGGTGTCACGAGAGTGTCACAAGTCGGTACGTTCGGACATGGACCGAGCCGGACCGTAACGACGAAAAATATTGCAAAGAAACAGAAATCGAGTCCAGAGATGTTCAGGTGGATCCACTTCCAGGGACTTAAAATCCGCACAGTGTCGGTTCGAGTCCGACTGGGGGCACCAGAGTCCATATGGATCCAGTTTCTGGACCGGGACAGTGCTTTTCGGGTTGTAGCGTGGATCTCGGCGGTCTAGCACGGATTTGAGTGGACAACGGAGGCAGCGGTTTTCGCGAGCACCCGACCGATGCGACCATTCCCGCCACGGTAAGCATGAACCCAGCGAGGATGATCCACGATGCGTAGCCGAGGCGCGCGGCCTTCCACGCCGATGCGCTGCACACCGATGCGATTGCGGCAGCTCGTGATTGAGCGCCGGGACGGCTGAGTCATCGAGCGGATCGGGGCCCGCTCGATGGCTCAGCAGGGTCAGATGGTGCAGCGTGTACCTTCTTCCGGTAGTTCGAGGTCGATCAGGTAGTCGGCGATCGCTCCGTCGACGCAGTCGTTGGCGGAGATGATCGTTCCGTGCTGGTTGGCCTCGACCGTGAGCAACCGCGCGCCGAGGGTGTCGGCCAGGCTGATGCCTCCTTCGTGAGGCGTCACGGGGTCCCCGGTGGCCGAGACCACGAGCACCTCGGGAAGGCCGTCGATGTCGGTGGCGTAGGGGTATCCGAGTGTGGGTTCGGCCGGCCAGAACTCGCACCCGTCCTGCGTAGGGGGAGTGGATCCGGGGTCGAGGAACGGCACGGCCTCGTTGAGATCGCGGCCGAGCTGGGTCATCTCTTCTTCGGTGAACCGTTGCTCGTCGAGGCAGTTGATGGCGAAGAGCGCCTCGAACGAATTGGTGTACTCCCCAGTGTCGGACCGGCCGTAGTACCCGTCGCGAATTGCGAGAAGAGCGTCGGGTCGTCCGGCTTTGAGTTCCGTCAGCCCCGCGATGATCGCGGGCCAGCTGGCTTCGGAGTAGAGGCCGGAGACAATTCCTTCGCTGGCGGCGAGGAAGCCGACCTCTCGTCCGTCAGCGGCCATTAGCGGCTCTTCTTCGAGAGGTTGGAGGAGCTCCTGCGCTGTAGCGGTCGCCTGTGCCGGGTCGGTTCCGAGCGGGCACGTCGCCTGCGTCATGCAGAAGTCGGCGAAACGCTGGAACGAAGCCTGAAGGCCTTCACTGAGCTGGATCCTGCGATCCGCGGTGTCCATGAGTGGATCCACTGCGCCGTCGAGAACGAGCGCACGAACGTTCTCGGGGAACATCTCGGCGTACACCGAACCGAGTCGAGTGCCGTAGCTGACTCCCGCATAGGTCAGCTTGTCATCGCCGAGTGCGGAGCGGAGTACATCCATGTCGCGAGCGACATCCCGTGTTCCGAGGTGGGCGAGCACCTCTTCGCTTCCGGAGCCGTCGGCGCATTTGTCGACGATGGCGCGCGCGGATTCTCCGGTCCACTTGCCGAGAGCCGACAGGGGTGCGTCGGCGTCGCGCTCCTCATCGGAGTAGCAGTCGATTGCCGGATTGCTCAGACCGACTCCCCGCGGATCGAAGCCGACGATGTCGAAGCGTTCGGGGATGGGGCCTCCCGTCCACAGGGCATTCACCAGCGGGGCGAGCGTCGTCCCCGCGGCTCCGGGACCGCCAGGGTTCAGCACGACAGAGCCGATCGGGTTGTCGCCGGTGGCGGAAATGCGCGACACGGCGATCTCGATGGTCTCGCCGTCGAGATCCTCGTATTCCATCGGGACAGTGAGCATCGCGCACTCCGCCTTCTTTGCCGCCTCGACGACTTGGGGAACGGGCGGCTGGGAGTCCACGACGCTGGCATCGCACGCCCCGAACGCGAGCTCCTGCTCCATGAACCGTTCGAGGCCAACCCCGTTCGCGCTGTCGTCATCACTCGGTGCTGCACCGGAGCATCCGGCGAGCAGGAGCACTGAGGCAGCGGCCGCCGCCGCCATCACCGGCTTCGGCCATCGTCGTTGCTCGTCCTTCCGTCGGATAGCGGTCGGAATCGTCTGAGGCATGGTGGTTTTCCCTTCGTGGGGTTCAGCTGGCGAGTTCGTCGATCCAGCTCGATCGCATTCGTAGAGCTCGTTCGGTGCTGCCGATGACAGCGGCGAATCCGATGAGCAGGTTGACGTGGAGCGGCAGTCGGATGGGTGAGGTGAATGTTCCGATCGAGTCGGCGATGGGGGGAATGAGCGAGAGGGATGCGATGATCTGCGGCACCTCCACGCAGAGGCCGCCGATGACGAGCAGGATCGAGATGAGACCGATGACGCGACTCGGACCGGGGTGCCGGTGGTGCAGCCGAGCGCGGCGTCCCTCTGCGGATGCGGGATCGGGAGAGAGCTGTTGTTCGGTGCCGTCCTCACGCACGTAATGGCAGCGCTCGAGCCCGAATCCGTTAGCCGCGACCTCGATGTGCCCACCGGGGACGGGGAAGCGGGTCGGCATCTTGGCGTACGACTGCTGTGCGCCGTCGACGTAGAGGCGAGCGCGCACCTCACCGTCCTTCGCGTCGCCCATGTGTCGTACATCGACTGCATAGACCGACGTCGTGCCGTCGGGTGCGGACAGCGTGATCGACCGCAGCGATCTGCCGAACATCTGCCACCAGCGGTAGCGGCGAAGCGGTTCACCCGATCCGGCGCGAATGCGGCGGTAGCGCCACTGTTTGATTCCCATCTGCTCGATCCTCGATCTCTACTAGTACAGCGTGATAGTAGATCTGAAGGTATCACGCTGTATTAGAGTTGGGGGGTGTCGGACAATGTGGAGACTCGCGAAAGCGAACCCAGCACCAGGGACCGGATTCTGATCGCAGCCGCGACGATGGTGTCCAAGGATCCGGGCACCCGGCTCAGCGTCCGGGCGGTCGCCGCGCGAGCCGGGGTCAGTACCGGATCACTGCGTCACTTCTTCCCCACGCAGCGAGCGTTGATGGACGAAGTCGCCGCGGGAATCACCGGGCTGGTGGCGAACAAGAATGTCATCGAAGACACCACTGTGCCTGCCGAGGGGCGACTGTTGGCGTGTATGCAGCAGGTGTTGTCGGCCACCGGCACCGGTGAGCAAGCCCGAGATACATGGCGGCGGACGTTCGGCACCTACCTCAGCTCGGACCTCAACGCTGATGCCATCGACACATACAACGCTCTCAGCGCGGCCGGACTCCGGCACATCGAACACTGGCTGGACGTTCTCGAAACAGAAGGTGCCCTGCCGCCGGGCGACAACACCCAGCGCGCTGCCTATCTCAACGTGGTACTGGACGGGCTCTCCGTAGCACGAGCCCTCCCGACCGACGCTACTCGAATTCGCTCGGAAACAGACGTTCTGCAGCACGCCATTTCGATGCTTTTTCACACCGCTGCACCCATGCCGAAGGGCGACTCGGACTGACTTCGACGACGAGCTTCCGATCCACCTCCACTGTGCTTCCGATCATGGCAGACTACGGCCGCCGAGGTGCTGGGCGAGAAATTTCTCCACCTCGCGGTAGTAGCGGATACTGTTCTCCGGGTTGACGAATCCGTGACCCTCGTCACCGAAGACGAGGTAGTCGACGTCGACGCCACGTGACCTCAGCCGCTCGACGACATTGTCCGATTCTGCCTTGACGACCCGAGGGTCGTTGGCGCCCTGCGCAATCAGGAGCGGCGCGCGTATCGCGTCGAGCTTGGATATGGGTGATCGTGCGAGCATGTCGGCCAGCTGATCGGGATCGGCGGGGTCGCCGACGAATCGGTGCCAGCTGTTGATGATTCCCGGACCGATGAAGGCAGGTTGGGTCCGCATGAAGTTGGACAGGTCCGAGATGCCGACGCAGTCGATTGCTGCGGCGAACGTGTCGGGTGTGAACGATGCGCCCACCAGCGCGGCATAGCCGCCGTAGGAACCACCCATGATGGCCACTCGCTCGCGATCGGCGTACCCCGCCTCGACCGCCCATTTCACTGCATCGATCAGATCGTCGTGCATCGCGCCCGCAAATTCGCCGACCGCGGCGTTCGTATGCGCTGTGCCGTATCCGACCGATCCACGAAAGTTGACCTGCAGCACTGCATATCCGCGGTTCGCCAGCATTTGCGCGATGTGATCGAAGTTCCACGAATCTCGATACCATGGGCCGCCGTGCACCACCAGAACCATCGGCAGATTCTCGGGTTCCACGCCGACCGGAAGCGTCAGATACGACGGCAGAGTCAGACCGTCGCGCGCCTGGATGTTCACCGGCACCATCGGGGCCATGTCCTCGGGTTCCAGGTGTGGGTAGGGGCGGAAGAGTCGGCGACTCGATCCGGTGGTGTGATCGTAGTAGTAGGTGACGGACGGATCGCGGTCGTGGACGAAGCTGACGATCCACTTCTGACCGGTGTCATCGGAGGACAGTGCTCCGATGTCACCGTCGGACAGTTGCTCGAGGTTCTTCAGGATCTCCGCAAAACCCGGTTCCAGTGCATGGATCACCTGGCGTTCTCCCAGGTACCGAACACCGATGAGCTCTCCGGTTGCACTGTCGCAGATCAGCGGTGGCGAGGTCTGCTCGACTGCTCGTCGCGCACCGTCGAGTTCGAGTGTCGGGTGACTGTCGACGACGGTCTCCTCGCCGGTCTCGAGGTCGAGGCGGATCAGATAGGCCAAGTCGCGACCTCGGCTGGAACCGAGCCACATACCGGTACCGTCCGCGGTGATCTGCATCGGACTGATGCCCATCGGGTAGTCGGTGCCGTCGAACGACGTCACCGTGGTTTCTGCGCCGGACTCGTCCAGCCGCGTGATCTCGATGGTGCCCTCCGCGGTCATCGCGGAGGCGAACACCTGGCCGTCCGAACCGAGCATCGGATACCGTCCGACGCCGGGGCTCTGCCCGATCATCGTCAGTTCACCTGTGGCAATCTCGATTTCGTACAGGTCGAACTCGGCGAGGTTTCGCGCATTGATCAGGACGGTGTACGCCCCTGCCTTACCTCGCACGGGTTCGGTGGCCACCGCGCGGGAACCGGGGAACGGCGTCAGATCGACTGCCGGGGCATCGGGATCCTCCAGGTCGACGCGAAACACGTGGTGGTTCTCGTCACCGCCGGTGTCCTGCAGATACAGCAGCCAGCGGGGGTCGTCCGTCCACTGGAAAGCGTGCACACTGCGAGTCTCGTCCGCGGTGACGCAGCGTGGCTCGCTGCCGGGCGAGAGGTCCTCGATCCACACGTTCAGACGGTTCTTCCACGGCGCGAGAAAGGCCATCCTGTTGCCGTCCGGTGAAATCGTGGCACCGGAGCGAACGGGTGGGCCGAAGAAGTCCTCGACCGAGATCAGTGGGGTGCAGTCATGATTCGTCCTTTCGTTCGGCCGCTACAGAGCGCAGCGGGCGTCGGTCGGTGGGGATTGGAGGTCGACGAGGTAGCTGGCGACGATGTCGTTGACGCAGGGGCTCGTTGCACCGAACGCCACGGTGTGTTGTTCGCCGTCGACGGTGAGCAGCGAGCCGCCCAAGGTATTCGCCAAGTTGACGCCGCCCTCGTACGGGGTGGACGGGTCGCCGGTCACGGAGATGGTAAGAGTGTCGGGAAGTCCGTCGACGTCGGTGGCGTACGGGATGTCGAGAGTCGGCTCTGCAGGCCAGAATTCGCAGGGGTCGCGTGCGCCCTCCGGTCCGAGGCCTGCGTCGGTGAACGGTGCTATCTCCTGGATCTGCCGTTTGAGGTCCACCTCTTGTTCTGCGGTGTTGCGCTGTTCGTCCATGCAGTTGATCGCGTACAGCGCCTCGGGGAAGTTCGGGAAGGTGCCGTCGGTGTCCCGTCCGCCGAAGATGTCGTTGACCTTCAGAAGCGTATCGGCCTGTCCTGCTTGCAGTTCGGCGATTCCCTTGGTGATGACAGGCCATGCCGTGGAGTCGTAGAGCCCAGCGATCACGGCACTGTATGCGGCGTCGAAGTCCATGATGCGGCCATCGGGGGTGACGATCGGATTGTCGATCAGCGGTCTGACGATCTGTTGGAAATTGTCGACGGCCTGGCTCGGATCGGTGCCCAACGGGCAGTCCGGGGTGCTCGCGCATGCCGCTGCCATGTCGTCGAACGCTTTCTGGAAGTTGGTGTATTGGTAGATCCTGCGTTCTGCTGTGCCCTGCGCCGGATCTATTCCGCCGTCGAGGACCATCGCGCGCACGTTCTCGGGGAACATCTCGGCGTAGACCGCACCGAGGCGTGTCCCGTAGCTCTGGCCGAGGTAGCTCAGGGTGTCGTCGCCGAGCACGGCCCGGAGAATGTCCATGTCGCGGGCAGCGTCGCGGGTACCGACGTGTTCGAGCACGTCGTCGCCCCCTGATCCTTCGGAGCACTGGCTCACCAGCTGCCGTGCACCGTCCTCGGTGAGGGTTCTCGAGCCGGTGAGGACTGTGGTGTAGGCCTGTCCTGCCTCGTACTCCTCATCGGTGAAGCAGTCGATGGCCGGGGTGGATGCACCGACGCCGCGGGGATCGAATCCGATCAGGTCGAATTTTTCGGTCAGCGGGCTCTGTGCCCACGTCGACGTCGCACCTGACGCCGCCATGCTCATTCCAGGCCCGCCCGGTCCGCCGGAGTTGAGCAGGAGCGAGCCCACTTTTTCTCCTCGGGCGGGGGCTTTCAGCAGCGCGATCTGTGCTGTGCGCTCGTCCGGGTTGTCGTAGTCGAGTGGTACGTCCACGCGGGCGCATTCGAACCTGGGGTCGCTGGCGAACAGTTGCTCGTCGGTTGTGGTGGTGCCGTAGCCTGCACATGGTTCGAATGCCACGCTCTGGTCGTAGAACTGCTGCAGATCGGCTGACGGTTCGGGGTCTGCGTTCGGTTCCGGCGGCGATTGGCTGCAGCCGCCGAGCAGCAGTATCGACGCTGATGCTGCAGCGAAGAGTTTCGCTCTCCTGTTGGCGAATAGGGGCATGGTTGGTCGACTCCTGTCGAATTGCGTTGTGACGATGTTCTATTCGGGATCGGTGGCGTTGAGTGCCGCCACCTGTCGGAGTACTTCGCGTTGGGCGGGGTTGTACAGGTCTTCCACGGCGATAGCGAGTGCGCGAGTCAGCCGTTGTCTGTCGCCGTCGGTGTCGGCGAACAAGGCCGGGAAACGAGCCGCCAGTTGACGAACATGCGGGGCCATTCGTTCCGCCAGATCCCTGGTGGTGGCGCTGTCGGCGTCGGCCGGGAGGTCGTCGAATTCCGGGTCTGCGGGCAGCTGCGGAGTGGACCGCAGTAGGTCGCAGTAGGCGTCGAGGGCCGTCGGGTTCAGTACCGTGCTGGCGAAGGTGATGAATTGTCGGTCTGCTGTTGTCAGGTGTGCTGCTGCGGAGCCGAGTTCGGGTGGCAGATCGGTCGGAAGGGATTCGTGGAGAAGCATCGCGATTTCCAACCGTGCTCGCTGCAGGCGTTCGATCGTTGCGCCGAGTTCGGCATCCAGGGTGCGCAGTGCCTGTTCGGGATGGTCGCGCCCGTCACCCTGTGCGGCGATGTCGGCCAACGAGAATCCCAGTTCTGTGAGGCGTTTGATCTGCATCAGCCGTACGAGATGTGTGACGCCGTACTGCTTGTAGCCGTTCGAAGCACGCTCGGGCTCGTCGAGTAGTCCGACATCGTGGTAGTGCCGCACCGACTTCAGGGTGGTGCCGGCGAGATCGGCTATCTGCCGAGTGCTCCAGCCCATGTCGCTCTCCTCCGGTTCTTTTCGGTCGGAATCAGTGTCGACTGTGACCTAACGGCATAGTCAAGGGCCAATTCGTCTTTACGCGGGGTTCGAGTGAACCAATTGCGCTGTCGAGCGACGGAACGCCCAGACGGTGACGAGCACTGCCACTGCGAGCAACGGGGTGCCCATTGCGATCCGGGCAAACGCGAGCCAACCGGTGGCGTCGGTGTCGTACAACCAGTCCTGAACGACGTAGCGGGCACCGAACAACACGGCGAATGTCGACGTCGCGATGTAGTGGGCGCGGATGACCGAGCGATTGGATCGCCAGTCGTACTCGTTGCCGTGCAGCGCATTCCATAGCAGTCCGGTCAACGGTCGTCGCGCGAGTATCGAGGCCAGCATCAGTGCAGCCCCGGCCATGCTCAGCCAGATGCCGATGAGGAAGTAGCCCCCTGCCGACCCCGTCCAGGCGGCGATACCGCCTGCGACGACGACACCCAGTAGTCCGCCACTGGCCTGCGCGATCGGCTCGCCTCGTTTGACGCGAAATACAGTGATCACCAGTGCGATGGCGATCGCGATGCCGACGGCGATCGGAAGGGCCACCAGGGCATTGGTGGTGACGAATGCCACGACCGGAATGGCCGTGTAGATCATTCCACTGGTTCCGCCGAGGCTGTCGAGCATTAGCTGTGTGGCATTGACCTTTTCGGTGGCCTTGCCACCGGGAATTGTCTGCGTCTCGTTGTTGTCGTCCGATGTCGATTCCGGCGTGTTCATGGTGCCCTCCTCGTCGATGCTTCGGTTCGCTCTGTGCATCCCCTACTGTCGTCTCGGCGACCGGGGCACAACAGTGCACACAAACATCGGATCTTCTGACGACATCATCGGCGGGTCATGACAGATGTCATGTCGTGGCAGTGTGACCATCCGGTGGGTAGCCCGAGAACAACGTCGAGTTCGTCGCACGTAGCGGTGCTGTCAGTTGGCTATGCGCAAGCTGGTCAAGTACTCCAGGTAAAGCCCGCAGTTGCACGGCCTACTGACTCGAGGGTGTTATGGGTTCGCGACGCATGAGTCTCGTTGTCACGAGTCCGCACAGAGCGTTTGGTGCGCCAGGACGCTCTCCGTCCACTCGATACCGTGGCTGTCCGACACCGATCAGGACTGTCCGGTGTCGGAGAATCGGCGGCAGTTCGGTGTCACGAGGGTGTCACAAGTCGGTACGTTCGGGCATGGACTGGACTGGACGGTGTCGCATGAAAAGTGTTTCAAATAAACAATTATCGAGTCCGTCGGAGTCGGCGTGGATCGACTTTCAGGGACTTGAAATCCGCACAGTGTCGGTTCGAGTCCGACTGGGGGCACCAGAGTCCAAGTGGACCCGGATCTCTAACTGGAGACTTCGGCGCGGACTTTCTCACGGTGTGCGCCAGGGAAGCGTTCGTCGCCAAATTGTTCGATGGCGAGCGTGAGAGTGACGTTGCCTGGCGCGCTTCAGACTTGACGGCTGATGCCGTCTCTTGCGCGCAGGCGCTCGACCTCTGCCCGGGAGTGTTGAACGGCCTCGGTGTCGTTGCCCTTTGCGTCGGCGATATCGTGTGCGAGATCGAGGATCGCTCGGCGCAGGTGTTTACGTGCCCGTCGTGCTTGTCTGTTGGGCGCGGACTTCTGGAACTCTTTGCGCGCCCTACGGTCCAGCACTCCGTCGATCTCTGCGTCGGTGAGGGTTCCTGCTTCTACTTCGGGTGCGAGGATGTCGCGGACGAATTGGTGTTCGCGCGGCGCGGCTTTCCGGAAGGCGATCGTCAGGATCGTGAAGCCGATGACGATGGAGGCGAACATGACTGCGATCATGACGAACGGGTTGCCGAATCCGAGCCCGGTCGCGTCGTCCCACGTGAAGTGCAGGAGCATTCCTGCCACGACGAAGGCCAGCCCGCGCCCGATTCTGCGGGGCTGCGCGGCGGTTCCGATGAGGTAGAGGGCACCGGCACAGACCAATGCACTGAACAGTGGGTGGGAGACGAAACTGGCGGCGATACGCCCGATGGCCGTCTGCGACGCGTTGCCGACCGGGTCGGTTCCGAAGGTCGCGGCTGCGGAGTTGGCGGCGTAGAGGAAATCCTCGAAGACCGCAAACCCGAGTCCGATGAATGCTCCGACTATGAGGCCGTCGTTGGCGGTGCGGATCAGGCGTGGGGCCAGGCTCATCAGCAGGATGAATCCGCACAGTTTGGCGGCTTCTTCGGTGAACGGCGCTGTGGCACCGGCGGCCCAGCTGGCGCTCCATTCCTGACCGAAGAGTTTGGAGTAGATGCCGAGCATCGCGGTGTTGACGGTCATCGCGAATGCGAACGTCGCCGGGATGGCACCCCACCAGAGTGCGGCCGCGATGAGCAGGCCGGGTTGACGCTCCCACCGGTCGATGTGCCGGAACCAGGCGAACCAGGCGAGACCACCCAAGCCGCACAGCACTGCCGCTATTGCGAGACCTCCGGCGTAGAAACCGGCCCCTGGCGCGTAGTAGGCCCAGGCCTGAAACGCTCCGATTGCTGTGAGTGCCAGGTACACCCAGAAGGAGAGGTTGTGGGGTTGAACGAAATGAAAGCGCTCTCCCCAGCCGGAGATCTCGATCGCTTCCTTTTGACGGCGCAGCGCGTTGGAGGACACTGCCGATGTGTCGGTGGTGCTCATGCGTTGTTCCCATCGATGGTCTGGATGCTGGCGATCATGTCTCGGATGGTCTGCGCCGCTGCGGTCATTTGGGTGGGCGGACCGTACGCCGTGATCTCGATGCCGGTGCCGTCGAGAACGAAGGCAGCGACCAGTCCATCGTTGCTCAGGCTGCTGTAGGGCTGAACGATGCCGGTCTGGCCCGCCGTCGTGGTGAGGGTGCTGCGGCTTCCGTCGACCCGGAACGATGGGTCGGCAGTGCGGGAGGTGACTTTCTCGACTTAATCCAGCAACTGATCGGCGTTGCCGTCGAACGAATCAGGGTAAATCTCGACGGTGACGCCGTCACCGGCGATGGTCGCAGCGCCGAAACGAACTTGCTCGTCGACGACGCGGAAGCCGGATTCGACGTTCCATCCAGTGGCCGGGGTGAAGACGAGGGTGTCGGTGAGGGCCAGCTGTTCACCGGCGCGCACCGGGTCGTCCCAACCGATGGAGGCATTCACTCGGGGCACGATGACGGTCAGGACGAGGAACACCGCGAGGACGAACAGGGCGGGTGGGAGTGTTCGCCGGTCGAGGCCGAGCACACGGTGCTCGGCTGGTATTCGATGGCGATGTGTTTCTGCGAGTAAATATGGTTCGGTCCGAGTTGTGGTCACGGGTTCTCCCCTTCATCTCTGCTCTGGAAAACTTTTCCACAGACGCCAGTACATTTCAGCGTCTTGGATGACATTCGTGCGACCTATTCCGGTGCTGTCTATTGGGTATTCAATTCCGCACTCGATGCGGTTTACTTGCGTGATTCCCTTCCTTTCGGCGGTGCAAGAGTCTCTGACGCCAGAACTTCGCCGCGGTTCGAACTGCCTGCCGGTTTAGGTCGATTTGGTAGCGTTCGCAAGACTAAAAAGAATTCATTTTTCGCTCGTATTGAATTGTTGCGACAGAATCCAACCTCAGACCGACGCTGCTCGACGCGATTTTCGGAGGAACGAGCTATGTCACGTGAAACAAAAGCCCGTGCAGGTGCGCAGGCCGCCGTCGGAGACGATCGAGTCCTCGATGTCGCTTTGACGGTCCCTCGCGGGTCGACGTTCGCTGGCGCTGTGGGCATGGGCCTGGGTGCAGCGATCGGCGGTGGCGGATCTTCGACCACGGCGTGGGAGATCGGCGGTCTGATGGTAGGCCGGGGAAGTGCTGCCCGCAGGCAGAAGATGCCGCCGTCGGTGGTGCTCGCTGTATCGGAGACGACTCTGTATGCGCTTGGTCGGCGGCGATCGGGGTTGTTCGGATCGTGGCGTCACCAAGAGCTATTGGTGAAAATCGCGCGTACTCACCTCGAGATCACCCATCGACAGCGCGGAACCGTCCTGCACATCACGCTTGCCGACAAAACCAGTGGTGTCGCCCTCGACGTCGAGGCCGCTCTCGTTGGCAACCTCGGTACTCGCAAGTTCCTCGACACGATCGAGAGCGTCCCGGGGGATTGAGCGTCATACCCGGGCGAACATCGCTGAAGTGTCACCGCCGGGAGCGCGCGTTTTCGTGGTTGCAAGCCGCACAGAGACGGGTCGTGGCCTCACAACCTCGTGGGCGAACCGGGAGCATCGGAGGTGCCGACCGCCACCTCCGAACGCGCACATACATGTTCAGGATCGGGTTCAATCAATGTCGTCCCGGGTGTGAGAGGCCGTATTCGACCGTGGTGACGCAGTGCGTTCCGCGTCGTACGGTGTGGCGCGAAGGAACGTCAGGGTGAGGTCGATCTCCGGCACGCAGTGACACTCTGTACGCAGCAGAAACGGCTGTCCCGCACGCGCCCATGCTGGTGGGCCCACTCCGACACCGATCAGGACTGTCCGGTGTCAGAGAATTGGCGGCAGTTCGGTGTCACGAGAGTGTCACAAGTCAGTGCGATCGAGCATGGACTCGTTGGGACGCCGATGCACGAAAACCGCTGCAATTAAACAAATATCAGGTCCGTTGACATTCATGTTGATCCATTTCCAGGGACTTGAAATCCGCACAGTGTCGGTTCTGGTCCGACTGGTGGCACCATATTTCCCAAGGGGCGGCGAGTTAATCCGAACCGTTGATCGCGAATTGCTCTGCGGTCCAACGTAACAAGAACGGCAGACCGGTCATGGCACCGATGAAGTGGTCGCCTGCCACGGGCTCGTAGTGCACATTTGAACCCTTGCTGCGCCACTGCTCGATCAGGGCAGTCACGCCGGCCTCGGGGATGAAGCGATCGCCGATCCACTTGCTCGCGGAACCGTGGAAGAACGCGACCGGCGCCGACGGCGCGTCGGCGCCAGGACGGTTCGCGGCGATCACCCGCCGCGCGATGTCGGAGTCGAACGGGTGGGGCTCGGACGCCAAGTCCTCGATTCGCATGCGTGCCAACCCACCCAAGGCCAGGGGGAGGACGGACATGTCCTTCACCCAGGACGCCAACAGCAGCGCCTTCGGGCCGAACAACTCCACCATCTCTGGGTGCTCACGCGCGAGACCCATGCTCGCCGCACCCAGCAGGCCGGCCGCGACGGTGCCGTTCATGGTGTCCAGCAGCATCGAGAAGTCGGTGGGCGTTCCACCGGCGACGGCGCCCACCAACCTCACGTCCGGCGCGTACTTCGGCTGTAGTTGCGCCGTCCACGTGGTGGCGATCGCGCCGCCGCTGTAGCCGTAGGCCACCACTGGGCTGTCGGCGAGCTCCGGGGCGACGATCGTCATCCCGCGCAGCGAGTCCAGGACGGCATGCCCGGCCATCGTGCCTTCGGAGTACGACATCCGCGGGCCTTGGTGATCGGCGACGAGGACGGCGTATCCGCGGGCGAGCCAGATCGGCATCGCCGGTGGGAGGTCGGCACCGACACCGTGTACGAGCCGGTACGACGGCGTGCTCTTGGCTCCGAGGGAATCGATGGCCACGTTGTGGGCGACGACGGGCCGCGGTCCGCGCCCGGTCCACGGCCGCTTCGGGATCAGCAGCGAGGCGGTGACGCCGGCGGGGAGACCCCGCGCGTCGGTCGATCGCACCATGAACTGATGCAGGGCGGTTCGCGGCCGGGGCACCAGACCGCGGGTCGTGCGCTGTCGGATCACCGCACCGGGTGCAAGGTCCTCTATGCCGGGAGGGGTGAGGAAGAAGGCGTCGTTGTCGATCGGGGTCGGAAGGATCGCGGCATGGGGATCGTCCGGAGGCTCCAGGGGTAGTTGTCGAGTCAATACGCGATCGAGCACACCGAACAGAGTCATGATCCCCCGACATTCTTCCCGAGCCCTACCGATCCCCGCGGTCACCATACAGTGCGAGGCGGTCGGTGAACTGGAAAATGGGACGTCCCCGTGGGCGCCCCCCCACTGTGGTTGAATCAAAAAGCTTTTCGGCAGATTCGTCACTCCCGCCCTGCGGGGTCCACCCTTCGGCGCATCACACGGAGAACGGGCAGCTCAGGCCATCCGAGGAACGACTGTGCCGGGACTCTTGTCGACGAGGCTATCGAATTGACCGCCCCGCGATGCAGCAGTGAACTCCCTACCTGTTTGCGGTCCGTGCTCGTCGTCATTGCCTGCGGCGAAATGTACGAAGTCCGGTCAGGATTGCGGCGGCAGCAAACAACCAAGTAGCCACCCATGACCAGACCGAAAACTCACCGTCCTGAGTTCGAGTCAGCGAAACAACGGCCCACAGCAACGCCAGCCCCGACCAGAAGAAGACCCACCTCGTCCCGCTCGGAAAGCTCACCGCCAACTCCTCTCATTCCAAGCCGCCCGCGTACCGAATGCTCAAGGAAACACGGTGCGTTGGTACACGTTACCGTTCACGGGCCAACCCCTGGTGGCGTGGACGATGTGCGATTGCGTTCAGTATCAACCGCGGGACCAATGCCCCAACGAGCGGGCAAACATCGTTCTACGGCAAAGATTTTCACAGCTTGCGGGCGTCGTTCGACGCGGTCCAGTTCCGCAGCAAGGAGGCGTAGTTCGTAAAATCGACTGGTTTCCCAGCGCCGGATCGGATGTCGCAACGATCGCGGTTCGGTCGAAGCAGATCGACCTGAGTCGAGGCTCAACGAAGCAAGTTCATTCGCTTCTCGTTGACTGCCACAACGCCGCCGCCAGTGGCAAGCAGTGCAACCCTCTCGGACCGTCCACCGGTATTGCCGAGCAAATCCTCGATCGCGATTGTTTCGAGGCGAGCGCCGGTTTCGGGCTCGATCGCGAGGATCTCCCGAGAATCGGCTACATAGGCCAGGCCCTCGCGCACAGCGGTAGGCATGAAAGGTAGAGATTCGACGTCGGGACCCCACGCCGGATCCCCGGTGAACAGGTTGCGTGCAAGTGGACCGACACCCAAGACGACATCACCGACAATCGCGATGTCACCCCCGGTGCCGGCGTCGTCCGAGGTCCACAGTTTCTGCCCCGTCGTAGGGTCGAATGCGCTGCTGCCCAACACAACCGGATCGTCGGGGTCGTTCGCTGCGTCGACCGTCGTGCGCTGGTAGACCTCTTCGTCGGTGGTCGCGACAACTCGTCCGGTGGAATCGACCAGGTCGGTGCGAAACTCGAACAGGTCAGAGCATCGGCGGCCGGCAAGAACGTAGATCTGATCGCCTCGATCGAACTGGTCGCGCGCGCAGTCGGGGGACGAGATGTTGTCGGTGATGTCACCGGATCTGGAGTCGAACAGTGCTGTGCCCGAGGAGAACCGGGCCACTCCCGCATTGCCTGCGAACGCGAGGATTTCTCGTGAGTTGTACGGGTCGACCCAGGTGTCGTCGAGGGTGAGGGACCACGACGCGTCGGGGTCGTCGATCGTTCCTCGATGGATCCGGACGGTGTACCCGTCATTCTCGCCCTCGACCACGTAGAGGTCTTCGCCGTCGGTGCCGACTGAGAATATGTTCCAGTCGGTATCGTGTCGGGTGGCGGTTCCGGTTGCACTGTCGATCGTCACGATCTGATCGGTGCTCCGGCACAGCAGCAGTGTGTCGAGTACGTGGGACGAACAACTTTCGATCCCGTCGGCGGGTGTTTTCCACCGCACCAGACCGGTTGCCGCATCGAACCCGATCAGTTGGGACTGCTCGAACTCGTCCGTCTCCTGATTGATCAACCCTGCCTTGGCGACAAGAATGTCGTCGGCGTCTATGACGCCGCCCTCGACCTCGCCGAATCGTCCACCCACGGGATCATCGAAGGTGGCGAACGGATTGCCGAGCACGTCGGCGGCGTCGAGCGTCCACACAGCGCCGGGCGACGTCGGAGTCTGTGCTGCAAAGGGTTCGGCGTCATGTGGGCCCGTTGCCACCAGCGCGACGGCCGCGCCGACGCTTACGAAAGCCACCGCAGCGGTGACGGCAAGCCGTCGGTACGGGTTCACAGCACATCCAATCCGTCGGCGGTGGCAATGGTGCGCAATGTGTTTGCGCTCAGTGGTTCGTCCGGACGCTCGGCGTGCGATCGGACTTCGACCTCGGTTCCCGACGGGTAGGTGACGGTCACGGTACGGCGCATCCCGCCGTTCGGTCCCTCGGGCAGTGCAGGCGAGTACGAGTAGGGTGCCTCTTCGATCCGCAGCACCGCACCGCCGTCGAGCGTCTCGAAGTCGGTCGGCCGATTCTGGTAGGCGGGGTCGTAAATGTCCGGCATGACGGGGAGTTCCTGTCCGCCTCGTATGGATATGGACAGGTCGGCACCGGTGCCGACGGCATCGACGTGCGTACACACCACACCGGTCTCGAAGTCGGCGAGCCTGAGCGTGTTCAATCCGGGATCGAACCGCTCACCTGCATCGACGCGCTCCAACGCGGTGTTCAAGTTGGTGGCGAGTTCCGCGTCGATCGCTGTGTCGCCGGAGAAGAGGCCGAAGGAGTCGTCGCATCCTTCGCGAGGTTCGGGTGTGTCGGCGGGGACAGGTGCCGATATCCGCAGCTCCGGTAGTGTCACAAGAGCTTTCAGCTCATCGATGGTGAGAACGATGTCGCGGTCTCCGGTGTTGGTCGACTGAAATCCCTCAGCGTCCGATGCGGTTGCGGTGATGTGCGTGCCGTCGGGTGCGTAGGCGGTGACCGTGCGGTAATTGGTTCTCGTACCGCCGAATTCGGACCACGATACGTTGGTGTCGACCACGGTGCCGTCCGCCGATGTCGTGCGTTCCTGCACTGATCCGGCCCTGCACGGTGGCACACCCGTGTCGTCCTGCGCCACGGATACTGCCAGCAGGCCGAGTGTGTTGCCGCGTCCGAGCTCGGCCGATGCCGTCGCCCAACCGGGTTCCTGAGGCTGGCCTGGTTCGCTGGAGGTTTGGGGGATCGGCTGAAACACCAATGACTCGCGCAGGCTTGCGAACAGAACCTCGACACCATCCGGAAGGGCTTCGGCCACAGCGTCGGTCATCATCACCGACCTGGGTCCCGAGTACCACGAGGCCTGAGGGTTGTCGTATGCATCCTCGCTGGTGGTGATCCGTCCCCACACCGATGACTTCCCGTCCGGAGGTTGGACGACGTCGCACCCGGAGATAGCCGTCGGGAATATCACCTCGGGCGTTCGGTAGGTGGTGTCGACGGGTTCGGAAGGGCCGGGGGTGACGGAGCGTGTGGTGGTCGTGGCTACTGACTCGGCGCGGTTCTCGGGCTGCTCTGGCGGTGCGCCTCGCTCGACGAGCGCTGCTACGCACACCCCGATGGCGACGATGGACACGATCGTGAGCGCATCGGCCCACATCCCGGCACGCTGAGGACCAAGTCTGCTCACCGCGTCAAGATACCGGTCATGTCCATCCGATCCGCGCACGGTTCACAGCTGACCGACATCGCAATGACCCCCGGCCTCTCTGCGGGCCAGGGCAACTGAATCATCAGAACAGTTGCTCGAACTGGTACCAGTCGCCGTCGAACTCTTCGTACCCGATGTCGCCCTCGTGCTGGGGCTCACCGATATGCGGTGCGCCGTCGGGGAAGTGTGCCAGGCCGATGGAGTTCAACAGTCCGCCTTCGAACGACTGCACGCAGTGGTCCGCTGCGGTGCTGAGCGAGTGTTCGGACACTGCGAACGCAACCTTCGGCGGCGATGCTCGGTAGGTCGCCATCGCCCAGCGCTCCGTTACACACGCTGAGAACGGTCACAATGTGACAGGGTGGACGCGTGAGAAACCTGTGGGTGTCGATGCCAGCGGTCATCGCTCGGGTGACGCGATGAATACCGCTGCACGACGACTACTTCCACCCGTCACCGTTCTCGTCGGTGCGTTCGCGGCGGTCCTGGCTTTGACGACGCCGGTACCGCGTAATTTTGCGTTCGTTGCTGGCGGCGACAGGCTCGATATTCTGCTCTACAGTAGCGCGTCCGCCTGGTCACTCGGCGCGATCGTTGCCGTCGTCACCGCGGTATTCGCGACGCGGAAGCAGTCAGCTCTCATTGTGGCGGCCGTTGGCGTCGCGGCCCTGTCGGTTCTACTGTCGGTGCCGATTCTTGCGGAACTGCAGTTTCGGGCGATCGCAGCCGGCTTGATCCTGGGTGGTGCCGCGGCGGTGACTGGCCTCACTCGAATCCTGCAGTGCGCGTTGCTGTTCGGTGCTATCGCCGGTGTGGCGGCATCGAGTGTGTTGCAGAATGTCCCCAGCCGGTATGTGGACTACGCCGGTTCCACTCTCGCGCAGGCACCGCAGACACCAGTGTTGATCGCCCTGGTCGTCTTCGCGGTGCTGCTGGCGGTGTCGTCGTGGGCGAAAGTGTTCGACGAATTATCGCCGGTCCAATCGCGCGGGCGAGTGCTCGCGGTGGGGATCGTCATTCCTCTCGTGGGGCTGGTCTTGTACTGGCTGTTCGAACGGTCGGTGAACTCGCTCGGTCCTGGCGGTGCAATGCAGAACCGGTGGTTCTTGGGTCTCGCGGTCATACCGCTACTTGTCAGTGCGGCGTTTGTGCTGCCCGCGGTGACAGGAGCGATCCTGCTTGCGGCACTTGCCTTCCTATCGGCCCCGACAGTGGGATCCCTGACGTGGGGGACAGCTTTGGTGTTCGTCGCGAGGTTGGTGCTGGGCGGGGTGGTCGGCCATCGTCGGCCGTCTCCGATGGTGGGGTTCGTAGTACTGGCCGTCGTCGCAGCTACGGGAGTGTTCACCGGCCCACCCTTGGACACCGTCAATATCGTTGCGACCCTCGTGGTTCTGCCGCTCGGGGTGGGCGTGGCGTATGCGTCGTTGTTGCCGACAACCGCCCCTGTTGCGGTGATGTCGGTGACGACGCCCATCGTGGTATCGGTTCCCGTCGTCGCCGAATTCGGTTGGACCGCTTACTCTCCGCTGGTCGATCTCGAGCCCACGTTCTCGCCGAGCACATGGGTGTGGATGTCGACGGGCATCTCTGTGGTGTCGGTTCTGGTGGCAGGTGCGGCTCTGGTCGTATTGAGGCGAAGGGAATAGTCGGACCGGAGCCGCGAACTCGAAGTTATGGACGAAATTCGGTTGTTATTCACCCATAACTTCGAGTTCGGCGGAGCCGGAGATGCCGATTCTGCGCAATCGTGCGAGAGGTATTGCACAGCAATCGATGAATGAGATTTTCGTATTACTGCTCATCGCTCACACAACGGTGGCCGCATACGCAACGAACACCACGAACATGGCCGCGCCGCCGAGAGCTGCGCCGATCATGGCCTCGCGGCCATTGGTCGCGTGGCCCTGTTCGTCCCGGCCGACGCCGACCCACCCGCACACCACCGCGGCGACACCTGTGGGGATAGCGACGAAATCCCCGATGAAGGGTACGAACGCGCAGACCAGAGCGATGATGCCCAGGATCAGTGCGGCGCTGCCGGCGCCATTGCGAAAAAGCGGCCGTGTGGAATGTTCCTCGGCCATGCCGCCTCCCTCTTCGCGTCCTGATGCAGCGACTCGATGCCCGTTCGTCTCACGCGACACGGCGAGCTCACACACCAAAACATACCCTCGCGATGCTCGCAGGGGCGACGGCACCGATGCACTGCATCTCGCGCCCACGTGCCATCGAGGGGGTATCTCTCGCCGGTCTGGATCTTGTCGGCGAGGTCGGTGTCCGTACATAGCACGGGACCGATTCGGCCCGACGGCTTCGACCCTGAACTGGGCTGTCGGTCAGCGCGGCGTAGTTTCTCGCCGTAGGCTTCAGTAACCGGCTCGGGGGCCCGTGCGCGCCTACTTCCGCGACAGTCGTTCACTGCGTGCGAGGTTTCGAATTGTCAGGAGTTGCTTGTGCCTCGGATGTGCAGCCATTCGCCCCCGTGCGTTCGGCCCGTGCCGGATGCCGGTGACGATCGTGACGTCGCGGCAGCGGCTCGCGACGCCGTAGCAGATCGAGCCGACCGTGCTGCTGATGCCCGTGATGCGGTGGCCCTGAGCTTGGATTGTGACGACCGATCACACGATCAGTGCCACGGGCGGGGCCGAGCGCATCGGCTCACCGCGGCCGGTGACCGTGCCCGGGCCGGCGCGGACAGGTCCGCGTCGCGCGAGGATCGGATCGCAGCAGCGCATGATCGCCGTACTTCGGCCACCGATGACCTGACCTCTGCGTACCGCCGGGACGCGGGGATCGGTCAACTCGAACGCAGCCTCGGTATCGCCCGCGACTCGGGTACCGCCATGGTCGTTTGTTTTGTCGATGTGGACGGCCTCAAGACCATCAACGACACCGACGGACATCCGGCCGGTGATCGCATACTCCAACTGGTCGCCGAGGTCATCGACGATCATTTGGACTGCGACGACACCCTGTTGCGGTACGGGGGCGACGAGTTCATCTTCTCCGTGCTCGGTCCGACTGCTCTCGACATCGACGACACCACCGATGCAATCGAAGCCAGACTTCGAGAAAGCGATGACATAGCGATCACATGTGGCATCGCGTTCGCGCGCGAGAGGGACACAGTCGCCGATGTGATCGAAAATGCAGACAGGGACCTGTACCGCCAGCGCCGTGCCTCCCGGACCACAGTTGCTCCACCTACGCCCGCAGACGCGATTCCTGGTCACCGACCGGCCCGACCATGATGAAGAGGAGCACGAGGAAACCTTGACTTCCAGCGCCGTTCGCAGCATCCTCGCGGATCCTCGGTCCGTTCGTCCGCACTACCAACCGATCGTCGAACTCGGCAGTGGCAAGGTAGTCGGCTACGAAGCCCTCGCACGGTGGCCCGGCCATCCGTCGGTCGACCCCGGTGCTCTGTTTTCGAGTGCCGCCGAATGCGGAGTGATCGACGAGGTCGATTGGGCTTGCCGGTGCGCTGCGATGACCGGCGCACTCGATGCCGGTATGTCATCGGATGTTTCGCTGTTCATCAATATCGAGCCGCTCTCCTCGCGCATCGTTCCCGCGTACGCACGCGAGATCATCGGTAGGGCGGCGACCCGGTTGAATGTCGTAGTCGAGCTGACCGAGCGCTCACTGTTGGCCAACCCTGCCGAGCTACTCGAAACGGTGCGGCGTGCACGAAAGAGCGGTTGTCTGATTGCCCTGGACGATGTCGGATCGCATCCCGACTCGCTCGCTCTGCTGGAGTTTGTCGCCCCGGACATCATCAAGCTCGATTACACTCTCTCGCAGTCGGATCCATCGCCGCAGCAGGCTGCCGTCGTCCTCGCCGTCGCTGCGTACGTGGAGTCGAGTGGGGCGCGGATAGTTGCGGAAGGCATCGAAACAGACGCCCACCTCGACCGTGCGACCGCGCTCGGAGCCACTTTCGGACAAGGCTGGATGCTCGGCCGTCCCGCGCCACTTCCGACCCTCGGAAACCGGCAACACTCGGGTGCCATCTCCGCCCGACCCATCCTGTCCGTCAAATCGGGTGCGCACGCGCGAGCGGACACAGCGGTGCCCTCGGTTCCGTCGGACCTCCTGACGACTTCATCGGCGCAGGTGGGTAGTAAATCGTTGCTACTGGCGTTGACCCGGCAACTCGAAGATCACGCGCGCCACATGCCCGATCCGCTCACCATTCAGGCTGCATTTCAAGACTCGGCATGGTTCACACCGTCGGTGGCCGACCGCTATGCGAGGCTTGCCGCCGTCAACCCGTTCGTGGCGGCCTTGGGAGTCGGGATGGATACCGAACCCGCAGCAGGTGTGCGTGGTGCGGAACTTCACCCCGATGAGCGTTTCGTAGGCGAGTGGACCATCACTATCGTCGGATCCCACTACTGCGCAGCCCTCATCGCCCGCGATCTCGGCGACGACGTTCTCGATCACGACCGTCGGTTTGCGTTCCTACTGACGCACGACCGGTTGACCGTCGTCGCTGCTGCACGTTCCATCATGCGTCGAGTCCTGCCCAAATACTCTGTCGCGGAAACAGATCGAGACATCGACGCCGGTGGCACTGCTCTGTGAACGCTGAGACCCGCCCGGGTCGAAGCTTGCCACCGCATCGATCAGAACTGTTTCCGCAGAAACAGATCCCAATTCGGTATGTGAAACCCACCGTGCGTGGGCGAGCGGTAGGAATCCAGACTGTGCGCTCAGGACCGCCATGGTGGTCGGCCCGTTACTTCGTCGCCCCATTGCGATTCACCACGCCGTGGAACGAGTCGTGAGCGGGCCCGTTCCGTAGTGTGCGCCGATTCGGTCAGTGCCTGGGCCACCACCGCGAGCTTGACGTTCTGACGCTGCGATTGCTCGACCAGAACCGCGAAAGCCGCATCCGCGGAGATTCCGCGATCAGCCATGATCATTCCCTTGGCCTGCTCGATGACCCCACGGGACTGAATTCCTTGCTGCAGCTCGTCGAGCTGGGTGTGGGCCTGGGCGACCCGACGCGCGTTCCAGATGGCGCTCTCGGCGGCCGTGACGAACACAGTGACGAATTTTTCGTCGAAATCATCGAATCCATCCTGGCTGTGGCTGTAGACGTTGAGCGCACCGACGTGTCGATCGTCGATCGACAACGGTGCCGACAGGTAGCTTCCGATTCCCATGGCAGTGCTGCGGGCGATGAAGGTGGGCCACCGACGAATTGCATCGGTGTCCGTTCCTCGGGCGCGGACGGCCGTCCTGCGCTGCACCGCCTCGAAGTAGGGGCCATGGCCGGCGCGGTACTGGTCGAGGTCGACGTCGATGACTTTCGGGTCGGTACACGCCGCTGTCGTGGGTTCGAGGGCATCGGGATCGACCAACACCACACCGGCCATATCCGCGACCTGTATCTGTTCCACAATCTGGATACAGAGGTGTTGCAGCAGGCTGGTGAATGGCTGCTGTTGAGGAGACAGCACCAGCGTGCGAAACGCGTTCAGGTCCGTCTTTGCGGCGGCCGACTCAACGGAATTGGGGCTTTCGAAAGTGTTCGTCATCGCATCACCTGTTTCGGTGGGACGAGCCGTATGCAGATGCTGCACACCGACTCTCGCAGGCATTCGCCACGCGTGTTCGAGCGGGCCGCAGTCTGGACCGGGTAAGCAACCGACTTTAGTTTTTCGGAGTTCGGTTTGTCCAACCTCGACCATGCGAGGAAGCAGGACGGGCAGACGAACGAGAAACAATGTTTGGCCGGAATCCAACCGGGCATCCGAATTGCAGCTTGGTTGTCGCCGCCCGGGTGCCTCGGCCAGGTCAGGCCTCGTCAGTTGAACAGTCAGAGGGCGGGGCCGCTCACAATCAACGGGCGAGGACGGTCGTTCTCTGTTCTTCGATCGACTCTGCGTTCGTGAACTGCGACGAGGAAGATCGGGCAACTCGACATATGATGCGGCACAGGGGAGTCTTGTCCGCTGAGGAGCAGCTATGTCGACCGCGATGATTGTTTTCGCGCGGTCCGGGTACCCGGAAGCAACGATTCGACGGGCACGACCGTCGAGCATCGTGCTATCGGGTGCAGGTCGAACCCTTACCAGGAGGCGAGATGAACGGGGGAGCCGAATCTCCCGCAAGTACTCCGGACAGTGTGGCGCGTAACGAAGAGTTCAATTCTCTTCATCGCGGGGAGAGTCCGACGCAATCGCTCGACCGGAATTGGACAAGTCTGCTTCAGGAACTTCGAGTCGTCCAAACCGGTCTTCAGTTGCTGACCGGGTTTCTGCTGATTCTCCCGTTCCAGGACAAATTTTCAGGACTTCCCACGTACGACAAGGCGATCTATATGGTCGCGATGCTTGCGTCGGTGATTGCCACGATTCTGGTGACATCTCCGGTCGCTGTGCACCGGCTGCTGTTTCGGCGGCGCGCACTCCTGGACTTGGTATCGACTGCCCACCGAGCCGCGCTGGCGGGCCTGTCGTTGCTCGGCGTGGCGCTCACCGGTGTGGTCGTTCTGATCACCGATGTCGTCGTCGGGCCGGTGGCCGCGATCGTCGTAGGAGTCGTGGCGGTGTTGTCTTTCGTCGCCATCTGGATCGTTCATCCACTGCTGCTTCGCCGGCGGGGCGCATCTGCACTCTGAACAGGTATTTCTGAAGCGGCCCGGACCCGCCGTTGACGACGACGTGGACGTACGGACGGACCTCGTGCAAGTATGTATTCGTACCTCCGTATGTACCGCGATTGCACGTAGGCCGACGTAGACCGTCCGGCACAGAGCACTCGAGCTATCCGATCGGCTGGTGGACGCCGGGAAGGAGACGATGAGGATGATCGACGATCTCGGCCAGAACTCCCGCCGGTCCGAGGCTCGACCAATCGAATCGGACGAGTTCGAGCCAGCTGATTCGCTGGACCACTTTCGAGAACTTCTACGCTCGCAGTGCGAGGTGGACGTCATTCTGCAGCGTGTGTGTGAGCAGGTCACCGAGACCATCCCCGGGGCCGACATGGCGGGTGTGACGCTGTTGCGTGATGGTCGGGATCATCCGGAAACGGCTGCGCTGACGGACGTTCGAGTATTCGACGTGGATCTCGATCAATACCGGACAAACGAAGGCCCCTGTCTCGAGGCGGCCCGCACTCGATCCATCGTCAGGGTCCGTGTGCGGGAGGTCGCCACGCGCTGGCCCGACTTTGCCACGAAAGTGGCTGGTCTGGGAGTGGAGAGCTACCTCTCGGCTCCGCTCTCCATCGATGACAAGCATCTGGGCGCGCTCAACATCTACAGTTTCGGCGATCACGGTTTCGACGATGTCGATGAACTGGTCGTCAGGGTGTTCGTCACCGCCGTCGAAGCAGCAGTGTGGAATTCGCGACGCGCCGAGGTAGCTCAGACCGAAGTGGACGGGCTGCAGGAGGCAATGAAGACCCGCGCGTACATCGAGCAGGCCAAGGGAATCATCATGGCCGCCAGAGGGATCTCCGCAGAAGATGCGTTTGCCGTTCTGTCGGAACAATCGCAGAACACGAATGTGAAAGTTACCGACGTCGCGCGACGACTGATCGGGTCGGTGGCATCCGGACGAAGCTGACCGAGCGCTGCACTCGGTGAAGTTTCTGTCGATGGCCTCGAGCCGGTAGTTTCATGGCCCGACATTGCGTATCATCACTGTATCTCTGGTCGAGCCCGCGCCAGTCGCATCGATTCGTGCCAGTCGGCCGAATTCGATATCAGCACATACTGATTGGCTGAGGTTCAGCCGGAAGGATGGTGCGCCATGACAGCGACCTCCGACAAAACCGCAGCGGTATTGGGTCCGCTGGCCGGTAATGGCGTCGAGTGCGACGACCGCGCACTGATCGACTACGCCATTCGTTGGGTCAATTCGGGCGGTGGACCGGAGTCCGAGATCTCTGCCAGGTTCGGCGTGCCGGGGCGAGTGTTCTACCGCACGGTCCTGTCGGTACTCGAGCGTAGTACGGCAGCCGAGCGCGAGGCGCTCGGTGTGAGTTCGGTGCTCGCTGCTCGCATTGCTGCCGTCGCGCGTCGTAGTATCTGGATCTCGAGTTAGTCCCCTCGTGATGATCACCGAAGCGAATGTACGAGGCCTCAGCGTACCCGAACTCGATGCGGCCCTTGCCGATACCGAAAGGCGGCTGATGTCGGCTCGGTACGAGGCTCGCTCGGACGCCGACGTCGCTGCACTGGAGAACTCGCGTCGTCGACTACTCAACGAGTTCCGACGTCGCGGGTTGTAGGGTGCGTCCTCACCCAGTTCTGCTGCAAGAGAGACCGATCGGTTGCCTTCGCGCAGGCACAACTTGAAGGGCGGATTCGTAAACGCGCGCAGTGTCCTGCGCGATTCGATCCCAGGAGAAGCGCGATCGGGCACGATCCGTGCCGGAAATCCCCATCTCGAGCCGCCGAGAATCGTTGCGTACCAGTAATTCGAGCTCGCGCGTGAGCAGTCGTCGATTTCGGGGATCGATCAACCTGCCGGTAACCCCGTCGACAACCAGGTCTGCTGCATATCCTGTATCGAACGCAACGACGGGAAGGCCGCAGGCCATCGCCTCGAGTGTGATCACTCCCGCCGATTCGCTCGGAGACAGACATACGAACAGATCGGCCGATCTCAGGACTGTGGACATGTGTCGATGACGTACGGGGCCGGTGAATACGATTCGATCGGTCATGTTCTCGGCCGCAGCTACCTCGCGGAGACGCGACACGTCGTCGCTCGTCGGCGGGTCGCCGTCGACGACGATCAATTCGATATCTTCGATTCTGGAGACGGTCTCGATGGTTGCCGCCACTTCCGGCACCGAACCGGCGGTGGCAACTCGACATTTCGCTTTCCCGCTGGCCGCCGCAGGCCCCGCCGGGTCGAAGTCATCGAGATCGACACCTGTGGGAACGATGGCTATCTTGGCCCGGGCAACCCCCATCCGCGTCAGCATGTCGGCCTCCTTTTCGCACGACGCGATGATGCGATCTGCTGATCGCGCGATCGTGCGTTCCATGGAAGCGCGCGGTAGCGGAGAGTTGCTGCGTCCGTCGTCCTCGGGATGTTCGATGGCGGCGAGGCCGTGGAAAGACACCACGGTCGCAATGCCGAGCGCGCCGGCCGCGAGTTCGGTGGCCAGACTCGAAACCCAGGAATGTCCATGAGCTACGTCAGGTTTGCGTGGTGACCAGTGGTCTCTCACGGCCGAGGTGAATGCACTTGTGTAGCTGGTTGGATCGGCCTCCCCGGTACAGCTGGCGGGGCCCGCGTCGACATTCACCACACGGTAACCAGCGACAGTCCGGATCTCGTTCTCCAGGTGCGCCTCCCGCTTCCTGGTGTAGACGTCGACCTGGTGACCTGCGCGCGCCAGCGATGACGCCAGTTCGTGGAGCTGAGCGGCGGGCTGTTCCGACTTCGCGCCCGTCGATCCGAGTATCGGGCTCACATGTTCGTGGACCAGCGCAACGTGCATGGTTTTCGATCCCTACTGCGATCGCACGGGCCCGTTCGGCCGTATACAGAGCGCAACGCTGTTCGTGGAGTATTCCGACCCGATCCTGGAGTCGGCGTGCTGTGGACGCGCTCGATGTTGTTCGAGCCTCGGGCGTCGCCCTTCACCTTATTGCCTGTCGTGCGATTGTGAAACCCGTGCTGCACTTGGCTGTGGACTGCAAGTCCGATTCGTTCACTGCAACTGATGATCTCACGCGGGTGAACCAGTGCGGCCGAACTCGTTCCCTGGATGGTGCTGGTAAACCGACCTTCGTGACAGCTATGCGGTCGGGTCCGGGGATCGGAGCATTGTACGCTCGATTCGATCCGACTTTCGACCGATTTCCGCAGATATACGACCGAATTCGCTGCTGCATAGTGTGTTTCACAGTCCACCCTTTTGGTTAGACTGCCCGTACGTGGTTGAAGAGTAGCCCCGTGGTCGAGAAACCCCTCGGCTGCGAGTTGGGCCCACCGCGTTCTTCGTGACAGCGTGCCCCTCCAGCCGACAGGCAATGGAGGCAAAGATGGTTTTTCTACGCTCGGTACATAGCGGCCCGGAATCGGTGCGTTCGTCGTTCTGTGGGCCTTCCGATCTCGAGGACAGCGCATTTGCCATGTCGGTCGACGAACCGCTGGGCGGACCCGTCGTCATTCGGGTTACAGGCGACATAGATCAACCGGCCGTATCGGTTTTCGGTGAGTGTGTGGCCGAAGCAATCGTCTGCGGCCGGTCGTTGGTCGTGGACCTGCTGGACGTCGACTACGTTCACCCCGCCGGGGTGTCCGTTCTGGAGGCTGCGGCCGCGCGCTTTTTCTCGCATCGATGCCGCGCGATGGTTGCCTGCACCGCCGAGTTGAAACGTCAGCTCTCGAGCGGCTCGGCCTGGCTCCGGGTGGAGTACTACGACACGGTGGCCGCGGCCGTCTGCGCAGCCGTGAAGCCGGGAGCCCCGGCTTCCGGAGATGGGAAGTCCGTCGACATCGGCGAGTCGTGACCTGGCAGACGCATCGATCGAGCTGCGACAAAAGATCTTTCGAGTCGAGGGTTTAGTCGGGCTCGGCGGTGGAATTCGTTCGTCAGCTCGAACGTGATCGCTCGGGCATCGCGGTCGAGTCAGGGTCCGGAGGTTCCAACCCTGCAGCCTCCGGTCCCGCTGCCGCATATCGAATCGCTGAAGCAATACGGCGAATCATTCTCGGCGAGGACCCCCCATTGGTCCTCGTCTGCACGCACAGTGCGGAGATTGTCATGAATGTCGATCCAGAACAACGCCTGCCGACCGAGGCCGAGGTTTCGGCGATCTGTGGGAAGATCGCTGACCTGGCGGGAACCTACGAGGTTCCTATCGGCACCGCCGAATCCTTGACTGCGGGGAACCTTGCCGCGTTGCTCGGCAAGGCTCCGTCCTCGGGTAACTGGTACCGCGGCGGAATCGTTGCGTACCACGAAAGCGTCAAGCACACGCTGCTCGAAGTTCCAGACGGCCCCGTGGTCAGTGAACGAGCAGCGGTCGCGATGGCCAGATCCACCGCGTCATTGATCGGTGCGGAACTGACCATTGCCGTGACCGGAGAAGCGGGCCCGGACGCGCAAGAAAACCAACCACCGGGAACCGTGTGGGCCGCCGTGTTCGACCGTGGTGAGGTGAGCGCCGAGTGCAAGCATTTCGACGGCGAACCCGAGGAAATCCTGGCACGAACGCTGGCGTTCTCCCTCGACACGCTTCTGCGTCATGTCAGACGACGTGCCCACCAGTAATGGGCTCACCGCCCTACGGCGTTGCTACTCGATACGATCGGAGTAACTTCCATGAGCACCGAATTTATTGAACGCCAGAGGATTCAGCACGAGCTGAGAGTGAAACCGGCGATAGATCCCGCCCAAGAAATTCGACAACGAGTCGACTTTCTCACCGACTATCTGAAGGTCAGCGGCGCACAGGGATTTGTTCTGGGGATCAGTGGCGGCCAGGACAGCACACTCGCAGGAAAACTCGCCCAGATGGCTACCAACGAAGCCACCCTGTTGGGAAGTTGTGCGTCGTTCGTCGCGGTGCGGTTGCCCTACGGCACTCAAGCCGACGAAGCCGATGCGACCATTGCGCTGGACTTCATCGAGCCCGATCGGACCGTCACAGTCGACATTCGAGACGCGGTCGATGCGTCGGCGCGCTCGGTGGCGTCCGCGCTCGGTGTCGAACGCATCGATGACTTCGTACGCGGGAACGTCAAGGCCAGGCAGCGCATGATCGCGCAGTATGCGATAGCCGGCCAGAACAATCTACTGGTGATCGGGACCGACCACGCTGCCGAAGCGGTGACCGGATTCTTCACCAAGTACGGAGACGGCGGTGCCGACGTCACTCCATTGAGCGGTCTCACCAAAAGTCAAGGGGCACAGCTCTTACGTTATCTGAATGCTCCGGAGTCGACGTGGAGCAAGGTGCCGACTGCCGATCTCGAGGACGACCGACCTGCGCTTCCCGACGAGCAGGCCCTCGGGGTGACCTACGCACAGATAGACGCGTATCTGCAGAGCGAACCGGTCGATGACGAATCCGCGCGAACAATCGAGAGATGGTTCTACAAGACCCGCCACAAGCGCACCACACCGGTGGGACCTGACGACCGGTGGTGGCGGACCGCTGTCGACGACGGCTCGTAGGCGATCTGCCACCCTCCGGCGTCAGGCCGAGAACGCGCTTTCCGTCGAATCGCCCGACGAGCATTCCGAGCACGTCGAAGACGGGTCGGCCTGGTCAGCGGACACAGGGAGCTCCGTCGGCTCCGACGCACGGGTCGACTCCAGAGCCGACTCGACATCGGTGAAGATCGGAATCGCGGCGTCGAGTCCCACCAGGTGCATCAGGCGTCCGGTCGGTCCTGCCGCGACAACTACCAATGGGGTTGTGCAGCATGCTTTTCGACGTGCGGCAATGAGAACGCTCATACCGACCGACGCGAGGAAAGATACTCCGGACAAGTCGACGATCATCGCTGTGGGTGAGGATCTCATGGCGCGTTCGATGTGGTGGGCCAGATCGGAGGCCGTCGCCAGATCGACCTCACCCTTCACGCAGAGAACAATGGCGTCACCGTGTTCTGTGCTGGTGACTTCGAGTCCGAGTAGTTCGTGTTCATTCATGGCGGTCCGGCCGTCCTAACCCTGAGATGTGACTGTGTCGTCGAAAGATGTGCTCTCGCGTTTCACGGTTATTACCGCCGGGCCGGGAAGGTAGTAGACGCGGGAGGTACGCCGTCGACTGCGGGCAAGGGCTACACCGCGCTGGTGAGAATGATACCTCGAGACGAGGGAAGGACAACGGCTGTCGCGTCCGTCAATCCTCGAAGCGGGAAGGTTCGGATCGATCTCCGAGACGCTGCGTGAGCCCGGTACCGGACTGTTGCGCAATCGAATCGATCATCGACGCAGCGATATCGCTGACTTTGATGTTCCTGTTCTGTGACTGTTCGGACAGGAGGGCGAATGCTGCGTCGCCCGGTATTCCGCGCAACGCCATGATTATCCCCTTGGCTTGGTCGATTTCACCGCGGGTCTTCATTGCAGTGCGAAGACCGGTGACCTCTTCTTCGGCTTAGCGAATGCGTTGCAACAGTGCCACTACTGTCTCGATCGAAGTGGCGAGCAGTTCCACAAAGTCCTTGTTGATAGTCGTGAAATTGTCTGCTCCGACTCCGTAGACATTGAGTGATCCGAAACGCCCCCCGTCGAGAGCCAGGGGTGCGGCCAGATAGCCGTCGATTCCCAGATCCGCTACTGCAGCCGAAAATCGGGGCCACCGACTCTCGGCCTCGTCGACGCTCGCACGAACCACACTTCTGCTGCGCGCCGCTTCGAGGCAGGGACCCTCGCCGGTGCGGTACTGATCGGAATCGACGACGTTCACAGTTGCATCTGTGGAGGCCACGGTACGGGGGCGACCGGCATCGTCGACGATGGTGATTCCGACCAGGTTGGAACCGGGAAGCACCGCGGCCACCTCTGCGCACACTGCCTGAAGGACGGCGTCGACGTCCTTACCCGACAAGATTTTGTCTCTGACGCGGCGCAGAGCGTGCGTGCAGTCGGCGACCCGACCGAATACCGGGACGGTGGTGTCGCGCGACGATCGGAGTCGGCAGTTGCCGTCTTCGACAGAGCGGTCGATCATGTGGAGGGCTCGTTTCGGTCGGGCCTCCGCATCATCAGCAGGCAGGCGCTCGTGGAACTCCCGGCCCCGACTCGACCGAACGAACCGATAATATACGGCACCCGAAGGCTCGGATCACCGGAGTCCGGAGCTACCCGTTGGAGATGGTGGGCGCGAAGGGACAGTCGCGTCGAGGCGCGAGTCGAGGTATGGTTCAATGAGTTTGGGTGGAGACTACGCCCGCAGAATCGACTGCGGTGTCCACGCTTCGCGGGCCTGGAGTCTCTCGCTCGTGGAGGTGGATGTCGATGACGTCCGAAGCTGCTTCTTTCTCCCTGTCGGTCGATCGGCCAGACAACGGATCTATCGTGGTCTCAGTGCGGGGAGCACTCACGGTTCCAGGGAATTCCCGACTTTTGGCGGACTGCCTCGTCGCTGTGGCCGCTTCCGACCGTCCGTTGACCGTCGATCTCGGTGAGGTGTCGGAGATCGGGAGTGCCGCCGCAAATCTGATCGTCGATGTAGCACGTCGATTGTCGTGCACAGGTTTTCGCCTCTCTGTCGTACCGCCGACGTCGGTCGACGATCGCGAGATGCGAATACTCGGTGAACATGTGCACATCGAGTGGGTCGACGAGCGACATGCGGGAATGACGCGGCCAGGTACGCGGACCGTCGCCGTGGATGCCCTGCAGGGCACTTACCTGTAGTGCCTCGCGCGGCGCAGTCTGTGCAGAAGCGCTTGATACGCAATGCCTTTCGCTTTCAAACTTTTTCGCGCAATGTGTTTGTGCCGATATCGGCCGGGTAGCCGAATGTAGTCCTTGCTGGAACCACGAATCGAAGTGGAGACTACATGTTTCGTCATACCGACTACCTGCAGTTCGACGCCAAGCCGGAAAAGCCGGATCCGGTGTATGCGCACAAACTTCAAGAGCTGATCGGCGGTGCGTTCGGCGAGATGACGGTGACCATGCAGTACCTGTTCCAGGGCTGGAACTGTCGCATGGAAGGCAAATACAAGGATTTGATCATGGACATCGCCACCGAGGAGATGGGCCATGTCGAAATGCTTGCCACGATGGTGGCTCGACTGCTCGAAGGTGCCCCGGCCACGGAATCGACCAAGAATGCGGCCGCAGATCCCGTCGTCGCGGCCGTCATGGGTGGGATGGATCCACAGCAAGCAATCGTATCCGGGGGAGGAGCGCTACCAGCCGACTCCAACGGCTACCCGTGGAACGGTCGCTACATCGTCGCCAGCGGTAATCTGCTCGCCGATTTCCGTGCCAATGTGGCCGCCGAGGCGCAGGGCCGGTTGCAGACAGCTCGTTTGTACAACATGACCGATGATCCGGGCGTGAAGGCGATGTTGCAGTTCAATCTTGCCCGTGACACTCACCATCAGAACCTGTGGCTGGCGGCGATCGAAGAATTGCAAGCTGACGGTCTCGAGGACGTCGTCGCCCCGAATGCGCTTCTGGACGAAGAAGCATCGGAACATGCGACCGACCTTTGGCATCTTTCGGACGGTGAGTTCTCGGCGACAGGCGGGTGGGCAAACCGGCTGGCTCCTGACGGGAAGCGGCAGATGGGCTTCTTGGAAGATCCACAACCGCTGGGAGGCAAAGCTTCCGCACCTGCTCCTGATCCAAAGCTGTACGCAACCTATGACGGAGCCAAGGGCGACCCGGCATCTGCTGCGTTCGGCACCGAAAAGGGTGTCATGGGCAAGATCAAGGATGCACTGGACCCAGACAAGACCTGAACACCGAGCTCGAAGAGTGCGGCCCGGGAGTCACCAGTGCAGTCCGGGCCGCACGCGGGGCTCGTTGGTCACGCAGTAAACGATCGGCGCGAAGTGCTCGGCGCGGTGAATGTCGACATGAAGTCGCGAATCACCGAGTCGAATCGCCTTGGCTCGTCCAGGTGCGGGAAGTGACCGGCCCCGGGTACTACTTCGAGGGTGGTCCCGTCTGGCATGTGTTCGCGAACCGCATGGGCATGCGAGATCGGAATGATCGCGTCGCGTTCGCCCCAGATCAACAATGCACGCACGTCGGTGAAATTCGCCAGAAGTCTTGTTGCACTCACAGTTTGGCCGCGGAAGTCGATGACCGACCGTGCAGTGGAAAGGAAAGCGCGTCTGGTCGCGGGATCCGCCATCGAGGCGAAGTTTCCCCACGCTCGACGATCGCCCGGGCCGAGTCGAAACAGCCTCAGTCGCTTCAACACACCGAGGGCACCACCGACGACTGCCCTACTGACCATGGACGCGGCGACGGGGATGGCAAGGCCACTTCCCGGCACCGCCGCTGCGCGTAACACCGGGTTCACCTCCTGACCGAATCCGCCACTGGCGATCAGGCAGATTCCGTCGACCATCTGGGGGAACAGGTACAGCATCTGCATCGCAACGCCGCCCCCGTACGAGTGACCGACCATGGTGACGGACTCGATCCCGAGGGAATCCAGAAGGTCTCGGATGGTCGCTGCGTGTGCGCTCAGCGAGTAATCACCAGGGACTTTGTCGGACTCCCCGTGCCCGGGCAGATCCACAGCGATGACGCGGAAGTCGTTGGACAGGCCTTCGATGTGGGGGTCCCAATCGTGCAGGCTCCCCATCAGGCCGTGCACCAAGACCAGAACGGGCCCGTGGCCTCGGTCCACATACCGAATTCGGTGGCTTGCAAGTTCGCGAACCTGTACTGCCGTGTCGGATCGTGCAGCGCTGGACAGGGTGGCGTTGGACGCCGATACCTCGCGGTGAGACATCTGGCCCTCCTCGAAATGTATTCGTTGTGACAGCACGCCGGCCGTGACTCGCTGGGAATCGCGGGACTCGCACGCGTCAGGCGGTGCGATCGCTGTGAAAGGCCATATTCTCGACCTGTCAACGATTACCCGTCCGGCAGGTGTGCAAACGAAGACGCGGCAAGAGCCGGATCCGCAGTCGACGACCGTGTCAGCTCGGCTTCTGCAATATGGCATCGACCGCGGCATACAGGGTTGCAGTTTCTCGCTGAACGATCGGACCGTCGATCGGTGCTGCGCGTTCCAGTGACAGTCCGTTCAGCACCGTGTTCAGAAACCTGGCATATCCTTCGACGTCGTCAGTCATGAGAGCCCCTTCCTCGGCGAGGACGTTGAGCCAGCGTTCCATTCGGCGTTGCCCCTCGTTGACGAAGGATGAATACGCAGCGCGGATATCGTCGGTGGGTTCGGGAGCGATGAACGCATCGAAGAACTTGGTCCAGGCCCGCCGTGCCTCGTCGCCGACTCCCATGGACAGAGGCTGCCGTAAGCATCGAACGAGCCTGTCGCGAGCAGGGATCGACTTGTCGTTGATGATGTCGTCCTCGTATTCGACGACGTTGTAGATCGTGTCGAGGACAGCGGCGCGCAACGCGCGCTGAGTGGGGAAGTGGTGGCGTAGTGAACCCATGCTCACGCCGGCGCGAGATGCAACGGACCGCACGCTCAAAGTCGATGCCGGATCCTCGCTGATCATGGTGCACGCGGCAATGAGAATCTTTGCGCGTGAGTCCAGCCGACCTTGATCCTGGTCGTCCATGCAGCGCCCTTTCCGTCATTCCAGCACACTGTGCTAGCACGCCGTGCTAGCGTGTTGTCACCGACATCGACAGTACAGCGTGCTAGTCGTTCTCGAGCGAAGGTGAGGATGGTCGTGCTCCGAAAGCTGCAACAGAAACGCGCCGCAAAAAGGGTCGAGCCGGGTGATGGTCGTGCTCTACAGGGATTCAAATGGTGGCAACTGCCGGGACGTGCGCTGTTTCACCTGCGCGCGGCCGATCCGGAAAACCGGCACACGATCGACTATGCCGTCGATGTCAGACACTGGCAGAACCAGAGTTCAGGTGGGGTGAAAGCTGGTCTCTACTGCGACGGAACGCAGGTTGCGACATCGAAGATCCCCGCCGCTTTCGCCATCGAGGGCGGCTCGATCGAAGTAGCGATGAGCGGCGTCGGTATGAAACGGTGCCACTTCGTGACCGATGACGGACGCGAGCTGCCGCTGCGTCCTGACCCGGCGTCCGCGGAGGGCCGTCGCGCGCGTCTCGACGGCCAGCATCCGACTGCAAGTCGAGTGATCGGATTCGTGTCGGTCTTCATGCTGCTCATCGGCCTCGTTCTGCTTGCACTTCAACTGTTGGCACCGATTTCGCAGATTCCGCCGATTGCCGAGTCCGTCGATAGTTTCACCTCCCCGGTCGATCTTCCGGTGTGGCTCAACATCGCCCTGGGAGTCGGTGCCGCCGTCGGGAGCATCGAGCGCAGTTTGCGGCTTCGTTACCACTGGCTTCTCGACGGCGCCGGAAACTGACACCATCCACGGAGGGAAAGCATTGAGCTACAAACTATTCGGTCCAACGACCATCGCGATTGCGGTGACGGGCCTGCTCGTGGCCGGTTGTACCCAGAGTTCGACGCCGTCGAACACGGCATCGCAACCCGAATCCACCCTGCGCTGGTCCGCATGTCCCGACGGCGTCGAGAATCCGGAGGAGGGCCCAAGTCGATTGCAATGCGCCACAGTGCCGGTGCCGCTCGATTACGAAAATCCGGACGGTACCCGGATCGATATCACGATCTCGCGACTGCCATCCGAGAACCCCGACGAACGACGAGGTGTGCTGCTCCTCAATCCAGGTGGTCCGGGCGGGACCGGTTTGGACCAACCGAAGTTCCTCGAGTCGTTGGGGATGCCGAAGAGCGTCCTCGACAGCTACGACCTGATCGGAATGGACACCCGCGGTGTCGGGCACTCCGCGCCTGTCAGTTGCGGCTTCAGCGAGGACCTCGAGTACTACGGTGCAGTTCCTCCCTATGCAGTCGACGAGGCCGCGTTCACTGAACAGGCGACGACGTCGAAAGAGGTCGCCGAACGCTGCGCCGCCAACGACAGGGACGAAACGCTGCGTCACGTGACCACTGCGAACATGGCACGCGATCTCGATCGCATTCGGTCGGCACTCGGTGAAGAACGAGCAAGCTTTCTCGGCTTTTCGTACGGGACCGCACTCGGCGCTGCGTATGCCTCGATGTTTTCAGACACGTCCGATCGAATCGTGTTGGACAGCAACATAGGTGACACACACCTCGACCGAGACGGACTGCGCAGGTATGCGCAAGGGATGGAGGGGGCGTTTCCGGACTTCGCCGAATGGGTTGCAGCCGAGAATGATCAGTACGGCTTGGGTGCAACGGCAGAGGATGTTCGCGACACCTACTTCAGGATCGCCGAGAAACTCGACGGGGCTCCAGTGGACGGAATCAACGGCCGCCTGTTCCGCCTGTCCACCTTTGCAACGCTGTACAACTCGCTATCGTACGAGGCGGCCGCCGAAAGTTGGCAGTACTTCTCCACCCACGTGGGCGGGGATCCTTCAGTGGACTCCGTCGTGGGGAACGAGGCACCCGCAATGGACAACAATTGGTCGGTGTTTCTGGCGGTGACATGCAACGACGTCGAATGGACGAAAGACGTTGCGACATACAGGCAGGCAGTCGAAGACGATCGCACAACGCATCCACTGTTCGGCGCAGCCGCCGCGAACATCATGCCGTGCGCCTTCTGGAAGTCCGCGCCGTCCGAGCGGCCGGTGCAGATCGACGGCGAGGGGCCCGCGAACATCCTCATTGCGCAGAATCGGCGAGACCCGGTCACTCCACTGGCCGGGGGTCGGTTGCTCGACGAGAAGTTCGGTGAGCGTTCCACCCTGCTGACCGTCGACGGCAGCGGACATGGTGTTTTCGTCCTGGGAAAGAACGCGTGCGCTCAGGACATTGTCGCCGATTATCTGGTCGACGGCACCATGCCGTCCGAGGACATCACATGTCGGTAGTCCTGACAGGGTCTGTAGCGGAGCCGGATCGGCAGTGGTCTTGACCATGTCCCAGGGGCACGGTTTGGAATGTCGTGCAGCGCAACGAAGCGCCGGCGCTTCATCCTCGCACTACCGACACAGGGAGCCGACATGCTGCTCTACGAGACGACGATGCAGATCGTTCCGCTGTTGCTCATCACGCTGTTTCTCGATACCCGTAACGAGGGTGAGAAAGGGGACTCGAAGTGGTCTCGCCGCTGGATTCACTGGCAGGACAGAGCGTTTGCACTTCTTGGCCTGCTTGCCTTCATCACGTCGTTGCTCATCGTGGCGGAATCGGCGGCCGCCACGCGCGTGACGTCCGCCGTTGTCATCTCGACGTTGTCCATGGCGATCGGGTTGTTGTTCACGCGGATCTGGCAACGACTGGACCAGAGGGTCTGAGGAATCATGCTCGTTCTCCGACGTGGCTCGAGGGGGTTCGATCGCAATGACACAGCTGTAACCGGGAATCGGAGGTCGTCACAGATGCCTACAGTGTCGACACAGTCACAGTCGCGCAGACGTCGTCGATGCCGAGTGAATTGCGCATCATTGCGGACATTCTCTGTCTGTATATGCTGGGCGTATGTCCATCAATGCGGAACGAGTCCCGGTCATCGTGGGTGTGGGTGACCTGAAGTTCACAGGCGACGGCACTGCGCAGAGCGCCATCGAACCGCTCGATCTCATCCTGCGCGCTGTGGATGCAGCGATCGAGGACACAGGAGCACCGGGTCTGAGCGCGCAGCTCGATGCGATCCATGCGGTTCGCACAACCAGCTGGAACTACGCCGATCTTCCGGCTCTGGTCGCCGAGAGGTTGGGCGTCACCCTCACCTGCAGCTCCTCGAGCACGATCGGTGGACATCACCCCGCGCGCCTACTCGACCAGGTCGGTCGAGATATCGCCGAAGGACGCACTACTGCAGCACTGGTGGTGGGCGGCGAGGCGCAGGCCTCCGTCCGAACCCTGACGAAAGCGGGTGCGGACCCCGGTGAATTAGGTTGGACCACCGCACCGGGAGGCCCTCCGTCGTTCTCGCCCGAGGACCTCGGCAGCGTCGAAATGCAGCGAGCAGGAATCCTGGCACCGTTACAGATCTACCCGCTCTTCGAGAACGCTCGTGCCCACAGCCGTAGCCTGAACCCAGACCAGGGGCTGCGCGAATCGGCCGACATGTACTCCCGCTTCTCGGCAATTGCGGCCGAACATCCCGTTGCCTGGAGCCCTGTTGCACGCACGCCGGAAGATATCGGCACCGTCAGTTCATCGAATCGGTCTGTGTCCGATTGCTATCCGCTGTCGATGAACGCCATGCCCTTCGTCGATCAAGCAGCTGCGGTCATGGTCTGTTCGTTGGCGACCGCCCGAGAGGCCGGTGTGGCAGAGGGCCGAATCGTGTACCTGTGGGGTGGTGCGGGTGCAGTCGACAATCCGGATGTGTTGGCGCGCCCGGTGTTCGACGACGCACCAGCTCTTCGTGCGGCTGTGCGGCGGGCACTGTCGAGGGCCGAGGTGGCCAGCGAGGACCTGGCATTCATCGATGCGTACAGCTGCTTTCCGATCGTGCCGGCGCTGTTGGCCGACGAGCTTGGCCTGGCAGAGGGGGCGACTCCCACTGTTCTGGGCGGACATTCGTTCTTCGGTGGGCCGTTGAGCAGCTATTCGCTCCATGCCATTGCGGAATTGACGCGACTGCTGCGCAAGAATTCCGGCGTCGCACTGGTGCATGCAAATGGCGGCTATCTGACGTACCAGCACGTGGTGCTGCTGTCCACGAGTGCTCACCGCGACGGATACATCGGCGACCCGGAGCAGGTGACTGTGTCGGGTACGCCGGCACGCGTCGTGCACGGCTACTCGGGACGGGCGGCCATCGAGACGGCTACGGTCACGTACGACCGAAGCGGCCTGCCGGAGCAATCTTTTGTCGTGGCTGCCACCGACGATGGTGCCCGGGTAGCGGGCCGAGCCGGACACGAATTCGCAACGATGCTTCACGACCTCGTGTCCGTGCAGAACGAGTCGGCCGTCGGACGCCGAATAGACCTGGTGGACAACGAGGGAAACCTTGCCGTCGAATTCTGCATGTAGCCGTCGCGTTCGGCCGGCAGACCGGTGAGAGGGTGCAATCATGTCTGAGGATTCTCCGCGCGGACCGGGCAGGCCCCGTGACGCGGACATGGAGGACCGCGTGTACACCGCTGTGCTCGAGGTGTACTGGGAAACCAGTTGGCGCGGATTCACATTCGACGCAGTCGCGCGGCAGGCCAAGGTCGGCCGCGCCGCGCTCTACCGCCGCTGGGCCGACAAGGAAGAACTTCTGGTCCAGGCGCTCGAAGCTCGGTCGCCGCTGTCGACGCCTATCGACACCGGATCGGTCCGTGGGGACCTCGTCGAGCTCGCGGAACAATTGGCCGTCGGCTACGGGGAGCTCTCCGGCTTGGTCTCGCTACGGGTTGCTCTCGACGCGAGGGTGAATCCGGACCTGTTGTCCCATCTCACCGACACTCTCAACCAGAGCCGTCTCGTCACCGCTCGACGCATCGTCCGCCGGGCTGTCGCGCGAGGAGAGCTGCCCGAGGGCACGTCGACGACGTTACTGCTCGAACTCGTGACGGGAGCGGTGTTGGCGCGCGCGCTCTTCTCGCAGGCGCACTCAGGATCGAGAACCACTGCTGCCGTTGACCACTCGACAGTGGTCGTCGACACCGTTTTGCGAGCGTTGAGTTAGCCGTTGAACGATCGGGTGACCGGCCGAACCATTGCAGACAGTGACTGTCTGAATTAGTGTTGTGGGGTCTCACGGCCCCAAGGAACGAGGATCGACGTGTCCGAAATAGTACTCACCGAAGTGCGGGGACACACCCTCGTCGTCACCATCGACCGGCCGGAGGCAGCCAACAGCATCAACGCCGATGTGCACCGCGGTTTGGGCGCGGCGTGGGAGCTTGCACAGGAGACCGACAACATTCGAGTTGTGGTGTTGACGGGCGCAGGCGACAAAATCTTCTGCGCCGGCGCAGATTTGAAAGCTCTCGGCACATCGGGGCCCGCGGGGGTGACTCCACCCGAGACCGCGCACTGGGGTTTCGCCGGAATCGTCAAACACCATATCGCGAAGCCGGTGATCTCCGCAGTGAACGGCAGCGCCCTGGGCGGTGGGACGGAACTCGCATTGGCCGGTGATCTTGTAGTAGCCGCGGAGAATTCGACCTTCGGACTTCCCGAAGTGAAGCGGGGTCTCATCGCCGGAGCGGGCGGTGTCTTCAGATTGACCACAGCCCTGCCGCGTGCCGTCGCGCTGGAGCTACTGATCTGCCGCGAGGATTTCGGACAATGGAGATGACTATTTTCAGGCCGCGATCG
>NZ_JASHKS010000094.1:0-354 GCF_030056835.1 Rhodococcus sp. IEGM 1372 | reverse complement strand
CACTTCTCGTTCGAGTTCAAACTTGCTGTGGTGCAACGTGTTCTGGCTGGGGAGAGCAAGATCGAGCTGGCACGTGAGTACGGACTGTCGTCGGCGAGAATCATCGATCCGTGGGTGCGGGGATATCGCCGCGACGGCGACGAGGCGCTACGACCGAAGCGGGCGGGACGTCGACCGGCGTCGTCGAGTTCTGATCCCGGCGAGCTCGACCGGTTGCGTGAGGAGAACGAGCGGCTGCGGACGCAGGTGGCGTACTTGGGAAAATTGCGGGCCTTGAGGGAACAGGGACGACGGTGAAGGTTCTCGCTGTCATCGCCCTCAAGGCGCAGTACCGTCTCGATGTGCTGCTCGACG
>NZ_JASHKS010000025.1:0-64200 GCF_030056835.1 Rhodococcus sp. IEGM 1372 | reverse complement strand
GAAATATTCGGCCTACTGAAGCCCACACCCAGCCCTTGACAGACATAGGAGCATCGTTCGGTGGCCTTTTCGGTAGTCAATGTCACGTTGAGTGGACCTTTTTCGGGTCCCGAATTGGTGCACAGTTGAGGTGCATCTAGTATCTATGTTGTGTCCGAGACGAAATCTGCCGCCGATACGGCGTATGTGACGGTCAAGGAGCTCATCGTCTCGGGGGAACTGCCCGGCGGTGAGCTCGTCAGCGAGGGTGAGATCGCCACCCGACTCGAGATCAGTCGCACACCCGTACGCGAGGCGTTTCTGCGTCTGCAGGTCGAGGGGTGGATGCGGCTCTATCCCAAGCGCGGGGCACTGGTGGTGCCGATCGCGGTGGGTGAGGCCGAGAGCGTCGTCGACGCGCGACGACTCGTCGAGGCAGGCAGCGTCCGCGCATTCATCGACGACGCGTCAGCCCGCGAATCCGTGGTGTCCGCGCTGCGGGAGAACCTGCGCCTGCAAGAAGAGCTGGCCGTGGACGGTACCGCCGCGCAGTTCAGCGCCGTCGACGCCGACTTCCATCGCACCGTCGTCCGCGCCGGCGGCAACCCATTGCTCGACGCGTTCTACGACGGACTTCGCGAGCGTCAACGCCGGATGACCGCAGCCTCGGTGACGCGTGACCCAGGCCAGATCTCCCGCATCGTCGACGACCATCGCCGACTCGCCGACCTGATCGAGGCGGGAGATGCAGACGGATTCGAGCGGGCAGTCGAACAACACATGCTCGGGGTGCACGGCCTACGACCGGACAGAGGGGGAGCACGATGAGCGAGACGATCACGAACGATCGTGACATCGAGACGACTGCGCGACGCTGGCTACTGGTGGCGTCGGGCATGTTCGCTGTGGCGTGGGGCGGCAACGAGTTCACGCCGCTGTTGGTGATGTACCGACTCGACCACGGGTTCTCGGCCGTGGTGGTCGATACGTTCCTGTTCGCCTACGTCCTGGGCATCATTCCGGCGATGCTGATCTGCGGACCGCTGTCCGACCGACTCGGTCGACGCCCGATCATGTTGCCCGCTACAGCAATTGCCGCGGCCGGGTCCATTCTGATCGCACTCGGACCGGACAACGCGTACCTGCTCTTCGGTGGTCGCGTGCTCAGCGGTATCGCGCTCGGAATCGGTATGGCCGTGGGTGGCAGCTGGGTCAAGGAACTCTCGAGCCGCGACGCCAACGCCAAACCCGGTGCCGGAGCGCGCCGTGCGGCGATGTCGCTGACCGCGGGCTTCGCCCTCGGTGCCGGAGTTGCCGGTGTGCTCGCGCAATGGGCACCCTGGCCGACGCACCTCGCCTACAGCGTGCACGTGCTGATCTGCATCGTCGCCGGTATCGGCATGCTGTCGGTTCCCGAAACTCGAACTGCCACAGCGGTGTCCAAGAACAAGAAGCTGCTCGACGACCTGAGGATCCCGTCCGCTTCCCATCGACGGTTCTTGTTCGTCGTGCTGCCGTTGGCCCCGTGGGTGTTCGGTGCCGCCAGCGTCGCCTACGCGGTGCTGCCGTCACTGATGGCCGACGCCCTGGCCGACGAGCCCGGCGGCGGCTATCCCGTCGCCCTGTCTGCCGCGATGGCGGTGATCGCACTCGGTTCCGGCTTCGCGATTCAGGCTGTCGGGCGTCGAATCGACACTCCCGCCAGTGCGCGAGGCGCTCTGGTTGCGCTGACACTGCTGGTTGTCGGCATGGCTGTCGCGGCGTGGGCGGCGTCGGTGCTGACCATTGCCGCAGCCCTGATCGCGGCCGCAGTGCTGGGGTGTGGCTACGGCATGGCGCTGGTCTCGGGTTTGCAAGAGGTGCAACGCATTGCGGGCCCCGATGATCTCGCCGGCCTCACCGCGGTGTTCTATTCGCTGACCTACCTGGGCTTCGCGGTGCCCGCCCTGCTGTCGGCATTGACCGAGACATGGCCCGGCGTGGTCACGTATCCGATCATCTTCGGATTCGGCGCGGTGATGGCGGCACTGTGTGGCCTGGTGGTGCGGTCGAAAACGTCTGCGCACTTGCCGAGCGCGTAGGGGCGGTTCGGCCCTAGGATCAGCGGCATCATGCTGCAGTCCTCGCGCACGGTCCCGCCGCATCGGGTGCCTCCGACGGTGGCGATCGCGGGTGCCACAGTATGGAACCGGCGTGAGGCGTACTGGTTTCTCGTCGCGGTGATCGTGCCGGCCGCATGCTGGTCGAGATTTCCGGCGATGATGCCCTACGTCTTCGCGATCGTGCTGCTGGGTGCAGTGGTATTTCGCAGCCGACGGATTGCCTGGTGGGTGTCGATGCTGCGCTGGGGACTGATCGCCGACGTCGAGACCGTGGACACGGCACTGCGTGGTGACCGCAATCTTCGCCTCGCGCACGCCACCGGCTGGAACGTCCAACGACGTTGGTACACAGGTGTTGTCACCGAATCAACGGTGCGGTACCGGGCCGGGGACGCGCGCGGCCACCTGTTCGTTCGGGGACTGCCGTTCACCACCGGCGTGGTGCTCGCGCACTCCAAAAATCCTGGATCGGCCATGGCCATCAGCGACTTCCCCTGCGATCTGCAACTGGACGGCAGGGGACGCTGGGCGACGTCGTTCCCGCCGGGCTTCTGGCGTCAAGCACTGGCAACGTCAGCGCTGTACGGCTACGCCGTGGCTGGCTTGGTGTTGTCACTCGGCGTTCGCTGACACAGCCGATGCGGTGGGTACCGTGGAGCGAGCACATCCCTCGTCCGACAGGAGCGAGCATGAAGTACAACTACTCCGGACCCTGGCCGATTTTTGCCGTGCTGGGCGTCATCGTGTGTTGGGTGCTGTTTCAGGTCGTGGCACTCGATGCGAGTGTCGGCCGCGCCATCGCGTCGCCGATCAATCTTTTCGCGTTGATGTCGGCGGGCTTCTTGACCATCGGCTACGCGCAGAAGCGGCGTCGGCGGGTCTGATCGGCGGATCGGCTCCCCGGATTCGGAAATATGCCTCCGATTGCAGGCTGATATCCGAAACTGGGGAGCCGATTGCCCGCGGGACCTACGGCAACGATGGAAGTTGCTTGTCCACCAGCCATGCGTCCCACAAACTTCGGGGGCAACCGAAGCGGGAGGCGAGGTCGGTGAAGTCCGCCGTTGCGACCGTCGAGTAGCGGTACTTGGAGGTCCATTCCTGGATCAGTCCGAAGAATTGCTCGTCGCCGATGGTGCGTCGCACTGCATGCAGTGCCAGTGCGCCGCGTTTGTAGACGCGGTCGTCGAAGATGCGCTCGGGCCCCGGGTCGGTGAGTTGCAGGTCCATCGCCAGACCGCGCTGAATGGTGTGCGCCCGCTTGGCCTTGTCGTGAGCCGTTGCGCCGCCGGAGTTCTCGGCCCAGATCCACTCCGAGTAGCACGCGAACCCCTCGTGCAGCCAGATGTCGGCCCACTTGCCGAGGGTGAGGGAATTGCCGAACCACTGGTGCGCCAGCTCGTGCGCCACCAGGCGCTCGTAGTACCGGGAACCGGAACAGTGATTGGCACCGAAGATCGACAGCCCCTGCGCCTCGATCGGAATCTCGAGATCGTCGTCGGTCACCACCACGGTGTACGACGCGAAAGGGTAAGGGCCGTAGAGCCGTACGAATGTGTCCATCATCTGCGGTTGACGACCGAAGTCGTGATCGAACTGCGCTCGCAGGCGCGGCGGAGTGATCGCCTTCATCGGCACCGGCCCCGAGCTGACGATGCGATGCTCGTACGGACCGATCTGGATGGTTGCGAGGTAGCTGGCCATCGGCTCTGGCTGCTCGTACACCCACGTGGTGCGGCTGGCGCGAGTCTGCTTGCGCACCAACGTTCCGTTGGCCACCGCGTAGTACGGGGAATCGGTGGTGATGGTGATGCCGTAGCTGGCCTTGGACACCGGATGGTCGTCGCACGGAAACCACGACGCAGCGCCGTTGGGTTGGCTGGCGACGAGCGAGCCCTCGGTGAGCTCCTCCCAGCCGACCTCACCCCACAAACCGTTGATGGGCTTCGGGGTTCCGCCGTACGCCACCGTCACCACCAGTGCCGCACCCGACGCGATGGGCTTGGCGGGCGTGATCTTCAGCTTGCCGCGCTGGTGGCTGAACTTCACCGAACGCGATCCGTTGACCGACACCTTCGACACGTTCATCGCCGGACCGAGATCGAGCGCGAACTTCGACACCGTCGCCGTGGTGACCGCGGTGATCTTCGCCTTACCCGCCAGCCGGTTGCTCTCGACCTTGTACTCGAGGTCGAGTTCGTAGCGCGAGACGCGATAGCCGCGGTTGCCGTTCTGCGGAAGATACGTATCGATCGGATTGTCACTGGAGTCGACGTCGAACACCGGTGCCACGAGCCTGTCCGGCACGGTAGATCACCCCTCGTTTCGGTCGTCGCGAATACGCGGAAAGGGATCACCCTTGGCCCACGGCGCGATCGGATTGCCCTGCCAACGAGTATGCGCGGGAACCGTATCGCCGCGCATCACCAGGGAGGCAGGCCCCACCGTCGCACCATCACCTATACCCGATGCAGGCAGCGCGACACAGTGTGGTCCCAGTGTTGCGCCTCTGCCGAGATCGACCGTGTCCATGGACATGATCCGATCATGGAACAGGTGCGTCTGCACAACGCACCCTCGGTTGACCGTCGCACCGTCGGCCAACGTCACCAGATCGGCCTCGGGAAGCCAGTACGTCTCACACCAAACGCCGCGGCCGATGTCCGCACCGAGCCACCGCAACCACATGTTCAGCACCGCGGTGCCCTCGGCAGCGCGCGCGAACCACGGCGCGGCAACGGTCTCGACGAACGTGTCTGCCACCTCGTTGCGCCACACGAACGAACTCCACAGCGGATGATCGGTCTTGCCGATCCGGCCCACCCACAACCACTTCGCCAACGCCGACACCGCAGCAGCCACGAAACCGGCGACCAGCAGGACGACACCGCTGAGCAACGCAGCCAACCAATACCCGACGGCGTCGGCGATCGCGGTGAGCGTGAACAGCACTCCGAGCCCGATGCCGAACGTCACGACGACGGGAATCAACCGGCACGTCTCGACGAACGACCGGGCGACCTTGAGCTTGCGGGGCGGATCGAACGTGCGCGACGAATCCCCACTACCGGCGGCCCGACGCAGCCGCACCGGCGGACTGCCGAGCCACGACGAGCCGGACTTCGCCTTGTCCGGCGTCGCGGACAGCACCGCGACGAGGCCGTTCTTCGGGACGGTTCGCCCGGGCCCGGTCATACCGGAGTTGCCGAGGAACGCCCGCTTGCCGACCTTGGCGTCGCCCAGATGCATCCAGCCGCCGCCGAGTTCGTAGCTGGCGACCATCGTGTCGTCGGCGAGGAACGCGCCGTCGGCGACGGTGGTGAACTTGGGAATCATCAGCACCGTCGACGCCTCGACGTCCTTGCCGATCTTCGCGCCGAGAAGCCTCAGCCAATGCGGCGTCAACAGTGACGCGTAGAGCGGGAACAGGAAGGTGCGCGCGGAGTCCATCAGTCGTTCGGTGGCCCACACCTGCCAGCCGATGCGGCTACGCACGGGGTGGTAGCCGCCGACGAGACCGATGCTGAGCAACCGCACCGCGACGACGGTGATCACCGCGAACACCGCCAACGACACCATCGTCGCGACGGGCAACATCACCAGACCACGTTCGAAGGCGTCGAACACGGAGTCCGCGGTGTGAATCCACCAGCCCATCAGCACCAGGCTGACGCCGATCGAGAACAGCGCCATGCCGGACAGGAACAGCGACGCGACGCCGTACGCGAACACCCATTTCGTCGCGCGCGGTGGCGTTTCCGCGGGCCACGGATGATCGGCCTTGCCGACCTTCTGAGCCGGCGAACCGGACCACATCTGACCGGCCTTGACCCGTCCGACGACGGCGGAGCCTGCGGTGACGACGGCGTTCTTGCCGACCTTGGTGCCGGGCAACAGCGTCGACCGTGCACCGACGGTGGCACCGGCACCGATCTCGACGCCGCCGATGTAGACGAGATCTCCGTCGATCCAATGCCCGGACAGATCCACCTCGGGCTCGATGGAACAGCCGTCGCCAAGCTCGAGCATGCCTGTGACCGGCGGCATCGTGTGCAGGTCGACACCCTTGCCGATCGTGGCGCCCAGAGCGCGCGCGTAGTAGACCATCCACGGTGCGCCCGAGAGGTTCGACGCACCACTGGCATCGGTCAATCGCGTTGCTGCCCACAGCCTGATGTGCATGCTCCCGCCGCGTCGATACGCGCCGGGTTTCAGCCCGGCCAGCAGGATGCGAGATCCGATCACCGAGATCGCCATCCGGCCGACCGGAGTGATGAACAGGACGAACGCCACGAGCACCCACCACCACGACAGCGTCGGAGCCCAGGGCACGTCGCCGAACCAGGACATGACGTTGAACAGAAGTCCGAGCCAAGTGACCCACTGCAATCCGGTGAGCGTGGTCAACGGAACCGTTGCTGCGATCTGCGCCCACTGCGCGGTACGCGACGTCGGGGCCACGTCACGAGGAACGGCCTCGACGACAGGCTTCAGATCGTCGAGATACTGCGCCAGTGAACCCAGCCGTGGGTGGTCGTACAGCTGTGCGACGGTGATCTCGGGGAACCGTTCGCGCAACGCCGTCACCAACTGAGCGGCCGACAGCGAACCGCCGCCGTTGGCGAAGAAATCGGCGTTCTCGTCGGAAACCTGCGCGCCGAGGATGTTGGTCCACAACTCGGCCACCCACCCCGCCGTGCCGCCGAGCGCAGACGCGCCCGCCATACCGGGCAGGGGCCACGGCAGCGCGTTGCGGTCGACCTTGCCCGAAGTGCGCGTTGGCATCTCGTCCACCAGCGCAAGCCTGGGCACCAAGGCCGCGGGCAACTGCTCGGCGAGCAATTCGCGTGCGGCTTCGAGATCGAAATCTGGATTGGTGCTGGCGAGGTATCCGACCAGCACCGAGTTACCGGCAGCGGTCTTGCGGATGGCGGCCGCCGCACCGCCGACTCCCGGAAGTGCTTGCAGCGCATTGTCTATCTCGCCGAGCTCGATGCGTCGACCGCCGAGCTTGACCTGATCGTCGGCGCGACCCTGGAACAAGAGCCCTTCGAGCTCGAGCTTGACCAGATCGCCGCTGCGGTACGCCCGATCCCACCCCAGAGAGAGCATGGGCGCGTACTTCTCGGCGTCCTTGGCCGGATCGAGATACCGAGCGAGTCCGACGCCGCCGATGACCAACTCACCGACTTCGCCGACCTGTACCGGGGTGCCCGACGCATCGACTACGGCCAGGTCCCATCCGTCCAACGGCAATCCGATGCGGACGGGCCCCTTCCCGTCCATGATCGCCGCGCACGCGACGACCGTTGCCTCGGTGGGGCCGTACGTGTTCCAGACCTCGCGGCCCTCGACGGCGAGCCGCTCGGCCAATTCCGGCGGGCACGCCTCGCCGCCGAAGATGAGCAACCGCACCGCTTCCAGAGCCACCGCGGGCCACAGCGACGCGAGGGTGGGCACCGTCGAGACGACACTGATGTCGCGGGAGACGAGCCACGGGCCCAGATCGAAACCGGACCGCACCAGCGACCTGGGTGCCGGAACCAGACACGCACCGTGCCGCCACGCCAGCCACATCTCCTCGCACGACGCGTCGAACGCCACCGACAGCCCGGCCAGCACTCGATCACCTGGGCCGAGTGGATCCTTCTGCAAAAACATGCGGGCCTCGGCGTCGACGAACGCCGCCGCATTGCGGTGACTGACCGCCACACCCTTGGGTGTGCCCGTCGAACCCGAGGTGAAGATGACCCACGCGTCGTCCTCGGGAGTGGGCGGCAGTGGGTCGGTCTCGGGAAGGCCGTCTTGTTTGGGAGCAGTACCGGCGGCGATGCCGCCCGCCGTGACGATGGCCGTCACCTTCGCCTCACCGAAGACCAACTCGGCCCGTTCTTCCGGGTCGTCCGCGTCCACCGGCACGTACGCGGCACCGACCGCGAGGATGGACAGGATCGCGACATAAAGGGAGAAGGAACCCGACGGCATGCGGATGCCGACGCGATCGCCGCGCCTGACGCCGGCATCGGCGAGCCACTGCGCGCCCTCGGCGATGTCGTCCAACAACTCGGAGTAGCTGACCGAGACAGCACCGTCGTCGATGGCGGGGGCGTCGGGAAAACGATGAGCGGTATCACGGAGAACGTCGATGAGCGTCCGGGCAGGAGGGGCGAGCGACGAGCGAAGAAACGCCGCCGGTGCAGGCGCGGTGTCCGCGCTCGAACCCGGCAGATCGTTCTCTTGATGCACAGACAACCGGGCGTCCTTCTCGTTCGTTGGCAAGTGACTCTGTGGTGCTGGGACTCTGTGCCGCTGGGGAGCAGCGCCGTTGGTTATCTCACGTTCTGTTTGCCAGCAGGTGAACGAGCGCTCCTTCCCACCGCGGGAATCCTACTGCTGCCCACGCGTGAGTTCCGGCTTGACAAAACCGCAGCGGGTTTGCCAGTGTCTTCTTCACGGTCACGAGTACCAGCGTCAAGCCCCGGCTCGCTGGTCGGCAACCCTCCTCCGCGGTGGGGTGCTCCGGGTGACGACCAGGCTGATGCCGGAAAACCGGCGCGGCAAGCGCGGACTCGTTCACCACATCCTTCGGTTGCGGGTCCCTCGAACGTGAGGGCTTGATCTGTCATGACATCTGTACTTTCCCGCCCCTGTGCTCCTTTTGCCCCTGTTTCGGGCACGGATCTGCAGGTACCCCTGGTGCAGGGCGGCACCTGCACCTACGCCAATTTCGACTACGCTGCCAGCGCACCGGCTTTGACGGCGGTGACCGATCGGATCGCGGAACTGCTGCCGTTCTACTCCAGTGTTCATCGCGGTGCCGGCTACGCCTCACGGGTCTGCACGGCAGCGTACGAGAAGGCGCGGGTGACCGTCGCCGATTTCATTGGTGCGCAGTCGGATTCGGTGGTGGTGTTCACCCGGAACACCACCGATTCGCTGAACCTGTTGGCCGCATGCGTGCCGGGTGAGACCGTGGTGCTCGACATCGAACACCACGCGAACCTGCTGCCGTGGCGTGACCGACGAGTGGTGGTGGCTGCGTCGACCCTGGCCGAGACCATCGACCGCCTCGACGCCGAACTCGCCGCGAAACCTGCTGCTCTGCTTGCGATCACGGGCGCATCGAACGTCACCGGAGAAGTTCTGCCGATCGCGGAACTCGCGGCACTGGCGCATCGGCACGGCGCACGCATCGCGGTGGACGGTGCCCAGCTGGTTCCACATCGGCGGGTCGACATCGCCGCACTCGGGGTGGACTACCTCGCCTTCTCCGGGCACAAGCTCTACGCCCCGTTCGGCGCGGGAGTGCTTGTGGGCAGGCGTGATTGGCTCGACCTCGGTGAGCCACACCTGGCCGGCGGTGGCGCGGTACGTAGCGTGCGCATCGACCACACCGATTGGGCTCCGGCACCGCAGCGGCACGAGGCGGGCACCCCCAACGTGCTCGGGGTTGCCGCATTGGCTGCGGCCTGCGAGGCCATTGCCGGATTCGACGATGCCGAGCTGCAGGCGCACGAGCGCGAACTGTCGTCCCGCCTGCGCGACGGGCTGGCCGCACTGGACGGCGTCGAGCAGCTCGAGGTGTGGGCCGACGCGACCGACAGCGTCGGCATCGTCACCTTCACCGTCGCCGGACGCGACCCCGGTGAGGTCGCCGCGTACCTCTCCGCCGAACACGGAATCGGCGTGCGGGACGGGAAGTTCTGCGCGCACCCACTGCTGAGCAGGCTGGGGCATGCGGCCGGAGCGGTTCGGGCCAGCATCGGCCTCGGCAGCTCGTTCGCCGATGTGGACCGACTCGTCGACGCACTCGCCGCCCTGGTCGAATCGGGACCGAACTGGCACTACGCAGAGGATGCAGGCTGGTGGAACCCCGTACCCGACCCGCGACCCTTCCCCGAGGTGGCCGATGGCGCCGCCGGGGTTGGATCCCCGTGCACCCCCGCAGACAGTTAGCATGGCGTCATGACCGTGAGTGTCGTATGGGCGGGCAACCGCCACTGGTGCAACAGATATGTGGATCTGTGCCGCACTGCGTCCGGGTCGTGTTCGAGTTCGGCTCCGCTCCGACCGAATGCCACCGACTGAAGAATCAGGACCACCACTCATGTCGCACAACTTCACCCGCGTCGCCGTCGAATTCTCTGCGGGTTGGACCGAACTGACCGCCGCTCCCGAGACGGATGTAGTCCGAATCCAGGCCTCCGACCTGCGGGAATCCCAGCAGCATCGCGCGCGGCTCCGCGCCGAGGCAGTCGACCGCGGCGAATCTGCCGACAGCACAGCAGTGTTTCTCGACCTCGAGATCCACATCGCGGCCGATGCCCGGACGGCCCGTCGGGAATTTGCCGCACTGGATGCACCGAGCAGCCCGTCATCGATCCGCTACGTGGGAACACCGGCGGGACTGGCCAGTTTGATCTCCGACGTCACCGCGGCCGATGTGGCCGACGGCGTGACATTGACAGTGCTCGGCGACGTCGCTCGCCAGTCGGTTCTCATCAACAACGGAGTACTGCCGCTGCTGGAATCCCGCGGGACCCGACTCGATATCGACGTCGTCGACGCGGTCCTCGGCGCACCGATCGCCCCGACTCTCGCGTCCTGAGAATTCGCGTCCTCGGGACGTGCGCGGCGGTCAGGTGACGTCGATCGCCAGACCCGCAGTGATGCGCACCAACTCGGTGAACGTGGACCTGAAGATCGTGTTGGTGTGACCGGCGGCCGCCCACACCTCGGAGTAGCCGGCGAGATCCTGGTCGACGAACGTGTCGAGGTTGGTGGGGTGGCCGACCGGGGCGATCCCACCGATCGGCTGGCCGGTGGCATGCTTGGCCGTGTCCAGAGGCGCACGCGTCAACACGCCGCCGAGACGCTCGCCGGTGTGCTCGAGATGAACGTTGTGGGCACCGGAGACGAGCAGCAGCACCGGCTCGTCGCCCAGCAGAAACACCATCGACTTCACGATCGCGCCCACGTCGACACCGAGGGCGGCAGCAGCATCGGCGGCAGTGTGCGTGCCCTCCGGACTGCTGACCACCACCCCGTGATGACCACGTGAAATCAGCGTGTCGGCAACATGGGCTGCATTCGGATGAAGTAGCCGGGACATGAACCAACCCTATTGCCCCAGTCTCATTTACGCAGATATGTCGAGATCACCGAACAGTCTCAATCGCGCCATGCCGCCGTCCGGGAAGATGTCCATCCGAACCTCCGAGACCGGGGTCTCGTGGTCGAGTACGAAGCGATGGCGGGTGTCGGGCTGCAACGTCGTTCGCGGCAACAGCTCGATCCACTCGCCCTCACCGAGCCGTCCGCGCAGTGACGCCGCGCCAGGGGCGTTGCCGAGGAAGCAGGTGGTGTCGAGCTCGGCGAGGCGAACGAGCCCGCTGCCTGCCAGCTGAACCTGAACCCAGTCGTTCGCGTCGTTGCGTCGACGCGAGGTCTCCCAACCCTCACCCATCGACCGCGGCGGGCCGGGGAACAACAGATTGTTGGGGGAGCTGTAGAACATGTTGGAACACGCCGAGACGTAGGCACCGTTCTCGAGCGCAGCCAGGTCGACCGGCCCGGCCGCGAGGAACTCGGGATCGGGCTTGCCGCGGCCCAGTACCCGCAACCGCGCCACTCCGCCGTCCGGGTAGATCGACAGTTTCACGTGCGTCCACCGCGCGTCGGAGGCGACGGCGAACCTGTTCTCACTGTCGCCGTCGACCGGGCTGCGCGCGACGATGGTGGTCCACTCGGTCTGCGTGCGCAGCTCGTCCGGGGACGGGAAGCCCTGCACCTCGGCGGCCTCGACCGAAATCTCCGGCGGATAGTTTCCGGTGAACCACGAGGTGTCGACGACGATTGCCGAGACGACACCCGGTGCGCCGAGACGCACGATGGCCTCGTCGTAGCCGGCCTCGCGTCGCCGACGCGTCTCCCACCCGTCGTAGATCTGACCCTTGTGCCCGAACGTCGCGGTCGAGTAGTCGGCCTTGCCGGGACTGACGAGATTCTCCTTCTCCGCGAACGTCTCGTCGTTCGCCCACACGACTGCGCCTCCGAGAGTGCGGACAGCGAGATCGGGCAGAGGCAGCGGGAAGGTGGAGGTCATGGGATCACACTTTACTGGTCTCGCGTGAGCTCATCGGGTTGTGTGCAGACCGACGCCGCAGAGCTGCCGCGACCATCAGTAGCGCGCCGATCACGATGTAGAGCGTCAGGCCGAGTGCGGGTTGCCCCAGTCCGGTGCCGGAGAAGTACACGATGCTGCGTACGCCCTCGGTGCCGATGCCGGGGGTGATCCACCGACCGATCGAGGCGTAGAGCGACGGCAGTACATCGGACCCGAAAGCGCCCCCTGCACTGGGGTTTCCGAGGATGACGAACAGCACGATGGCGGCGGGCACCGCCGCGACACCGATCAGGGCGCGCAGGCCCATGGTGAACAGTCCGGTGGCGAAGACGACCCCGGTTCCCAGCAGGGTCAGCGGAAACCAATGGCCGGCAAAGGTTTCCAGTACATGGGTGGTGAGGAATGCTCCGAGAGCGCCGGAAGCGAGGGAGTACACCGCGAGAATGCCGACGTGCATCCAGGTTTCGCGGCGCGAGGTCGGGGCCCCGATCAGCAGTCCGAATGCGGCAGCCAGAAGGTAGCCGCCGACGACCCATCCGACCGAGAGGTAGAAACCGGACAACCCTCGGTTGTCGTGCACACCGACCGGGATCTCGTCGCGCACCACGAACTGGCGGCCCTGGGCGGCGTCGACCTCGGTGAATATCGATTCCAGTGCGGTGGCTTCGGAACTGCCTGCTGCGCTCGCGGTGATGAGCGTGTCCGTTCCGTTCGCGCCGACGACATAGGCCCCGATGATGTCCCTGTCGCGGAGCAACGAACGGACCTCGGCGGTATCGGCCGCGGTGCGTGCCTCGAGTGGGGCACCGTCGATGGCGTTCAGGCGATCGGTCGTCTGCTGGTCCAGCCCCTCGGGGAGGCCGGCTTCGGTCACCACCGCGATGGGGATCGAATGCGGAGTCGGCTGATGAAACGCCGAGACGTAGCTGAGGATGAAGCCGAGCTGAAGTATCAGCACCGCGGCGGCGAGCAGTGACATCTTGCGCATGGGTGACTCCTGAATCTTGTCGATACCCGAGGTATTCAATACTCTAGGTATCGTGAATGCCGACGAGCAAGAAAAGTGGGGGTCGACACAGTCGCAGCGACGACCGCAGCGTGCCGACGTTCGAGATCGACTGCTCGCCGCCGCAGCGGACGAGTTCACCGAAAACGGCTATGCCGCAGCCAAACTCACCGACATCGCAGACCGTGCCGGCTTCACCAAGGGAGCCGTCTACTCCAATTTCGAGTCCAAGCAAGCGCTGTTCGCCGAGCTGCTGGCCAGGCGGTCCCTCGACCTCGCGGCCCGCGTACTGGCTCACATTTCCGATCTGGACCCCGGCGCGGCGGCCGGAGCGGGCGGCGGAGAGATCGCGTCGTGGGTGGTCGCCGAACCCCGCTGGCCGCTGCTGACCGTCGAATTCGGGATTCTCGCCGGACGCGACCCGGCCGTCGCGGAGCGCTATCGCACCGACCGTCGAGCACTCCGGCGCGAGCTCGAACGCCTCATCGCCGAGCGAGCGGACGACTGGGGAGTCGGCGAGAAGTTCGATGCCCGACGCCTCGCGACGTCACTGGCGGCCTTGATCTCCGGATTGGCCGTCGAACATTCGGTGGATCCGGAGGAAATCGACGAGGGAGTCATCGCCGACGCGGTCTCCGAACTGTTCGCGGGAGCGATAGCTAGGGCACATCTCGATTGAGGGACACGGCACCGGGTAACCGGGACAGATGAATGCTCAGAATCCCGATCCCGACGTCACCGCAGGACTCGAAGCGGGTGGCAGCGTCACGCCAGGAGACACCCCGCCCGCCGAAACGGGAGTCGGCGGCCCCAATCACGAACCGCCGCAGCGCAGCCGTGTCATGCCGATCCTCATCATCGGTGTGGTGGCCTTGCTGGCGATCCTGATCGCCGGTGGACTGATCGGTCGCGTCGTCGGTCTGTTCGGCTGATCCCGGGTCGGCGGCCCGTCCGTACTCGGCGAACAGTCAGTACTGCGGCCAGCCGCCCTCGGGCCCGAGCAGGCGATCCAATCGGATGTGGTTGATCTTCGCCAGCTCGTCGCGCATGATCTTGCGTTCGGTTCGATCGTCGTTGTCGAGTCGATGGCCCAGATCCACCAGGATGTCGCGCGGCTCGAAGCCCTCGGGCTCGAACAATGCGCTCCAGATGTACGGATAGCCGAATCGCTCGCAGTACGCGCGCGCCGCGGTCACCAGAGCGCCTCGCGTATCGGCGTTGATGGCTGCGCACACCTTGCTCGGCTCGGGACGCGTTGCGGCCAACATGTCCATGTCGCCGTCCGACAGCTCCGCCAGTTCCGCGTCGGCTGCCGAGAACAGCTCTGCCCGCGAGCGATACCTGCGGCCGTCCGCCACCCTGGACGCCCACGCCACCGAGCAACAACACTCGTACAACGCATGCACCGCCTTGCGGCGCGGCAGATCGTTGAACGTCTCCAGGCCGAGTCCCTGATGCATCAGCATGGGTAGATGGTGAGCCTCATTCGACGTATGCACCAGAGCTGAGCAGGGACTTAGCGCAGACGTTACGCGCCGTAACATGCGGTGCGGAGATGGGCGACTCTGCCGCTAGGCTCGCAGGCATGACGGAACGAACCTGGAAAGCCTTCTCCGTGGAGATCGCCGACCACATCGCGCAAGTGACCCTCCTCGGACCGGGCAAGGGCAATGCCATGGGCCCGGACTTCTGGAGCGAGAGCCCCGCGCTGTTCGCTCAGCTCGACGCCGATCCCGAGGTTCGTGCAGTCGTGCTCGCGGGCTCGGGCAAGAACTTCACCTACGGACTCGACCTCGCCGCGATGGCAGGAACCTTCGGTCCGCTCATGGCGGACAAGGCACTTGCCGGTCCCCGAACGACGTTCCACGACACCATCAAGACGATGCAGAAGGCCATCAACGCCGTGGCGGACTGCCGCAAGCCCGTCGTCGCGGCCGTGCAGGGCTGGTGCATCGGCGGTGGCGTCGACCTCATCACCGCCGCGGACGTGCGCTACGCCAGTGCCGACGCGAAGTTCAGCGTGCGCGAGGTGCGGGTCGCGATCGTCGCGGACATGGGGTCGTTGGCTCGACTGCCCGCGATCATCGGCGACGGGCACATGCGTGAGCTGGCACTGACGGGCAAGGACATCGACGCCGCCCGCGCCGAGAAGATCGGCCTGGTCAACGACGTGTTCGAGGACCACGACGCCGCCCTGGCCGCTGCTCGCGAATGCGCCGCCGCCATCGCCGCCAATCCGCCCCTGGTGGTGCAGGGCATCAAGACCGTGCTGGATCATTCCCGATCCTCCGGCGTCGACGATTCCCTGCGCTACGTCGCGGCCTGGAACGCCGCCTTCCTCGCCTCGCACGACCTCACCGAGGCGATCACCTCGGTGTTCGAGAAGCGACCGGCGCAGTTCACCGGTAACTGACGTGGTCGAGTTCGCCGAGGAGCTGGGCACGCAGCTGGTTCGTCTGCAACGCCTGCGTGAGCGGAACATCGCCGCGATCTCGTCCTCGGGCGGTGTCGACGGTGCCGCGTACGTATGCTTGTTCCGGCTCCTGCGCGACGGACCGATGCGGTCGAGTGAACTCGCCGCCATGGTGAATTCCGATCCGTCGACGGTGAGCAGGCAGGTGGCTCAGCTGGTCGAACGGGGGCACGTCGAGCGGCTGCCCGACAAACGTGACGGTCGAGCGTTCGTGCTCGCGGTGACCGAGTCGGGTCAGGAAGCGGCGGCGGCGATCCAGCAACGACGAACCGACAATCTCGGACGGGTGATCGAGGGGTGGACACGGCAGGACCGGGAATCGCTCGTGACGTTGCTCGATCGTTTCTTGACCGATTACGAAACCATCAGGCCGGACCTGCCCGACCGTCGCGCAGGTAGCGTCTGATCGGCGGGCGATCCACGATCGGGGCGATCGAGGCAGTGCGCAGTCGCTCGTAGAGCAAGCGCGGACGGAGGGGATGCTGTGCCGATCGGTCGTGACAAGCCGTTGCTCGCGTCCGATGCCGGGACCCGTCGGAACTCGGTGCGGCTCGAACGCCGCGTTGCCCTGGGAATTGCCGCCTTCGTACCCTCGTTCGGTCTGATCGGGGTCGTCGCGATGCTTTCGGTAGATGGACCCGAAGGCCCGTTCGCCAAGATTGCCTGTTCACTCGTGCTGGTTTCCACCGTGCCGGTGGGGGTGTGGTGGTTTCGTCGTTCGGCGGATTCGTCGCACATGCCCGGGTGGTTCGTGGTGTACGCCGATGTGGGCGTCGCAGCGATGCTGCTCACTTTCGCCGGACGCGACCTGGCTCTGAACGGGGCGATTCTGTTCACGGTGATCGGGATCTACATCGTCTACTTCTCCCGGAGACGAGTGCTCGAATTCCACATGCTGTTCGTCAACGCGGTGGTCGTCGTGCTGGCAGCGCTATTGTTCGCCGCGGACACGCACGATGCTGCGTCTACGGTCACCAGGACGCTGGCGACTCTGCTGGTGGTGAACTCGGTGCTCGCGTTCCGGGCGGTGATTCAGCGCCAGCTCGATCTGGCCAACACGGACTCGCTGACCGGTCTTCTCAACAGACGCGGCCTGGAATTGCGGCTCCAACGCATGATGAATTCGATGGATGCGGAGTGCTCGGTCGCTCTCATGGTTCTCGATCTCGATCAGTTCAAACGAGTCAACGACACGTACGGCCATGCGGTGGGGGACCGAGTGTTGCGCCGGACGGCCCGCAGGCTGACCGCGGTCACGGGCACGAGGCCGTGCGTGGCACGCACCGGCGGTGAGGAGTTCACCATCGCGCTACCGGTCGACGATGCCGCCGCGCACCGGATCGCCCACGAGATCCTGGAGTCGATTCACGACCCAGCCGACGACGTGCCGGTGACGGTCAGTGTCGGGGTGGCCCTGCTCGACGGCAGCCGATGGTTCACCGCCAGCGAGTCCGGTGACAGTGCCGGTCTGGTCCACAACGTGCTGCTCGACGCCGACACGGCGATGTACGAGTCCAAGCACGCGGGCGGAAACAGAGCAACGGTGTACGCCGGCGAATGATCCGCCGGCATACACCGTTCGTCGTTCGGGGAAGAACGTGCTCCGTGCGTCAGCGCAAGGCGCTCTTGGGGTCGTTCCACAGCTGATCGGTGAAGTCCTCCAACGCGACGAGAACGATGGTGTCCTCGGTACGGCGCAGGATCGACTTGCTGGCGCGCACCTGCACGATATCGCCGGTCTTGTCGGTCATCCGCCACAGAGAATCCGCGCGGGTGGCCACCGTCGTGAGGAACATGTCAGCGACGTTCACACCCTCCGGAGCCCGGTCGGGGAAGATGTCGTGCAGGTGGAAGTCCTCCCGCTCGGTGCGGTCGAGACCGAACAGATCGTCGAAGGCCTCGTTCGCGAACACGATGGCACCGGTGGGGTCGACCGCGAGGATCGGCACCGGGATCCGGTCGAGGACGACCGTCACCGGCAGATCGGGAAACTGAGTCGGATCCGAAATCGGTCGCGAATCGAGATTGCGCCGATCACCGTTGGAAGTGCTGTCGGTCATACGTCTCCCCAAACTATGTTTCGTCGGCCCACGGCCGAGACGAGGTGTGTGGTGCCGAAACGATCAGTGACCCGGATTGTCCGCCAAGCGCTTGAATGATGCAGCGATTTCGGCCTCTGCCTCTGCGCGCCCCACCCAGTCTGCCCCGGTGACGTGCTTGTTGGGTTCGAGATCCTTGTAATGGACGAAGAAATGCTTGATCGCATCGAGCTCGAACGTCGAGACGTCGCTCAGGTCCTGGATGTGATCCCAGCGGGTGTCACCGGCCGGAACGCACAGCACCTTGTCGTCGCCGCCGGCCTCGTCGACCATCTTGAACATCGCCACGGGGCGGGCCTCGACGATGACGCCGGGGAACACCGACTCGGGCAGCAGCACCAGTGCGTCGAGCGGGTCGCCGTCCTCGCCGAGCGTGTTCTCGATGAAGCCGTAATCGGCTGGATACGCCATCGCGGTGTAGAGGTAGCGATCGAGGCGAACACGTCCGGTGACGTGGTCTACCTCGTATTTGTTGCGCTGCCCCTTGGGGATCTCGATGGTGACGTCGAACGGCACGTGCAGTCCTCACTGTCGTCGTCGAGCCGGAACGGCTCGAGTCGTTGGGAATGTGTCGATGGTGGCGGCGCAAGGCTACCGGACCCGAGGATACTGTTGACTGGACGATCATGGGTACGACCACGGCAGTTACGGAGGAACGGTGGCGGGGCTGACACGGCGGTTCCTCGGCCCCACAGCGGGTCGACGGCGCAGGAAGAAGCGCGTGATCCTGACGCTGTGTGCGCTGTTCGTGGTGATCCTCGCTGCGACGACCGCCGCGCTGGTGCTGCCGTCGGTGTCCGACGGTGCCGAGACCGCAATCGAACCTCCGCCCGAGACGGTGCTGCCCAACCCGCTGATCACCCCGTTCCCGGAATCGGCACCGATGCCGAACGCTGCAGGTCTGGCAGCGGCGCTGGCCCAGGTGGTCGACGATCCAGCCCTCGGCACGTTCACCGGAACCGTCGCCGACGCGCAGACCGGGCAGGTGCTCTGGTCCCAGAACCCCGACACCCCGATGACCCCTGCCTCGACCACCAAGGTGCTCACCGCGGCGGCAGCGATGCTCGGGCTCCCGGCGGATCATCGCGTCACCACTCGCGTGGTCCAGGGCAGTGGCGAGGGCGACATCGTGCTGATCGCGGGCGGCGACCCCACCCTCACCGCGCTGCCGGTCGGCACCGACGGGTTCTATCCAGGGGCGGCGCGCATCGACGACCTGGTGGAACAGATTCGGCGCAGCGGAACGGTGGTGCGCAGCATCGGCGTCGACACCTCGATCTACTCCGGTGACACGATGGCGCAGGGCTGGTTTCCCGCCGACATCGCCGCCGGTTCGATCACTCCGATCGAACCGATCATGCTCGACGGCGGACGATCGGACCCACTGGTCGACGAGTCCCCGCGCAGCACCACCCCGGCACTCGACGCGGGCCGCGCGCTGGCCGCCGGGCTGGGCGTCGACCCGGCGGCGGTGACGACCGGCAGGGCGGCCGACGGGGCCGATCAGATCGCATCCGTCGAATCCGCGCCGCTGCGAAACCGCCTGCAGCAGATGATCTATCGCTCCGACAACGTCCTCGCCGAGGCCATCGGACGCGAACTGTCACTCGAGATGAACACGGCCGCAAGTTTTTCCGGTGCAACGGCGGCGATCGGGCAGACCCTGTACTCCGCAGGTTTCGACATGACCGGACTCACGCTGGAGGACGCCAGCGGGCTGTCGGTCGACGGCAGGATTCCGGCCAGGCTGCTCGATCAGGTGTTGACGTCGGCAGCCGGAACCGGGCAGCCGGCGCTGCGTCCGATGCTCGATTACCTTCCCGTCGCCGGTGCCACCGGAACCCTGACGGATCGATACGCCTCGGGGAACCGAACCGGAGCGGGGTGGGTTCGAGCCAAGACCGGAACCCTGTCTGCTGCAAGCGCTTTGGCAGGGTATGTCGTCGACGTCGACGGCCGAATCCTGACCTTCGCCCTGATGTCCAACGACCGGCCGCCCGACGTCAGTCGCCCCGCCCTCGATGCCGTCGCATCGACCCTGAGATTGTGTGGTTGCCAGTGAACACGGATGCAGCAACGAAGGCCGACGACAGTGCGGCCACCTCCGGTTTCGCCGGAGCCGTCGACTGGTCCGTCGCGGCCAAGACCGGAGCGAAGCTGACCCGCAAGGGCCCGGCCACCTCTCGCTACACCGCCGCTGCAGCCGTGGAAGAGCTTGCCGCCGCGTCCATTCGGGCCGAGGGGCCGGTTCGCGAGACCACCGGCCTGGCCGACGGACTCCCCGTGCCCGACGCCCAGGTGGTCGATCGCGCCGGCTGGATCGCGGCGGCCGCGTCGTCGATGAAGCACCTGACCGGAGACGACGACGGCACGCCGCCGTCGGGTCTGCTCGGCGGAAAGCCGGCCGGACTGCAGGCCGGAGCGATGCTGGCGTTTCTCTCCAGCGCCATTCTCGGACAGTACGACCCGTTCACCGGCGAGAACGGAACGCTGCTTCTGGTCGCGCCCAACGTGATTGCCGTCGAGCGGGCGCTTCGCGTGTCGCCGAGCGACTTCCGACTGTGGGTGTGCCTGCACGAGGTCACACACCGAGTGCAGTTCTCCTCCGCTCCCTGGCTCGGCGGCTACATGCGCGAGAACGTGGGGGTGCTCTCCGACGGCACCGACGAGCCGCTCACCGATGTCGCCAACCGGCTGACCGGCGCGCTGAAGGCCCGCAAGAATCCGAGCGGGGCGTCGAAGTCCGAGGACGCAGGCATCGTCGGATTGCTGCGCGCCACCCAACCGCAGCCCCAGCGCGACGCCATCGACCGGCTCCTCGTGCTGGGCACCCTGCTCGAGGGTCACGCCGACCACGTGATGGACGCCGTCGGACCGGCCGTCGTGCCGACCGTGACGCAGATTCGCGGCGCCTTCGATCAGCGCAGGCAACGCAAGGTGAACCCGCTCCAACGCGTCATCCGGGCCCTGCTCGGCATGGACGCGAAGATGGCGCAGTACGTGCGCGGCAAGGCGTTCGTCGATCACGTCGTCGCCGCGGTGGGAATGGAACGCTTCAACACCGTGTGGACCGGGCCCGACACGCTGCCGTTGCTGTCGGAGATCGAGGACCCGGACGCCTGGATCGCCCGAGTTCTGGGCTAGTGCTCCTGCCTGAGGGAGTGGAGCCTGCGGAACGACCCAAAATGCCTGAGGGGCCTGCCCTGCTGGAGATTCGGCACGCGGTTCGGGCGTGGCTCGCAGTTCATCCGGGACCGGTTGCCGTCGCGCTGTCCGGTGGCGCGGATTCGCTCGCTTTGACGGCCGCCACCGTGGCCGAGGCCCCGAACGTGCGCGCCTTGATCGTCGATCACGGTCTGCAGTCCGGCTCGGCTGAGGTTGCGGCGACGGCGGCGGCTCGGGCGTCGGAGCTGGGAGTGGTCGAGGCGCGCGTGCTGCCGGTGCAGGTGACCGGCTCGGGTGGGACGGAGGCCGCCGCCCGCCGGGTCAGGTACGACGCGTTGGATCGCGAGCGCGGCGACGCGTCGGTGCTGGTGGCGCACACCCTCGACGATCAGGCCGAAACGGTGCTGCTCGGGCTGGGCCGCGGATCGGGACCGCGGTCGATCGCGGGCATGGCGGCGTTCGATGCGCCGTGGGGTCGGCCGCTGCTAGGAATTCGACGCAGTGTGACCAGGGCTGCCTGCGTCGAGTTGGGGATGGAGCCGTTCGAGGATCCGCACAACATCGACCCCGATTTCACTCGGGTGCGGTTGCGTCACGAGGTGCTGCCCCTGCTCGAGGACGTGCTCGGCGGTGGTGTCGCCGCTGCACTCGCCCGGACCGCCGAGCAGTTGCGCGAGGACGGCCGGGTGCTCGACGCGCTCGCCGAATCGGTCGTCGGGTTGGGTGCGTCGGAACTCGAGGTGTCCTCGATCGACTCGCTCGACACCGCGATTCGTCGCCGCGTACTGCGCCGATGGTTGCTCGGCCGAGGTGTGACGTCGCTGACCGACCGGCAGATCCGGGCCGTCGACGCCCTCGTCGGACGGTGGACCGGCCAGGGCGGGGTTGCGCTGCCGGGAGGAACGCCCGACGCCAGGTTGGTGTGCTCGCGTCGGCATGGCAGGCTGAGCGTCGGCCTGGAGAACGAATGAAGGGAAACCCCGTGTACGAGGGCGACATCGAATCGGTTCTCATTTCCGAGGAACAGATCAAAGCGCGCACTGCGGAACTCGCAGAAGAGATCGCCCAGCGGTATCCCGAAGGCTCACCGGAAGGTGACCTGCTCCTGGTCGGTGTCCTCAAGGGCGCGATCATGTTCATGACCGACTTCGCCCGGGCCCTGCCCATCCCGGCGCAGCTCGAGTTCATGGCGGTCAGCTCCTACGGCTCGTCCACCTCGTCGTCGGGAGTCGTTCGAATCCTCAAGGACCTCGACCGCGACATCACCGGACGCCACGTGCTGATCGTCGAGGACATCATCGACTCCGGTCTGACGCTGAGCTGGCTCAAGCGCAACCTCGCGACCCGTTCGCCTGCCTCGCTGTCGGTGGTGACGTTGCTGCGCAAGCCCGACGCCATCAAGGTCGACGTGGAGGTCGCGAACGTGGGCTTCGACATCCCCAACGAGTTCGTCGTCGGCTACGGCCTCGACTACAACGAGCGCTACCGAGATCTGCCCTACATCGGTCTGCTCGATCCCAAGGTCTACAGCTGAGCTGGTGTCTTCGGTTCGTCCGGTCCACCCCGTTCGCGTGAATGGACCATTGCCGCGCCGAGACGTGTGCAAGGGTCCATCGATGCGGATAGTGTGCCCGACAGGTGGGGAACTGCCGGGGGAGTGCAGTCGTTGGAGGGGAAGAAGCGTCGACGCAAACAGGTGCGTGGACGCACAGCGCCAGGTATGAGCGAGTCAGATGTCCGAGTCTCGCGCTAGCCTGGAGTATCCGGCGGGCAGGGAGCAGCCAGCGCGCGGGAGCGGACTGAAAGGACACGGCCGACTCGGCTGAAGCTGTATGAATCGGAAGACAGTAATACGAAATCTTGCCATCGTTTTCGGCATTCTGTTGGTGATCTATGCCTTCAGTTACTTCGGTAACGACACGCGGGACTGGAAGACGGTCGACACCTCGGTGGCGATCGCCCAGCTCGACGATCGCAATGTCGAGTCCGCGCAGATCGACGACCGCGAGCAGCAGATCCGGCTGACTCTGCGGGAGGCGTCGGACGCCACCGACAACGAGACGCAGATCATCGCCAAGTACCCGGACTCGGCGTCGGAGCAGATCTTCGACAAGGTCGACTCGCAGGGCCTGGCGAGCTACAACACCACCGTCACCCAGGAGAGCTGGTTCAGCTCGTTCCTGCTGCTGATTCTTCCGATGGTGCTGATCCTCGGCGTGATCATCTTCGTCATGAGCCGCATGCAGGGTGGCGGCCGCGGCGGGGTCATGGGCTTCGGCAAGTCCAAGGCCAAGCAGCTGACGAAAGACATGCCCAAGACCACGTTCGCCGATGTCGCAGGCGCGGACGAGGCCGTCGAAGAGCTCTACGAGATCAAGGACTTCCTGCAGAACCCGGCGCGCTACCAGGCGCTCGGTGCCAAGATTCCGCGCGGCGTGCTGCTGTACGGCCCTCCCGGAACCGGCAAGACGCTGCTCGCGCGCGCCGTCGCAGGCGAGGCCGGCGTCCCGTTCTTCACCATCTCCGGCTCGGACTTCGTCGAGATGTTCGTCGGCGTCGGTGCATCCCGTGTGCGCGACCTCTTCGAGCAGGCCAAGCAGAACAGCCCCTGCATCATCTTCGTCGACGAGATCGACGCCGTCGGTCGCCAGCGCGGCGCGGGCATGGGCGGCGGCCACGACGAGCGCGAGCAGACACTCAACCAGCTGCTCGTCGAGATGGACGGCTTCGGTGAGCGCACCGGCGTCATCCTCATCGCCGCCACCAACCGCCCCGACATCCTCGACCCCGCCCTGCTGCGTCCGGGCCGCTTCGACCGCCAGATCCCGGTCGGTGCCCCCGACCTGGCCGGCCGTCGAGCAATCCTGAAGGTGCACTCGGCAGGCAAGCCCGTTGCTCAGGACGCCGACCTCGAAGGTCTCGCCAAGCGAACCGTCGGGATGTCCGGTGCCGACCTGGCCAACGTCATCAACGAAGCAGCACTGCTCACCGCTCGCGAGAACGGCACCGTCATCACCGAGGCGTCGCTCGAGGAGTCGGTCGACCGCGTCGTCGGTGGCCCGCGCCGCAAGAGCCGCATCATCAGCGAGCACGAGCGCAAGATCACCGCGTACCACGAGGGTGGTCACACTCTCGCCGCGTGGGCGATGCCCGATATCGAGCCCGTCTACAAGGTCACCATCCTTGCTCGCGGTCGCACCGGCGGCCACGCGATGACGGTGCCCGAGGACGACAAGGGCCTGATGACGCGGTCGGAGATGATCGCTCGACTCGTCATGGCCATGGGTGGCCGCGCAGCGGAGGAGCTCGTCTTCCACGAGCCGACAACCGGTGCGTCCTCGGACATCGACCAGGCGACCAAGATCGCCCGCGCGATGGTCACCGAGTACGGCATGAGCAGCAAGCTCGGAGCCGTTCGGTACGGGCAGGAACAGGGCGATCCGTTCCTCGGCCGTTCGATGGGCCAGCAGTCCGACTTCTCGCACGAGGTCGCCCGCGAGATCGACGAGGAGGTGCGCAAACTCATCGAGGCGGCGCACACCGAGGCGTGGGCCATCCTCAACGAGTACCGCGACCTGCTCGACACCCTTGCCTCGGAGCTGCTCGAACGTGAGACGCTCACCCGCAAGGACCTCGAGAAGATCTTCCACAGCGTCACCAAGCGTCCGCGCATCACCCTGTTCAACGACTTCGGTGATCGCAAGCCCTCGGACAAGCCACCGGTCAAGACGCCCCGCGAACTCGCCGCCGAGCGCGGCGAGCCGTGGCCTCCGGTACCGCCGGCCCCGAAGCAGCTTCCGCCGCAACAGTTTCCGCAGCCCAGCTACGCCGGTTCTCCGCAGCTGACCAAGGGTGGTTACCCGAACGGAAGCAACGGATACAACGGCGGACCGACCAACGGCGTGCCCACCAACGGCACCCCGTCGAACGGTGCTCCGACCAACGGTGGCCCGGTCAACGGATCACCGAGCACCGGGGACGTCGATGCGCCGAACACCGGCGGTGGCCGACGCAGCGCCCCCGCACCCGGCGGATACAACGGCGGTGGCTACAACGGTGGTTACGGCGGCCCGACCAACGGAGGCGCTCCCAACGGGGGCGGATACTCCGAAGGCCAGCGTCGGCAGGAACCTCGCTCGAGCGGCCCCGGCCAGGGCTCGCGTCCCGATTACGGTGCCCCGGCCGGATGGTCGGCTCCGGGTTGGCCCCCGCGCGACCAGCCTGCGGTTCCCCGGTACCAGGGACCGACCACGCCGCCGGTTCACGATCAGCCGAACCGCGAGCAGTCGGGATCGGACCAGAATCGGTACGAGCCGCCGCAGGGTCAGCCTCCGACGTACCGACAGCACCCGACCTACCAGCAGCCGCAGGCGTACCAGCCGCCGACCGCTGCGCCGTCGAACCAACCGCCGACGAATCAACAGCCGGGATATCAGCCGCCGCAGTATCAGCCGGATCCGTTCCGGCCGGACACTCGGGACCAGGGTCGTACCTCTCGGCACGAGCCCCCGTACGGCCAGCACGAGGACAATGCCGGACCGGCCGAAGCGTCGCCACCCACGTGGGAGGTTCCGACTCCATCGCAGAGCTATCCGCTGCCCGGAGACGATCGTCCCTCGCACAACCCGTCCGAGGACTCGCGCCGAGACGAGCGAGCAGAGGACGACGGCGACGAAGGTCCACGCACCCAACGCTGGGAAGGGCCGGGCGGTTCGTACCGCTAGGTCGGTCATTAGGCTGGCTGGGTCGACCGTTTCGGTCGGCCCAGTCCGTCGTTCGAACCGTGCTGCAGGTCGGCGCAGCTGCTCCGTGAGGAACAGGTGCGGTTCGGCCCAGCTGTCACATTCGCGGAGCCCAACCGGAGGTACGTTCTCGTGTCAGTCAACCGGACCGACGAGTCGATAATCGACTCGGCAGAAGTCCCAGCAGCGCAGCAGCGGGCAGTGGAACAGACAGTGGCCTACGCCACCGGTGCGGTCTTCGACCAGCCTCGTGCCGAGGCCGCAGTGCGTGAGCTGTTGATCGCCGTCGGCGAGGATCCGGACCGTCCGGGTCTGCTCGACACGCCGGCCCGCGTGGCGCGTTCCTACCGTGAAATCTTCGCCGGGCTCTACACCGACCCTGACACGGCGCTGAACACGACGTTCGACGAGGGGCACCAGGAACTGGTGCTCGTCCGCGACATCCCCATGTTCTCCACGTGCGAGCATCACCTGGTCTCGTTCCACGGCGTCGCACACGTCGGGTACATCCCGGGCAAGAGCGGCAAGGTCACCGGCCTGTCGAAGCTCGCGCGCGTGGTGGACATGTACGCCAAGCGCCCGCAGGTTCAGGAACGGCTGACCAGCCAGATCGCCGACGCGTTGATGCGCAAGCTCGACCCGCGCGGTGCGATCGTCGTGATCGAGGCCGAGCACCTGTGCATGGCCATGCGCGGCATTCGCAAGCCGGGAGCCAGCACCACCACGTCGGCGGTGCGGGGTCTGTTGCAGTCCAGCGCGGCATCGCGTTCGGAAGCTCTGGACCTGATCCTGCGGAAATGACGCGACCGGTCGAGTCCCGATGAACCCGGCGCGCAGTATCCCCCCGGCACCGGTCGTCATGGGTGTCCTCAACGTCACCGCCGATTCGTTCTCCGACGGCGGTAGGTACCTCGATGTCGATGCCGCCGTCGAACACGGACTGGCGATGCACCGTCGCGGAGTCGACATCGTCGACGTCGGTGGCGAGTCGACGCGTCCCGGAGCAGACCGGATCGACCCGACGCTCGAGGCGCAGCGCATCGTGCCGGTCATCGCCGCGCTGGCCGCAGCAGGGGTGACCACCAGCGTCGACACCATGCGTGCCTCGGTCGCCGAGGCGGCGATCGATGCCGGGGTCTCGATCGTCAACGACGTCTCGGGTGGTCGGGCGGATCCGGCCATGGCCGGGGTCGTTGCGGACGGCGGATTGCCGTGGATCCTGATGCACTGGCGGGCCGCCGGATCCGAGTATCGGCACGCCGGACCGGCCGATCGATACGACGACGTGGTCGCCGACGTCCGCGGTGAACTGCTCGAACAGGTCGATCACGCGGTGGCCGCGGGCGTGGACACGGCGATGCTCGTGCTCGATCCCGGCCTCGGATTCGCCAAGAACGCCGAGCACAACTGGCAACTGCTGCGGGGCCTGCCGGACTTGGTGTCGGCCGGCTTCCCAGTACTCGTCGGTGCTTCCAGGAAGCGTTTTCTCGGCTCGCTGTTGGCGGACGACGACGGTACTCCGCGGCCGCCGGACGGGCGAGAGATCGCCACGGCCGTGGTGTCGGCGCTCTCGGTCGCTGCGGGTGCATGGGGTGTCCGGGTACACGACGTGCAGGCGTCACTCGACGCGGTCGCCGTCGTTCGGGCATGGCAGGGTGATCGGGCATGAGCGAGATCAGCAGCCGCGTCGGCGCGGGGACGCGTCGCGGCGACCGCATCGAACTGCGGGGCCTGACGGTGCGCGGCAATCACGGCGTCTTCGACTTCGAGAAGCGAGACGGGCAGGACTTCGTCGTCGACATCACCGTGTGGATGGACCTGCGGCCCGCGGCCGAGACCGACGACCTGACCCGAACGCTGCACTACGGAGAACTGGCCGAGCACGCTGCGGCCGTCGTCGCGGGCCCGTCCAGGGACCTGATCGAGACGGTCTCGGCCGAGATCGCCGAGGTCGTGTTGGCGTACGACTCACGCGTCGACGCGGTGGAAGTGGTGCTGCACAAGCCGTCGGCCCCGATCCCTTTGACGTTCGGGGACGTTGCCGTGGTGGCGTACCGGGAGCGGGCGTGACCCGCGCGGTGCTGTCCATCGGCAGCAACATCGGCGACTCCCTCGCCCACTTACGTTCTGTCACAACCGGATTGGGCTCCCGCCTGGTGTCCTGCTCACCGGTGTACCGTTCGGCTCCCTGGGGCGGCGTCGAGCAGCAGGACTTCCTCAATGCCGTCGTGGTGGTCGAGGACGATGCCTTCGACGCCTGGGATTGGTTGCGTTTCGGTCAGCGTCTGGAGGAGGCGGCCGATCGCGTTCGAGTACAGCGGTGGGGGCCACGGAGCCTCGACGTCGACGTGGTGACGTGCGAGAACACGATCAGCGAGGACCCTCGTTTGATCCTTCCGCACCCGCGCGCGCACGAACGAGCGTTCGTACTGCTGCCGTGGCTGGACGTCGAACCGGACGCCACCCTGCGTGTCGGCGACGACGACATTTCGGTGTCCGAGTTGCTCGCGCGACTGAGTCCGGAGGAGCGGGCCGGGGTCACGAAGCAGGAGTGGAGCCTGCAGGAACGACCCGTGGAGCACGACGGTGTCGGTGATGGGTCGTGGTGACCAATCCCACCAAGGTCTGGGATGTCTTGGGTCTTTTCCTGGTGGCCGCAATCGGTACGTGGCTGTTGGTTCGGGTCTTCTACGGCTCGTTGCCGCCGATTCCGGTGTACGCCGGGGCGTCGTTGTATCTGGTGGCGGTGGTGCAAGTGGTGACTGCGGTGATCGTGCGCAATCGCATCGCCGAGCACCGGGTGGGCACCGGTCTGCACGATCTGCATCCGCTGACGGTGTTCAGGGCGTTGGTGTTGGCGAAGGCATCGATGCTGGTGGGGACTGCCGTCGTCGGCGTGTGCGTCGGATTTCTGGTGTACGTGCTGCCGCGTGCGGCGACGATACGGGCAGCCTCTTCGGATCGGGCCGGAGCCGTCGTTGCGCTCGTGGCCGGACTGGCCGTCGTCGCTGCCGCGGTGTGGCTCGAACAGTGCTGCCGTGCCCCGAAAGACCGTGACGACGAGCGTTCTCGGTAACCCCCGAAACATTTGATTGTTACCGCGGTTGTGTAAGTGATCGGTCGAGGATGACTATTTGCGAACGATTTGCCAGTTACCCTTGTGGACATGACAGATCAGACTCGCGCAAAGAAGGGACGCCGTAAGAGGCGTAGTGCGAGCCAGCTGTTCCTCGCGGCGCTCGTCGTGTTCGGCATCATCGCCAGTGTGTTGTTGCTCTTCACCGAGAGCGTGCAGTGGATGAGAGTCGGTGTTCTCTCGGCGCTGTGGGCTGCGGTGATCGGTGCGTTCGCGATGACCAAGTACCGGCGTGAGGCGGCCGCAGATCAAACCAAGGCCAAGGACCTGCAGACGGTCTACGAGCTGCAGTTGGCTCGGGAGATCTCGGCGCGACGCGAGTACGAGATGAGCGTCGAAGCGCGGGTTCGTGGCGAATCGCAGCTCGAGATCGACGAGGTCGCAGCTCTGCGCAACGAACTCGCTGCCCTTCGCCAGAATCTCCAGGTGCTCTTCGACGGCAATCTGCCCACCGAACGTGTCGCACTGCGGGCCGAAGCGATGAGGATGCAAGAACTCGGCGGACGCGGATACGACAGCTACCAGCCTGCGCCGTCCGGCCTGTACGTCCCCGGTCGCGGGAACGGCAACGGTGCGATGGCACCGGGAACCGGCCTCAACGGTGTCGGAACGCCCTACGACGAGCCGGTCACGGCCGAGACCTCGGTGGTGTACCCCGAGGATCCGGACGAGATGCCGCAGGCCACAGCCTCCGCACCGGCGGCGGCCGCCGAAGCGGATCAGGATCGGTACGCCGAGGATTCGTTCGCGGAAACGAGCTACGACACCGAGTCCTCCGATGCGGACTCGTTCGAGCGAACCGGGGCGCAGGCACGTCCTTACGGCGCACCGAGGCCTGCGGGGCGCGTCACTCCGCCCAGCTCGCCTTTCACCGCATACGACTTCGAGCAGACGCGTCGACCCGTTGCCGAGCCGGAACCGGCGGCGGAGCCCGAGCCACAGGTCGAGGAAGAGACGTACGAGACCGGACACGCGGACGTCGATGCGGCCGGTTCGTATTCCACGGAGTCGTTTTCCACGCAGTCGTTTGCCGCGGAGCCGGCCCAGCAGTACGAGACCGAGCCTGCAGCGGAACCGAGCGACGACGCCTTCTCTGCCTCGCGCGCCTCGTTGCGTGAATCGGCCGACGCGTTCTTCACGGCCGATCAGGACTACGAGACACCGGCCGAGGACACTGCCGTCTCGTCCCGGCGAGGTCGTAGGCGCGCGGAATCGGCCGACGACGAGGACGCGTCGGGCGCACACTCGAACGGTCGATCGGTTGCCGAGATCATGGCCGGTCTGCAAGGCGGTGGGTCCGGTGATGCGGCCGTGACCGATCCGGGTACACGTCGCCGTCGTCGTCGCGCAGACTGAGAACCAGATCACACAGCTCTCCCATGGCCTGCGAGTGGTCGCGGTCGCTATTGTTCCGTGCAGGACGTCTGGTACCCGCCGAGCGGGACTGGAACGAACGAGAGGAATTTTTCGGTGACCTTTTCCGGCACCGGTGGTCTGTCGCCGGCTCGCCTGACGGTTGGTGTCGTCTCGGCGGGACGGGTCGGTACCGCATTCGGTGAGGCGCTCGAACGCGTCGGGCATGTCGTCGTCGGTGCTGCCGCGGTGTCCGATGCGTCCCTCGCGCGAGTGCGTGAGCGACTTCCCGAGTCCCAGGTTCTGCCCGTCGACGAGGTTGCTCGTCGCGCAGAGCTGCTCGTTCTGGCCGTACCGGACAGCGAGTTGGCGTCGATCGTCGCGGGCCTGGCGTCCACCGGGGCGGTTGCACCGGGAAAGTTGGTGGTGCACACCTCCGGCGCGAACGGGATTTCGGTGCTCGAGCCCCTGGCTGCCCTCGGTGCCGTGCCGTTGGCCATCCATCCGGCGATGACGTTCAGCGGCGGAGTCGAGGACACCGACCGGATGACGGCGGCGTGTTTCGGCATCACTGCAGGCGACGAGATCGGCTATGCGGTGGCGCAGGCTCTCGTCCTCGAGATCGGCGGCGAGCCGGTGCACGTGCCCGAGAACAACCGAGCGCTCTACCACGCCGCGCTCGCTCATGGCAGCAATCACCTCGTCACTCTGGTGGTCGACGCGGTCGAAGCGCTCCGGGTTGCCTTGGCGGGACCAGGTTTTCCCGGTTCGGACTCCGAACGTGGTGTACCCGAGCGGGTTCTGGCTCCACTGCTCGAAGCTGCGCTGGACAACGCGTTGCGCAACGGCCAGTCGGCGCTCACCGGACCGGTGGCTCGCGGCGACACCGCTGCAGTCGGCAAGCATCTCGACGTACTCGAATCCGTGGATGCGCGGATCGCAGCCGGATACCGCGCCCTGTCGTTGCGCTCGGCGCAGCGCATCGGTGCCAAGGCAGACCTGATCGAACTTCTGGAAGGGAATCGATGACCCTCGCGGGCAGCTACACCAAGGGACAGTTGACGGTTCACCACGATCCCGCGGTGATCACGTCGGTGTCGAAAGCGCTGCGAGGCGTCGGGAAGCAGGTTGCTCTGGTCCCGACGATGGGCGCGCTGCACGCCGGGCACCTGCAGTTGGTGCGGCAGGCCAAGCTCACCGGTGCCGTGGTGATCGTGTCGATCTTCGTCAACCCGTTGCAGTTCGGTGTGGGTGAGGACCTCGATTCCTACCCACGGACTCTCGACGCCGATGTCGCGCTGCTGCGTGCGGAGGGCGTCGAACTGGTCTTCGCGCCGTCGGCTTCGGACATGTATCCGTCAGGTCCGCGCACCACGGTCAATCCCGGACCGCTCGGCGCTGAACTCGAAGGACGCAGCAGACCAACGCATTTCGCCGGAATGCTCACCGTCGTGGCCAAGCTGCTGCAGATCGCGGCTCCCCATCGCGCGTACTTCGGGGAGAAGGACTACCAGCAACTGACGTTGATCCGACAGATGGTGCGCGATCTGAACTTCGACGTCGCGGTCATCGGGGTGCCGACGGTTCGCGAGCAGGACGGCCTCGCACTGTCCTCGCGTAACCGATATCTCGATGCCGAGCAGCGCGACGCGGCGATGGCATTGTCGGCCGCGCTGGTGGCCGGGGCGCACGCTGCGGCGGGCGGTCCCGAGGCCATCATCGCCACCGCGCGTGCCGTCCTCGACGAGGCACCGCTGGTGCAGGTCGACTACCTGGAGGTACGCGACCCGCATCTCGGCCCCGCTCCCGAACGTGGAGACGGAAGACTGCTCGTGGCCGCCAAGGTGGGCACCACGAGATTGATCGACAACGTCGGTGTCGCCGTCGGCACCGGTTTCCTCGAGTACCCCGACGACCCGAAGAGCTGAGGGCACAGCATGTTTCGAACGATGATGAAGTCCAAGATCCATCGCGCCACCGTCACGCATGCAGATCTGCATTACGTGGGCTCGGTGACCGTCGACCAGGATCTGATGGAGGCAGCCGATCTGCTCGAAGGCGAGCAGGTCACCATCGTCGACATCGACAACGGTGCTCGTTTGGAAACCTACGTCATCACCGGCCAGCGCGGCAGCGGTGTCATCGGAATCAACGGAGCCGCAGCGCATCTGGTGAACCCGGGCGATCTGGTCATTCTGATCGCCTACGGGGTGATGAACGAGCAGGAGGTTGCCGACTATGCGCCGCGGGTGGTGTTCGTCGACGAGAAGAACCGTCCGGTCGAACTCGGCAGCGACCCGGCCCATGCGCCTGCGGGCTCGGGTCTGATCACGCCGCGCGATCTGCGGGCCGATTCCGTGCTGGTCTGATTCGATGCTCCTCGCGATCGATGTGCGCAACACCAGCACCGTGGTCGGTCTGTTCACCGGCACCGGTGACCACTCGAAGCTGCTGCGGGACTGGCGCATTCGAACCGACCCGCATGTGACGGCCGACGAGCTGGCTCTGATGTTGCGCGGTCTGCTGGGTGAGGACGCCGAACGGATCACCGGAGTCACTGCGCTGTCCACCGTGCCGTCGGTGCTGCGGGAGATGCGGACGATGCTCGCGCGCTACTGGGACCATGTGGTGCACGTGATGGTCGAACCCGGTGTGCGGACCGGCGTGCCGTTGCTGGTCGACAACCCCAAAGAGGTCGGTGCCGATCGCATCGTCAATACCCTTGCCGCACACGACCTGTACGGCTCGGCATGCATCGTGGTGGACTTCGGTACCACCACCTGCGTCGACGTCGTCTCGGCCAAGGGCGAATTCCTGGGCGGTGCCATCGCTCCCGGACTGGAGATGTCGGCGTCGGCCATGTCGACTCGCACGGCCACGTTGCGCGAGGTGGAGATGGTTCGGCCTCGTTCGGTGCTGGGCAAGAACACCGTCGAATGCATCCAGTCGGGCACCATCTTCGGGTTCGCGGGACTGGTGGACGGCCTCGTCGGGCGAATTCGACGCGAGGTTCCCGAGGTGACCGGAACGGATGTCGCGATCATCGGCACCGGCGACATCGCCGCGCTGATCCTGCCCGAGTCGACCACCATCGAGCACCACGAACCCGACCTGACCCTCGAGGGGCTCCGCTTGGTCTACGAACGCAACATGGCAAAACGACGTCCGCGCTGAGTGTTTCGGTGGTGTGGGGTAGCGCATCGGGCGGTCGTGTGTCAGAATCGTCGGCGTGATGACGTGCATGGCCACCCAGGAGTGTTGTCGAGGCTGAACCCTGCCTCGTTCGTAACACACCCCTGGAGTAGAGCTTCATGCTTTCCACACCTGTAATTTCTGCACCCTCCCGTACCCGATTGTCCTCGCGTTCGGTCTCGACGCTGCCGACTCGGTTGCGTCCACCCGACCTGCTGCGCATCACCGACCAGGGCGCATCCGACGTCCTCGAGGGCCGCTTCGACCACCTGCTTCCCGATGGCGGCCGCTGGCCGACCGACGAGCGCTGGGCCGCCAGGCTGCATTCCGACGACGATCTCGACGTCTGGCTGATCAGTTGGGTTCCCGATCGTTCCACCGAACTGCACGACCATGCGGGCTCGCTCGGCGCGCTGACCGTTCTGAGTGGCTCGCTACTCGAATATCGTTGGGCTGGAACAGGACTGAAGCAGCGTCGTCTCGACGCCGGTGATCAGGCGTCGTTCCCGCTCGGGTGGGTGCACGACGTGATGCACGATCCGACGTCGGCTACGACCGGGCCCACCCTCAGCGTGCACGCCTACTCGCCGCCGCTGACGGCGATGTCCTACTACGAAGTGACCGAACGGTCCACGCTGCGTCGTACCCGCAGCGAGCTCACCGACGCACCCGAAAAGGCCACGCTGTGACCATCCAGACCATGACCATCGTCGAAATGCTCGAATCCGCGCGCGAGACCATCGATCGCATGACCGTCTTCGAGCTGCGCGACGCCGTCGCCCGCGGAGCCGTCGTCGTCGACATCCGCCCGCAGGCGCAGCGCGCCGTCGAGGGGACCCTGCCCGGAGCGCTCGCGATCGAACGCAACGTCCTCGAATGGCGTCTGGACCCGACGAGCGATGCGCGCCTGGCGATCGCCGTCGATCACGACGTGGAGTGGGTCGTCATCTGCTCGGAGGGCTACACCTCCTCGCTCGCGGCCGCGTCGCTCAAGCTGCTGGGTCTGCACAAGGCCACCGATCTGGTCGGCGGCTACCAGGCCCTGAAAACGGCTGGATTGCTCGGGGTGTTGACGCAGGCCAAGCACTGCGTTCGTGAAGCCGAGGCCGTCGCAGCGCACTGATCGTCCTGACAGTCCTGGACTGTAAAGTGTCTGCGCGTGAGTGATACAGCTTCTACCCAGCCGGCCGACGACACCCCGGAGCAGCTACGGATTCGTCGCGCCAAGCGCGCTTCGTTGCTCGAGCGCGGGGTCGAGGCGTACCCGGTATCGGTTCCGCGGACCCATTCGCTGCTCGAGATCCGAACCGAATTCCCCGAGCTCGAACCCGATACGACGACCGGCTTGATCGTCGGAGTCGTCGGCCGCGTCATCTTCGTGCGCAACACCGGCAAGCTGTGCTTCGCGACGCTGCAGGAGGGTGACGGCACTCAACTGCAGGCGATGATCAGCCTGGCCGGCGTCGGCGAGGACGCTCTGGCGCAGTGGAAGTCCGATGTCGATCTCGGGGACTTCGTCTTCGTGCACGGCGAGGTCATCAGCTCCCGTCGCGGCGAGCTGTCCGTCATGGCCGACGCCTGGCAGATCGCGTCGAAGTCGTTGCGGCCGTTGCCCGTCGCGCACAAGGAGCTCAACGAGGAGACGCGCATCCGGCAGCGTTACCTGGACCTGATCACCAACCCGGTCTCACGAGTGACCGCCCGCAAGCGCATCGCCGTCGTTCGTGAACTGCGCAACGCACTCGAACGTCGTGGCTTTCTCGAGGTCGAGACGCCGATGCTGCAGACGCTGCACGGCGGCGCGGCTGCCCGACCGTTCGTCACCCACTCGAACGCGATGGACACCGACCTCTACCTCCGCATCGCACCGGAGCTGTTCCTCAAGCGCTGCGTCGTCGGCGGCATCGAGAAGGTCTTCGAGATCAACCGCAACTTCCGCAACGAAGGTGCCGACTCCTCCCACTCGCCGGAATTCGCGATGCTCGAGACGTACGAGGCCTACGGCACGTACGACGATTCGGCGAAGATGACCCGTGAGCTGGTCCAGGAAGTGGCCATGGCCGCCCTCGGATCCACGGTCGTGACGCTGCCCGACGGCACCACCTACGACCTCGGCGGCGACTGGGAGACGCTCGAGATGTACCCGTCGCTGTCGGAATCGCTCGGATTCGACGTCACTCCCGACACCACCGTCGACGAACTGCTCGCGATCGCCGACAAGGTGGGCGTCGAGGTGCCGCGCAAGGACGGCGTCCCGATCTACGGCCACGGCAAGCTCGTCGAGGAGCTGTGGGAACACCAGGTGGGCGACGCGTTGACCGAGCCCACGTTCGTCCGCGATTTCCCGGTCGAGACGTCCCCGCTGACGCGTCAGCACCGCAGCAAGCCCGGCGTCACCGAGAAGTGGGACCTGTACGTCCGTGGGTTCGAGCTGGCCACCGGCTACTCCGAGCTGGTCGATCCGATCATTCAGCGCGAGCGTTTCGAGGATCAGGCGCGTCAGGCCGCCGCCGGCGACGACGAGGCCATGGTGCTCGACGAGGACTTCCTCGCCGCGATGGAGCAGGGCATGCCGCCGACCACCGGAACCGGCATGGGCATCGACCGTTTGCTGATGGCGCTGACCGGCCTCGGCATCCGCGAAACGATCCTGTTTCCGATCGTCAAGCCGTCCCAGACCTGATCGGACGGTAAAGGACTGTTCGCCAGCAGCGGACAGCCGATGGGAAACGTTTTGCATAGTGCCTGCGTTATGAACAGTAAGCAGCCACGGAAGTCCGTTCGAGTGGGCGGTTGCGCAGCATTTCAGGGGTGGAGGGTCGGCGTTCGTAACGTCGGCCAACTACAGTGAGAAGCAGTCTTACCTTCGAATGCACAAGCGACCGCAGTGTTATGGACACTGCAGCGCTAGAAGAACTGGCGGGCGAGCAACCACCCGCCAAGAAGTGAGGGAGAGCGATGTTCGAGAGGTTCACCGATCGCGCGCGGCGTGTTGTCGTCCTGGCTCAAGAAGAAGCCCGGATGCTCAACCACAACTACATCGGCACGGAGCACATTCTGCTCGGCCTCATCCACGAGGGCGAAGGCGTCGCAGCCAAGTCTCTCGAGTCGCTGGGCATCTCCCTCGAAGGAGTACGCAGCCAGGTAGAGGAAATCATCGGCCAGGGCCAGCAGGCTCCGTCCGGTCACATTCCGTTCACCCCGCGCGCCAAGAAAGTACTCGAGCTCAGCCTGCGTGAAGCACTGCAGCTCGGCCACAACTACATCGGCACCGAGCACATTCTGCTGGGACTGATCCGCGAAGGCGAAGGCGTCGCAGCTCAGGTCCTGGTCAAGCTCGGAGCCGACCTCAACCGCGTGCGCCAGCAGGTCATCCAGCTGCTCTCGGGCTACCAGGGCAAGGAGCCCAGCGAGTCCGGCAGTGGCCGCGGCGAGGCGGGCACCCCGTCGACGTCGCTGGTCCTCGACCAGTTCGGTCGCAACCTGACGCAGGCCGCGCTCGAGGGCAAGCTCGACCCGGTCATCGGTCGCGCGAAGGAAATCGAGCGCGTCATGCAGGTGCTCTCGCGTCGTACCAAGAACAACCCCGTCCTCATCGGTGAGCCCGGTGTCGGTAAGACCGCAGTCGTCGAGGGCCTCGCGCAGGCCATCGTCAACGGCGAGGTTCCCGAAACGCTCAAGGACAAGCAGCTCTACACCCTCGACCTCGGCTCGCTCGTGGCCGGCAGCCGTTACCGCGGTGACTTCGAGGAGCGCCTGAAGAAGGTGCTCAAGGAGATCAACACCCGCGGCGACATCATCCTGTTCATCGACGAGCTGCACACGCTCGTCGGCGCAGGTGCCGCCGAAGGTGCCATCGACGCAGCGTCGATCCTCAAGCCGAAGCTGGCTCGTGGCGAACTGCAGACCATCGGTGCCACCACCCTCGACGAGTACCGCAAGTACATCGAGAAGGACGCCGCCCTCGAGCGTCGTTTCCAGCCCGTCCAGGTGGGCGAGCCGACCGTCGAGCACACGATCGAGATCCTCAAGGGTCTGCGCGATCGCTACGAGGCGCACCACCGCGTCTCGATCACCGACGGTGCCCTCGTCGCGGCCGCCACGTTGGCCGACCGGTACATCAACGATCGGTTCCTGCCCGACAAGGCAATCGACCTCATCGACGAGGCGGGCGCGCGGATGCGCATCCGCCGGATGACCGCGCCGCCAGACCTGCGTGAGTTCGACGACAAGATCGCCGACGCACGCCGGGAGAAGGAATCGGCCATCGACGCACAGGACTTCGAGAAGGCTGCGAACCTGCGCGACAAGGAGAAGACCCTCGTCGGTCAGCGTGCCGAGCGCGAGAAGCAGTGGCGCTCGGGCGACCTCGACGTCATTGCCGAGGTGGACGACGAGCAGATCGCCGAGGTTCTGGGCAACTGGACCGGCATCCCCGTCTTCAAGCTCACCGAGGAGGAGACCACTCGTCTGCTTCGCATGGAAGACGAGCTGCACAAGCGGATCATCGGCCAGGTCGAGGCAGTCAAGGCCGTCTCCAAGGCGATCCGTCGTACCCGTGCAGGTCTGAAGGACCCGAAGCGTCCGTCGGGCTCGTTCATCTTCGCCGGCCCGTCCGGTGTCGGTAAGACCGAGCTGTCGAAGGCTCTCGCGAACTTCCTCTTCGGCGAGGACGATGCACTGATCCAGATCGACATGGGCGAGTTCCACGACCGCTTCACCGCGTCGCGTCTGTTCGGTGCTCCTCCCGGATACGTCGGCTACGAAGAGGGTGGCCAGCTCACCGAGAAGGTCCGCCGCAAGCCGTTCTCCGTCGTGCTCTTCGACGAGATCGAGAAGGCCCACTCGGAGATCTACAACACGCTGCTCCAGGTCCTGGAAGACGGTCGTTTGACCGACGGACAGGGACGCACGGTCGACTTCAAGAACACCGTGCTGATCTTCACCTCGAACCTCGGTACCGCAGACATCTCGAAGGCAGTGGGCCTCGGCTTCTCCTCGGGTGAAGGCACCGGCTCGAACTACGAGCGGATGAAGCTCAAGGTCAACGACGAGCTGAAGAAGCATTTCCGCCCCGAGTTCCTGAACCGTATCGACGACATCGTCGTGTTCCACCAGCTCACGCGAGACGAGATCATCCAGATGGTCGATCTCATGCTCAACCGTGTCGAAGGTGCGCTCAAGAACAAGGACATGGCGATCGAGGTCACCGAGAAGGCCAAGTCGTTGCTGGCCAAGCGCGGATTCGACCCCGTCCTGGGTGCGCGGCCACTGCGTCGCACCATCCAGCGCGAGATCGAGGACGCGTTGTCGGAGAAGATCCTCTTCGGCGAGATCGAAGCCGGCCAGATCATCCTGGTCGACGTCGAGAACTGGGACGGCGAAGGCGCAGGCGAGGACGCGAAGTTCACGTTCCGCGGCGAGAAGAAAGCCATCATCGTCCCCGACGAGGTCCCGGTCGACCTGGCCAAGGCTACCGGAGACAGCGACAGCGAGTAAGTTTCACCAATCCCAACCAACGGGCGATCCTCTTCGGAGGGTCGCCCGTTGTCGTGTGCCCGCCCGTCGCGTGTTCGCTCACCGTTCGCGCGTCCCCCGTTCGCGTCAATGGACCCTTGCACTGCCCAGACGTATGCAACGGTCCATTCACGCAGGTAGTGGTCGGGCGTGAATGGACCGTTGCACCGCTCAGACGTGTGCAGTGGTCCATTGACGGAAGACCCGAGCGCCGAGGGCAACAGCGATCACAGCAAGTTCGGCGAGCAGGATCCAGAACAGCAGCGCGATGTCAGGAGCCCAGCGGGCCAGGGTCGAGATCGGTGCTCCGGCGAGTGCGGGCAGTGAGTAGTACAGCAGTCCGCCTGCGCCGAGGGCAGTCAGAACACGCGCGAGTGCCCATCGTCCGGGAGCGGCTCCGAATCCGAGCAGGGTTCTCGCGGCACATATCGCCAACAACATCGCGAGTGCAGTCGATCCGATCAGGGCTATCTCGTAGAGACCGAGTCCGGCGGCGCGGGGTTCGTCGATACCGAGTCGGGTGAGTACGAGGGAGCGGGCCGCGGAGGCAAGGTTGTCGGCATCGAGTTCGCCGTATCGGTTGGTCGCGAACACCACAGCCAGGTGTCGTTCCGGAACGAGTGCGACGTGAGTGAAATAGCCAGGGACCGCGCCGGAATGCCATCGCATCTCGGTACCGTCGGGCAGCGTTTCGACGTACCACCCGTATCCGTACGCCGTGCCCGAACCCGTCGGCACCGTATCCGAACTGTTCGACGCCGGAGCGGCCAGTTGCCTGGATGCATAGCGGGAGAGCTCGTCGATGGATCCGCTCAGATAGCCGTAGCCCAATCCCGCGGAGTCGATGCCGGTGTCGATGCTGCGGGGGAAGGTGAAGAACGGTACGTGGCCGGGTGTGACGGCACCGGCAGTGTGCATTCCGGTCTCGCGGGCGACGACGTCGGCGAAGGGTTCGGCGGTGACCTTCTCGACGATCGCCTGCAGCAGTTGGTAATTGAGGCTCGAGTAGCGGAAGGTGCCGCGGTCGCCGACGGTGACGTCCAGGGTGGGGACGACGTCGAGCGCTCGCTCGAAACGTCCCCACACGTCCAGTTCGGATACCTCGTGGGGGAGTCCACTGGTGTGGTGGATCAGGTCGTCGATCGTGACATCGCCGGGGACGATCGAATCGACCTCCGGGAGAATCGAATTCACGGTTCTACTCAGATCGAGACGATGTTGCGAGGCGAGGGAGTACACCGTCGCCGCCGTCACCGACTTCGATACCGAACCCCACACGAACGGCGTGCTCTCGTCGATCGGCACCCCGTCCCCGTCCACCCCGTACTCGACGTCCTCCAACACCTCGTCCTCGGAGACGACGCGGAACGCAACCCCCGGCAACCCGAGTTCCTCGGCGACAACCTGGATGTCCGACGCCATGCCGGGATCCGGTGGGGTGGGGGAGCCCGCAGTAAGGACTGCTGCAACGGTGAGCAGGGCGTGGACGATGCGCATGGTTGGAGTGAACCAACCTCATCGTGGCCGACGCCTCGGTGATCACCCTGATTTCACACCTGAGATCAGCTCCTGCCCATCGGGTCGTTCCTGCAGGCTCCACTCCTGGCTATCGGGTCGTTCCTGCAGGCTCCACTCCTGCCTATCGGGTCGTTCCCGCAGGCTCCACTCCTGCCTACCGGGTCGTTCCTGCAGGCTCCACTCCTGCGTGAATCAGCCCGGCGATCCAGGGCATCACGTCGGAGTAGGCCGCGAGAGCTCCGGGCAGGTGGTTCGCGCCCTCGACCGGTATGGCCGGGAGGTCGTATTCGCGGTAGGTGATGTCGGCACCCAGATCGCTCCAGCGTCGAAGCAGGGTGCGGCTCTGCTCGATCGGCACGGTGTCGTCCTCGACTGCGTGCGAGAGGTACACCGGCATGACAGGGGCGATGCGCCCGACGGTGTTGGTCTCGATGATGTCGGCCAGAACCGGGTTGCTCAGTTGATCGTCGAGGGGTCGTCCGTCGCGGGTCAGTTCGGTCGTGCGCACTGTCGCGGCGGCCGCGGGGTCGGTGGTACACCAGTTCTGTGCGGCGTCGAGTGCGGCGATTCCGTCGGAGTCGAAGAGGCTGCGGATGCTGTCCGCCCGATCCGGGTAGGCATTGATCATTCCATCGACGGCGAAGAGCACGGCGCTGCCGAGGCCGGTGTTGTCGAGTGTGTCGATGTTGAGCGTCGGATCTGCCGGTGGCGCACCGACATACGCTGCCCGGATGCTGAGCTCCGGGGCATAGGTGGCGGCGAGTTCGGCAGCGGCCCCCGACGCGAATCCGCCTTCCGAGTAACCGAACAACACCACGGGGGCGTCATCGTCTGCGGTTCTGGCGGCGTCGAGCAGAGCTCGGCCCGAGGCGATTCGGTTGAGGTACGTGTGTCCGCCTGGGGTGCCCAGGCCCTGGTAATCGGTTGCGACGACGCGATATCCGGCGAGCAGAAGCGGCAGGATGGCCGGTGACGAGCCGACTGTCCCGAGAACTACCGAACCGGCGCAGCGGTCCGCCATCCCGGAAGTGCCGGGCGCATAGGCGATCACCGGCCGCGGTCCGGGGCCGGTCCACGGAGCCGTGGGTGTCATCGAATAGCCGGAGACGACCATGGGGTCATCGTGGGTGTCGGTGGAGCTATAGAGAATGCGTTCGATGTCGAATCCGAGTCCGAACCCCTTGGGTGAGTTGACCGGCCGGGTTCGGAGCACCTCGCCGGGCGGCGCGGTGCCGACCGTCGCCACCGGCGCGTCGTAGAAGTCCGTCAGAGGGCCTGCCTCGGCCGTCGGCGTCGAGAATCCGACGATCGACAGCATCGCGATTGCCGCGATCGTCGCCGTGCGTGAGAACTTTTTCGTTTGTCGCACCCGTCGTGTCGACATCCTCGCACTCGGTAGCCCGGTCACCCCGCTGACGTTAGCCTGAGAAACAGGCCTACACAGGGTCGACAACGAAAGGATTCGGTTCGATGCCAACTCGCACCTCACGCACAGCTTGGAACGGAACGCTGGAACAGGGTTCCGGTCAGGTGGAGCTGTCCAGTTCCGGCGCAGCGACTTTCGATGTGTCGTTTCCCAAGCGCGCCGCCGAGAACTCAGACGGCACCACCAGTCCCGAGGAACTGATCGCCGCGGCTCATTCGAGCTGCTACGCGATGCAGTTGTCGGCTTTGATAGCGGAGGCGGGCGGCACCCCGCAGAGCCTCGAGGTCACCGCCGATGTCTCGCTGGGGCCCGACGAGCCGGGTTTCAAGCTGACCGGCATCAAGCTGACCGTGCGGGGCGAGGTCGAGGGTCTCGACGCCGACGGCTTCGCGAAAGCAGCTCAGGCGGCAAAAGAAACTTGTCCTGTCAGCAAGGCTCTCACCGGCGTGGACATCACACTGGACGCGGCTCTCGAGGGCTGAACGGACAAATCGCCCGAAGTGAGACTGGCGAACAATCGTCAGGTTTGAAATAGTTCGTTTCTCGACCCATCTGCAGGGTGGGTCAGCAACGAATCGTGATCAAACGTCGGGTTCGATCGGCTGATGCGTACGTTCGGGGTATGCACCGACCGGCCTAGGAAGGATCAGCCCCACCATGTTGTGGACGCGCTTCCTGGGCCTCGGTGTTCTCGCAGTCGCGGCGTACGCGATAGCCCCCGCGGGGATACCCCAGAGTGCGTTGTACGCAATCGTGCTCCTGGCCACAGTCGCTGCGTTCGTGTACCGCTACCGTCGGGAACCGGGTCCGGACAAGCGGACCTGGAAGTACATGGCCGTCGGTGTCGGCTCCTGGGGCATCGGCGACGCGTTGGTGTCGATGGCGCAGGTCGGCGGCGGGCGAGTACCGACGTTCTCCTCGTCCGACGTCTTCTACCTGATCGGCTATCTGGTGATCGCCATCGGCTTCGCCCGAGCCGCCGACGAGAACGGGCTCGTGTTCGGGATCGAGGAGCTTCTCGAATGTCTGGTGGTTGCAGTCGGCTTCGGCCTCGCCACCTGGGTCTTCGTCATCTCCGACGGTTCGTCGTGGTCGTTCTCGTCGGCGCTGGAACTGTGGCCGGCCACGATCTACCTCACCGTCGACGCATTTCTGCTGACGCTCGTCGGCAGTCTGTACCTGCTGACCCGTGCGACCACGGTGCCGTTCCTGGCAGCCACGGCGGGAGTGGTGTTGCTCGTGGCAGCCGATTTCGCGTCCTATGCGGCGGTCGGCAGCCACGAGCTCTACCGTTCGACTCTCCTGAACACGCTGTGGCTGGCGGCCTACGTGTGTTTCGGGGTGATCGCCCTGCACATTCCGGAAAGAACGGTCTCGCGTGTGGACCGGTCCAGCCCGTTCAGATTCGGGCGCGTGAGATTTCTCGGACTCAGTGTCGCGGTCGCTGTGACGCCCTTCGTGATGGCTGTTCAGTTGGCCCGAGGGATACCCGTCGATCAGTGGGGTTGGGTGATCGTGGCCTCGTCGGCCTTGGTCATCGCCCTCGTCGGGTGCCGCATGGCGTGCTTCCTGACCACGCTGCGCCTGCAGGCCGCAGTGCTCGAGGACGTGGCTCGCACGGACGCGGTCACGGGACTGGCCAGTCGGCGGCTGCTCCGAGAGCGGTTGGACACGATGCTCGCCACGCGTGGTGAGTCGGAAGTCTTCACGCTCGTGGTGGACATCGATCGCTTCGCCCAGATCAACGAGACCTTCGGGTACAGCGTGGGAGACAGTGTGCTGCGCGAGATCGGTCACCGTCTGGTCGCATCGGTGCGATCCGATGACCTGGTGGGTCGGCTCGGTGGAGATCAGTTCGTCGTCGCCATGCGTCGGCGTCCCGCCCAGATCGACGTGTCGGATACCGCTGAGCGGCTCCAATTCGCAGTCAGCAGAACGATGTTCGTGCACGACATCAACGTTGCGCTCGACGCGGTCGTCGGAATCGCGTCGACCGAGGAGCCGGACGTGAGTCGAAGCGGCATCGAGAATCCGGAGGCCAATCCGGTCGACGGTGAGGCGATGCTTCAGCGCGCCCACGTGGCGTTGACGGCCGCGAAGGCCGGCCACACTCGAGTCGGCCGCTACGAGCCCGACATGGATCGCGACCGCCACGATCAGATGCGGTTGCTGGGTGAACTCGACACAGCCATTCGTGACCACCAGCTTCGAGTGTTCTTTCAGCCGTGCCTGGATCTGGAATCCGGCAGCGTGGACCGCGTCGAGGCGTTGCTGCGGTGGCAGCACCCGCGTGAGGGCCTGATCGGACCCTCGATGTTTCTGCCCGACGCCGAGCGCACCGGCATGTTGCCCGCCATCACCGCGCTCGTGCTGGACGAGGCGTTGGCGCAGTGCAGCGAATTGCGTCGACGCGGTGTCGATCTGTCTGTGTCGGTGAATCTTTCGGTGAGAAACCTGCTCGACGAGACACTCACCGAGCAGGTCGCAGCAGCGCTGGCGAAATACGCGGTTCCCGCTCATGCCTTGGAATTCGAGGTCACCGAGACGACTGCGATGACCGATCCGGTGCGTTCGGTGAATGCGCTGACGTCTCTGCGTGGCCTCGGCGTCACCATCGCGATCGACGACTACGGCACCGGCTACAGCTCGCTGGCCTATCTGCAGAGTCTGCCGGTGCAGACTCTCAAGATCGACCGCTCGTTCGTGTCGAAGATGAATACCGACGACACCGACGCGTCGATCGTGCGCTCGACCATCGACCTGGCTCGAAGCCTCGGGGTACGGGTCATGGCAGAGGGGGTCGAGGACGCGGGCACACTGGATGCGCTTCGCGAACTCGGCTGCGACGGTGCCCAGGGCTACTTCCTGGGAAGACCGATGCCCGCTGAGTTCCTGGCCGATGCCGTGGCAAAACTGGATTCGGAGATGCCGACGAAACTCGAGTGGAAGCTCGCGCGCCAACACATCTGAGCGGCTTCACGAAGAAGCAGGCACGTCCAATACGACCTCGAACTCGAGCAGCGACGCTCCGGACGACACCGGCTTCGGGGAACGGGCACCGGCATGAGCCTCCCGCGACGGTCCTGCCGACCACGCCTGGAACGACTCCTCGTCCTCCCACTGGGTGACGACGAAGTAGCGCGTTTCGCCCTTGACCGGCCGCAGCAGTTGGAACCCGAGGAAGCCGGGGGAGCCGTCGACCGACCCGGCGCGCGCGGCGAAGCGCTTCTCGAGTTCGGGGCCTGCGCCCTCGGGTACGTCGATCGCATTGATCTTCACAATGGCCATGCTCGCGAGATTACTCCGCCGTTATGCTCGGCGGTGATGCTCTACGACGAGGGTGGATCCGGCCGTTCGATTCTGCTGCTGCACGGGCTGATGGGCAGTGCTGCCACGTGGCGTAGACAGGTTCCTTGGCTTCGAGAATTCGGGCACGTGCACTCCTACGACGCACCGGGGCATCGTCGGCCTCCGCCGCCGGAGCCCAGCACCGAGTACTTCGTGGCCGACCTGCTCGAGCATCTCGACCGGCTGGGTCCCAGCGTGCTGATCGGTCATTCGATGGGCGCGCTGCACGGGTGGTGTGCAGCCGCGCAGCGACCGGACCTGGTGACTGGGCTCGTGGTCGAGGACATCGCCCCGGATTTTCGGGGCCGCACCGCAGACGACTGGGCCACCATGATGCGGGCCTGGCCCCAGCCCTTTCCCGACGCCGACGCAGTACTCGCATTCTTCGGAGATGTTGCGGGACAGTATTTTCTGGACTCTTTCGTTCGCAGCGAAGACGGCTGGCGATTGCACGGCGAGGTGGACTTCTTCGAGTCGATCTCGCAGGAATGGGGGACGCGGCACTTCTGGGACGAGTGGGAGGCCGTCACCGCTCCGGTGTTGCTGATCGAAGGTGAGCACACCATCACCCCGGTCGGTCAGATGCGGCAGATGCACTCGGACAAGCCCGGATCGACTCACATTCGGATCGAGAAGGCGGCCCACCTGATTCACGACGAGGCTCCCCAGCGGTATCGCACGGCGGTCGAGGAGTTCCTGCGCGCACTAAGATGATCCGAATGCCGCTCGCGAAGCTCAACGGAATCGACCTCAACTACGACGTCACCGGCGACGGCCCGCTCGTGGTGTTGGTGATGGGCACCGGTAGCCCGGGACGAGTCTGGCGAACCCATCAGGTCCCCGTCCTGGTGAAGCAGGGGTACCGGGTCGTCACGTTCGACAATCGCGGTATCGCACCGTCTTCCGAGTGTGCGAGCGGGATGACACTCGACGACCTGGTCGCAGACACCGCTGCCCTCGTCGAGCACCTCGGTGGCGGCGCAGCACGCGTCGTCGGCACCTCCATGGGTGCCCGCGTCACCCAGGAATTGGCCTTGGCCAGGCCGGATCTGGTGTCGCATGCAGTGATGATGGCCACGTTCGGCAAGACCACCACCTTTCGTGCGCAGATGTCGAAGGGCGAGAAGGACCTTCACGACGCCGGGGTCGAACTACCCGCGTCGTACCGGGCTGCGATGACTGCAATGCAGAACTTCTCGCCCAAGACGCTGGCCGACGACAGCGCGATCGGTGACTGGCTGGCGATCCTCGAATACTCGGGCGGCAAGAAGACGGCGGGCATGCGAGCGCAGATCGGACTCGAAATGCGAGCGGGGACAGACCGATTGGTTGCATACCGGGCAATCAGGGCGAAATCTCTGGTGATCGGATTCGCCGACGACCGCATGATCCCCGTGCAGCAGTGCCGCGACGTCGCCGACGCTATACCTGGTGCTCGATACGTCGAAATCGCCGATACCGGTCATTTCGGCTACCTCGAACGCCCCGACGCCGTCAACGCGACTCTCGTCGAATTTCTCGCTCAGTAGGAAAGATTCAGCCGTCCGAACCCTCACCTGCGAGGGCGAACAATCCCGACTCCGTTTGTTCGATCAAGCCGTCGGTCAGCAGTGAATCGAGAGCTCGGTCGCGTTGAGTCGGGTCGGTGGGCCAGACGATGTCGAGTTGTGCCCGCTCGACGGGGCCGGTGCTCTCGCGTAGCACCGACATGAGCTTGCCTCGAACCTGACGATCCGTGCCTGCGAACTTCTGGACCTTCTTGGCCGGCCCGGTGTGCGCGGGCCTGCCGGCCTCGATCCAGGCGCACTCGGGGAGCGGGCACAGCAGGCAAGCCGGATTCTTGGCCGTGCAGATCAGTGCGCCCAGTTCCATCAACGCCGCCGAGTAGCGGGCGGCCCGCGGGACGCTCTCCGGGAGCAGCTGTTCGACGTCGGCGAGATCCCTTGTCTTGGAGGGATTTCCAGGCTCGGCGTTGCCGTGCAACGCACGCGCGACGACGCGTCGAACATTGGTGTCGACCACCGGAACTCGCTGCCCGTAGGCGAAACACGCCACTGCGCGCGCGGTGTAGGCCCCGATGCCCGGCAGGCCCAACAGTGTTTCGACGTCTCCGGGCACCTCGTCGCCGTACTCCTCGGCGAGCACGCGGGAGCACTCGTGCAACCGCAGTGCTCGACGCGGATAGCCCAACTTGCCCCACGCGCGGAGCACCTCGGCCTGAGAGGACGCGGCCATCGCAGACGGGACCGGCCAACGCTGCACCCACTGCTCCCAGATGGGCGCGACCCGCACCACCGGCGTCTGCTGCAGCATGATCTCGCTCATCAGGATCTGCCATGCGCTGACACCGGGTCGTCGCCACGGCAGGTCGCGTCCGTCGGTGTCGAACCACCCGAGCAGAGCGTCGGCATCGATCGGCACCTGGTCGCCCTTCTCGTCGTGTCTGTGATCGGTCCCAACAGTAGTCAACCCGACTCGCCGGTAACTCGATCCACGTGCACAATGAGACTCATGCCTGCTTCGAATCCGATCGCTGCCTGGAAGTCCCTCAAGGAAGGCAACCAACGGTTTGTCTCCGGAGAGGTCCTGCACCCGTCGCAGGGCATCGAGGATCGTGCCCGCCTCGAGAGTGCTCAGCACCCCAGTGCCATCCTCTTCGGCTGCGCCGACTCGCGTGTTGCTGCCGAGATCATCTTCGACCAGGGCCTCGGCGACATGTTCGTCGTGCGCACCGCCGGTCATGTGGTGGACTCCGCGGTGCTCGGCTCCATCGAGTACGGCGTTGCTGTGCTGAACGCGCCGCTGATCGTGGTGCTCGGCCACGATCACTGCGGTGCAGTCAAGGCGACCGTCGACGCCCTCGAGAGTGGTGACGTGCCCGGCGGCTACATCCGCGACGTCGTCGAACGCGTCACCCCGTCGGTGCTCTCGGCCCGCCGCGACGGCTACCAGGCCGTCGACGAGTTCGAGGCACGCCACGTCGAGGAGACCGGCAATCTGCTGATGCAGCGCTCGCGGATCGTCGCCGAGAAGGTCGAAGCCGGGGAACTCGCGATCGTCGGCCTCACCTACCAGCTGTCGAAGGGTCATGCGCAGTTGCGTGAGGTCATCGGCGACATCGGCGAAATGCCCGCCTGAACCGGCTCGAACCCAACATCGGTGAGGTCGCCCACGCGACACGCCGCGTGGGCTCAGGGATAGCGTGGCTCCGGCCGCATACGGTTGATTCGTGTTGGAACCGACCGGGCCTTTGCCTCCCGAAATCTACTGGCGACGCCGCGCTCTCGCCATCGGTGCGGCCGTTGTCGTCCTCGGACTGATTGTGTGGTTCATCGCCTCGCTCAGTGGCGGTTCCGACGACACCGAGGCTGCTCCCGCGGGCGTCGTTGCGGCTCCGGCAACGACTTCGGCCCTGCCGTCACCCAGCTCGTCTGCCGCCGACGCCGATTCCGGCGGTTCGGGCGGCTCCGGCGACGGTGCTGGCGGATCCGGCGACTCCGGTGGCTCCGGTGGGGCGACCGACTCCGCTGCCGGTGGCGGAGCGGCTGCAACGACCAGCGGCGCTCCGGCCCCGGTGATCTCCAACCAGTGCCCGGATCAATCGCTCGCAATCAAGGTGACGCCGGAGAAGGCCACGTACCGTCTGGGTGAAGAGCCCGTGTTCACCGTGGTCATCACCAACATCGGCTCCACCGAATGCCAGCGTGACGTCGGTGCCGGGTTGCAGCAGGCGCTCGTCTACACCCTCGACAACCAGCGCATCTGGTCCAACGTCGATTGCTTCCCCAACGCCGCGTCGGACCTTCGTACCTTCAAGCCCGGCGAGCAGGCCGGCTTCACCGTCAAGTGGTCCGGCACCAACTCGGTACCCGGCTGCGGCGAAGAGCGCATTCCCGTCGGCGTCGGTGCTTACCAGGCGATCGCCCAGCTCGGCGAGCTCAAGAGCGTGCCGGAGCCCTTCAACATCACCGGCTGAGTACGGTCGAATCTCATGACCACCTCGACCGCACTCGCCCGCTCCGCCTACAAGACATTCGAGCCCTTCCACGTCACCGCGTACTTCAACCCTGAACTGGGTGCGGCATACGAGGACACCGGCCTCGACGGTCATGCCTGGTACGTCGGGGCTCGGGCAGCCCCGATGGGTCCGTGTGCGCCGAGTGTCGTAGCAGCGGCGTTCTACAACTTCAACCCGGTGCTCATCGAACGCGCCTGGCCGGCCGCTGTTGCCGTCGGTTTGGACTCGGTGTCGAATCGCCGGTGGACGCTGCTCGACTCCGTCCTCGGCACCGCGCTGGGTTCACTTGCCGCCGACCCCGGACTGGCCACGCTCGCAGATCGTCTCCGCGTCATCGGCGACGCAGCCTCGTTCGCCGGTCGGCCACTCGCCGCAGCGTGGCATGCGGCCGAGCACCCCGACGTGCCGCATCTCGCGCTCTGGCACTCGATCACCGTCCTACGCGAGTGGCGCGGCGACGGTCACCTCGCCGCCTTGATCGACGCAGAACTCGACCCGACGGAAGCCGCCGTCTTCCACGAGGCCGACCGCACGACCCCGCAGCCCGGCCGTCGGGCACTCGGCAAGCGCATCACGCAGCTGACCAGGCAGTGGTCCGAGAGCGAATGGGGCTCTGCTGCAGAACGACTCGCCACTCGCGGATTGCTCACCATCTCGGCGGAGGGCGAGACGTTGACCGAGGACGGACTCGCTCTCGATCGGCACATCGAGGATAGGACCGACGTCATGGCGTCGGCCGTATGGCGAGACGTCGAGGACGCCGATCAGTTGATCACCAGCGCACGACCGTACGTGAAGGCCGTGATCGACGCAGGCTTCCTCCCCGGAACGAAGAAGGCGTCCTAGTCGTAGGGTCCCGAGATCGAGGCCTCGGCGAGTCTGGACAGGCCTTCGCGGATGTGGCGAGCCCAGAGTCCACCGATACCGTCGACGGACTGCAGGTCGGCTGCGGTGGCCGCGAGCAACCCCTGCAGAGTGCCGAACGCGCCGACCAGTCGGTGAATCTGGCTGAACTGCAACCGCGGAACTCGGGTGAGTACCCGGTACCCACGGGGGCTCATCGGGGTGTCGAGGGCCTCTATGGTCGCGGGATATCCGAACGCGCGGGCTAGCGTCGTCAGATCCAGCAGATCGACGTCGGTCAGCTTGTCCAGTGCGGCGAGCGCCTTCTCCACTCCGGTGGTGCTCGACGGTTCGTTGCCGGCCAGGTAGTCACGCACGATCAGTTGGCGATCGACGTCGTTGTCGCCCAACAACTCTTCGAGCTGAAGGGCGAGCTGGCGGCCGTCCGTGCCGAGTTCGAGGACGTTCTGCTCGATCTCCACCGAGACTCGCCGCACCATCTCGAGGCGCTGCGCGACGGTCAGGGCGTCGCGCAGGGTCACGAAATCCTCGATCTCCACCACCGAGAGTTGACGGGTGTTGTCGTCGAGCCGGGCCTTGTAGCGTTCGAGAGTCGCGACGGCCTGATTGGCGCGCGAGAGGATGGTCGCCGAGCCTTCCACGACGTGCCTGATGCCACCGATGTAGACACTGACGATGCTCATCGACTGGCTCACCGAGACGACGGGATAGCCGGTCTGCATGGCGGTTCGCTCGGCGGCGCGGTGCCGGGTACCGGATTCGACGGTGGGAATCTTGTGGTCGGGGACCAGCTGGACGTTGGATCGGACGATGCGCTTGCCGTCGGTCGAAAGCACCACTGCGCCATCCATTTTCGACAATTCGCGAAGCCTGGTGGGGGCGAACTCGACATCGAGCTCGAACCCGCCGTCGCAGATTGCCTCGACCTCGTCGTCGTATCCGAGGACGATCAACCCGCCGGTGCGGCCGCGCAGAATTCGCTCGAGACCGTCGCGCAGTGCGGTTCCCGGTGCGAGCCGGGCGATGGTCTCGCGCAACGCTGGGGACGGCGTGGTGCCCTCCATCGGCCAACCCCCTCGTGTCTTGGCAGCGGCTACGGCTCGGGCTGCGGATTTCTGTGCGTGCGAACAAAGAGTACTGCGCTGCCACGTGCAGGCAGGCAGACAAAGGATACTGCGCTGCTACACGCGGGCGGTCGGACGAAGAATACCGCCCGGTGTCATACGGGGCGCATACGCGTGTAGGTCAACGCCTCGCCGACGTTGGTGACGGTCTTGACCTTGATGCCGTCGGGTATGGGACCGGCGTCCTCGGGGACGATGGCGTAGTTGAACCCCAATCGGGCGGCCTCGGCGAGACGGCGACCCAGCCCGGCGACGCGGCGCACCTCTCCGGCCAGGCCGACCTCGCCCAGAATCACCATGCCCGCGGGAAGTGGTTGATCGCGAACCGCCGAGGCCACCGCCGCGGCCAGTGCGAGATCGGCGGACGGTTCGCTGGTGCGCATACCACCGACCGTCGCCGCGTAGACCTCCGCCTTGGACACCTTGACGCCGCATCGACGTTCCAGCACGGCCAGGATCATCGCCACGCGGGCGTGATCGAGCCCGCTCACCGCGCGCCGGGGCGACGGCATCGTGGTGTCGACGATCAACGCTTGCAGCTCGGCCAACAGCGGCCGTTTGCCGTCCATCGTGACGGTGACGGCAGTGCCGGGCACGGCGTCGTTTCGATGATGCAGGAACAATCCGGACGGATCGCTGATGCCGACGATGCCGGTCTCGCGGAGCTCGAAACAACCCACCTCGTCGGAGGCTCCGAACCGGTTCTTGACGCCCCGAATCATCCGCAGGGTGGAGTGCTTGTCGCCCTCGAAGTTGAGCACCACGTCGACGAGATGCTCGAGAGATCGCGGACCGGCCACCGCGCCGTCCTTGGTGACGTGCCCGACGAGCAGTACCGCGACGCCGGTGGTCTTGGCCAGCGTGGTCAACGCGCTGGTGATGGCGCGAACCTGGGTGACGCCGCCGATGACGCCGTCGACGTCCGCGGCCAGCATCGTCTGGACCGAATCGACGATCAGCAGGCTGGGCTTGACCTGCTCAACGTGGCCGAAGACGGTGGCGAGATCGGATTCGGCGGCGAGGAAGACGCGTTCGTGTACCGCGCCGGTGCGATCGGCACGCAACCGCACCTGCCCCGCCGACTCCTCGCCCGTGACGTAGAGCGCGCGTCGATCCGGTGCCGAGCGGGCCCATCGGTGCACCACCTCGAGCAGCAGCGTCGATTTGCCGACTCCGGGTTCGCCGGCAAGGAGGACGACCGAACCGGGAACGAGGCCGCCACCGAGCACGCGATCGAACTCGTCGATCCCGGTGGTGTTGGCCTGCGAGGTGGCACTGCTGATGGTCGTCAGAGCCGCAGCGGGCGTGCTGGGAATCATGGCTCCGCCGCCCGAGCGGAGGGACGATGCGCCTGCCCGCGTCGCGAGCGGAGCCGCAGTGGCCTGGACCTCTTCCATCGAGCCCCAGTCACCGCATTCGGGACAGCGACCGACCCACTTCGAGACCGAGTGACGGCACGCGGAGCAGCGGTAGCTCGACTTCAGTTTGACCACGTCGGCAGCCTAACGATGGGCACCGACAGGATCGGGGAGGCGGTTATTCGCCTTCGCTGTGCTCGGTGACCGCGGACGGGTCGCGCTCGAGTTCGATACCGGCATCGACCGGAACGTTGACGACGACCTCGCCCGCGTTCGCGAACTCGAACGTGACCGGCAGCGTCAGGCCCGGTCGAACGTTCTCGGAGATGTCGGCCATCTCGACCTTGATCAGCTGGATCGGCAGCAGCGGATCGTCGAGCTGCACGTCCGCGGGCGAACCTGCGCCGAGCGCGGTCTGCGGAGCGATCTCGTTGCTGCCCGCTTCCGCCTCGTCGACGATGGTGACCTGTGCCTCGGGGGAGGAGATGCCGGTCAGCTCGTCGGCCACACTCGTGTTGGCGTTGATGGCCGTGAAGCCGAGCTCGACGGTGCCGCCGGGCTCGATGCTGTATTCCTCGGAGGTGGGGTACACCACGTGCACGTTGCGGAGCTGGATGTCTCCGACGTCGGCGGAGTTACCGTTGACCGCGGCGACCTGAGTGGCCGTCTGGGAGATCTGACCTGCGCCGCACGCGGTGAGGGCGAGCGCGCCACCGGCGAGAAGAGCGAGGGCGGCGGCCGTCCTGCGATGGCGGCCAAGCGGTGTCGCAGCGTCGATTGCAGTCACTTCGGTCGTCCTCCATGTGGTGCCGGGCCGGCTCGGTCCTTCTCGTCCACTAGGCAGAGTAGTAGTTCTGGTCCACCGGCCGCTCGTGGGGTCTGCCGACGGCCCGATGACGCCAGGTGAGGGTGCCTGTCGGGAGTGGAGACAGTGGAACGAACCGACCGAAAATGTGGCGTCGGATACACGTCGAATCCTCTGTGTCAACCCCTGATTCGGCACCGCTATGCCCCTGACCTGCACCGTTGATATGGGCCGTGGTATTCTGGATAAATCGAAAGGGGCACTTGTCACATGATTTTCAAGGTCGGAGACACCGTCGTTTACCCCCATCACGGAGCGGCGCTGATCGAAGCGATAGAGACACGCACCATCAAGGGTGAACCGAGAGAGTATCTGGTTCTCAAGGTCGCGCAAGGCGACCTCACCGTTCGAGTTCCCGCGGACAACGCAGAGTACGTAGGCGTTCGCGACGTCGTCGGGCAAGAAGGTCTCGACAAAGTCTTTCAGGTGCTCCGCGCGCCGCACACCGAAGAGCCCACCAACTGGTCGCGCCGGTACAAGGCCAACCTGGAGAAGCTCGCTTCCGGTGATGTGAACAAGGTTGCCGAGGTCGTCCGTGATCTCTGGCGACGCGAGCAGGACCGCGGACTGTCGGCAGGCGAGAAGCGCATGCTCGCCAAGGCACGGCAGATTCTGGTCGGCGAGTTGGCACTGGCCGAAGGAACCGACCAGGCCAAGGCCGACACCATGCTCGACGAAGTTCTCGCTACAGCTTCTTAGAGTGAACGGTACTTCCGGCGACGTGGTCGCCCTGGTACCCGCAGCAGGCAAAGGCCTTCGGCTCGGATACGACGAGCCGAAGGCATTCGTCTGTCTGGGTACGGACTCTCTCCTGACGCGGTCCGTCGACGGCCTCCGGGCGTCGGGTGCCGTAGACCGCATCGTCGTCATCGTGCCGGCCGAGTTGCTCGACGCGGCCCGCCGTCATGTCGGCGACGACGTCACCGTCGTGGCCGGTGGCCTCGAACGCACCGATTCGGTGCGCGCCGGTCTCGCCGCCGTCGGCGACGCAGCCGTCGTTCTCGTCCACGATGCCGCCCGCGCCCTCACCCCACCGACGCTGATCGCCCGCGTCGTGGCCGAGGTGCGCGCCGGCCGCTCTGCCGTCATCCCGGTTCTCCCGGTCGTCGACACCATCAAGGAAGTCGACATCATGGGCGCAGTGGTGGGTACCCCGGACCGCGCGAGCCTGCGCTCGGTACAGACCCCGCAGGGCTTCGACGCCGACGTCCTGCGCCGCGCGTACGACGCGACCACCGACATCTCCACCGACGACGCGGGCCTGGTCGAGCGCATCGGCGAGACCGTGCACACCATCGTCGGTGACGCCCTCGCGTTCAAGATCACCACCCCCCTCGACCTGCTGCTGGCCGAGGCTCTGACGAGGGGCGATTCATGAGAGTCGGCATCGGTACCGATGTGCACCCCATCGCCCCCGGCCGGCCCTGTTGGCTGGCCGGACTGCTGTTCGACGACGCGGACGGACTCGACGGGCATTCCGACGGCGATGTCGCCTCCCACGCCCTGTGCGACGCGTTGCTCTCCGCGGCCGGACTGGGTGATCTCGGATCGGTGTTCGGGACGGGGCGTCCGGAATGGGACGGGGTCAGCGGAGCTGCCATGTTGACCGAGGTCAAACGCCTGCTCGACGCCGATGGATTCGCGATCGGCAACGCTGCGGTGCAGATCATCGGCAACAGGCCCAAGATCGGACCGCGCCGCGCCGAGGCCCAGGAAGTGCTCTCGCGGGTACTCGGTGCGCCGGTATCGGTGTCTGCGACCACCACCGACGGGCTCGGGCTGACCGGTCGGGGCGAAGGAATCGCGGCCATCGCGACCGCACTTGTCATGACGAGGTAAAACCACCGGTAGCATTGCTGGTCGTGACCCTTCACCTACACGACACCGAGACGAGGGCCCTGCGGGAATTCACCCCCTTGGTCCCTGGCCATGCATCGGTGTACCTGTGTGGGGCGACGGTGCAGGGCGAACCGCACATCGGTCACGTGCGCAGCGGTGTCGCGTTCGACGTACTGCGTCGCTGGTTGCTCGCCCACGACTACGACGTCGCCTTCGTTCGCAACGTCACCGACATCGACGACAAGATCCTCAACAAGGCACGCGACGCGGGCCGGCCGTGGTGGGAATGGGCTGCGACGTACGAGCGGTCCTTCACCTGGGCGTACGACCGACTCGGAGTGCTTCCACCGTCGGCCGAGCCACGCGCCACCGGGCACATCACCCAGATGGTCCAGATGATCGAGCGACTGATCGAACGCGGCCATGCCTACGCCGACGAGTGCGGTGACGTCTACTTCGACGTGCAGAGCTTCCCGAGCTACGGCGCGCTGTCCGGCCACAAGCTCGACGACGTGCACCAGGGCGAGAGCGTCGCCGAGGGCAAACGCGACCCTCGCGATTTCACGCTCTGGAAGGGCGCGAAACCGGGCGAGCCGTCGTGGCCGACGCCGTGGGGCCCCGGTCGGCCCGGCTGGCACCTCGAATGCTCCGCGATGGCGGAGAACTACCTCGGTTCGGATTTCGACATCCACTGCGGTGGACTGGATCTGGTGTTCCCGCACCACGAGAACGAGCGGGCCCAGTCCATGGCGGCCGGTGACGGCTTCTCTCGGTACTGGCTGCACAACGGCTGGGTGACGATGGGCGGCGAGAAGATGTCGAAGTCTCTCGGCAACGTGCTCTCGGTACCCAATGTGTTGAAAAAGGTTCGGCCGCAAGAACTTCGGTTCTATCTCGGTGGAGCGCACTATCGTTCGATGCTGGAGTACTCCGACACTGCGCTCGAAACGGCGGCCGTGACCTACCGGGGTATCGAAGGGTTCGTTCGACGAGCCGTCGAACGTGCAGGCGAGGTGCCGCTGGGTAAGTGGACCGCCGGATTTGCCGAAGCTCTCGACGACGACCTCGGAGTTCCCAAGGCGTTGGCCGAGATTCACGCGACCGTCACTCTCGGCAACACCGCACTCGAATCCGGAGACCTACCGGCCGCGGTGGAGTACGCAGGTAGCGTCCGGGCGATGCTCGACATCCTCGGTGTCGACCCACTCGATCCGCACTGGGCCAGCGACAGTGGTTCCAACGCGGCAGCTCTCGGTGCGCTCGGCGTCCTCGTCGAGGCCGAGCTGGAGCGTCGGGCAACGGCGAAGGCGACCAAGGACTGGGCCGCCGCAGACGAGATACGGACGAGACTGGCCAAGGCCGGAGTAGACGTGACAGATACACCCAACGGGCCCGAATGGTCGCTGGGTACGAGCAAGACCGACGAAGCAGGTTCGTGATGGCAGGCAATTCGAGTAGGCGCGGCGCGATCCGCAAGGACGGCACCAAGAAGGGGCAGGTCGCCGGATCGGGCGGCAAGCGCCGGAAGGGTCTCGAAGGCCGCGGCGCGACGCCTCCCGCCTCCGAGCGCACCAAGCATCCCGCCGCGCGTCGGGCCAAGCTCGCCGAGAAGTCTGCGCAGAACCGCGGCGGCACCACCGGTGGCCGCGCGGGTGGACGACCGGCCGGACGTAAGGCCGAAGACGGTCCCGAGGTAGTGCTCGGTCGCAACCCGGTCGTCGAGTGCCTGCGTGCGGGCGTCCCCGCAACGGCCCTGTGGGTTGCCGTCGGTACCGACAGCGACGATCGACTCAAGGAGGCCGTGCAGCGTGCAGGCGATGCGCGGATCTCCATCCTCGAAGTTCCCCGCTCCGATCTGGACAAGCTCAGCGCCAACGGATTGCACCAGGGCCTGGCTCTGCAGGTGCCGCCGTATCGCTACGCGCACCCCGACGACCTGATCTCGAACGCGCGCACGCACCAGGAACCCGCGCTGCTCGTCGCGCTCGACAACATCACCGACCCGCGCAACCTGGGTGCCGTCGTGCGATCGGTGGCGGCGTTCGGCGGCCACGGCGTCGTGATCCCGCAGCGACGCAGCGCGAGCGTGTCCGCAGTGGCATGGCGAACCAGTGCCGGTGCCGCAGCTCGGCTTCCGATTGCCCGCGCAGTCAATCTGACTCGCACACTGAAGGATTGGCAGTCCAAGGGCGTCACCGTCGTCGGCCTCGACGCAGGCGGCGACACCGAACTCGACACCTTCGACGGCAAGGGCCCAGTGGTCATCGTCGTCGGATCCGAGGGCAAGGGCCTCTCGCGTCTGGTCAGCGAGACCTGCGACCACATCCTGTCGATCCCGATGGCCGGACCGGTGGAATCGCTCAACGCATCCGTCGCGGCGGGCGTCGTATTGGCCGACATCGCCCGGCAGCGTCGGGGCTGAAGCGCGAACCTCACACCCTTTCTGCAAACCTCATATCCCTGCTATCGCTTGAATGGATGTGTGAGGTCGAGAAAAGGGGTGTGAGGTTGTGTGCGGCTGGAATCAACCGATAACGCGGAAGTGTATCTGCGTTCCCGGCGTCAGCTGCGCGGGTGCGGAGACGTCTGCCGCAGTGACAACCGCGATCACCGGATAACCGCCCGTGACGGGGTGGTCGGCGAGGAACAGCACCGGCTGCCCGGACGGCGGAACCTGAAGTGCACCCAGAACCATTCCCTCACTGGCCAATTCGTCGTCTCTCGTGCGGCGCAAGGGTTCGGCACCGTCCAGCCTGATCCCGACGCGATCGGAATCCTGCGTGACGGTCCACGACTGCTCGAGCAGAAGCGATCGGGCGCGTGCAGTGAACCAGTCTGCACGTGGACCGAAGGTGATGCGCAGTGTGTCGGGCCACGCGGGCGGTGGAACGAACTCTGCTGCAGGCCACTCGGCTTTGTCGTTCCCGACGGGCAGGGCGGTACCGGGGGAGACCACAGCCGGGCCGAGACCGGACATCGTGTCTGTCGACCGACTGCCGAGGACGGTAGGAACGTCGATCCCGCCCCGCACGGCCAGGTAGCTGCGCAGACCGCTTGTGGGCGCAGACAGTTCGAGTACCTGCCCGGCACGGAATGTGATGGTCGAGAACAGCCCCTGTTCTGTGCCGTCCACTCGGCAGGTCACCTGCGCCCCGGTGACGGCCACGATCGCGTCGAACTCGGCGCGGACCTTCAGTCCACCGAACGTCACTTCCAGCGTTGCGGCGTCGGAAGTGTTGCCCACCAGCCTGTTCGCTGCATCGTGCGAGAGCAGGTCTGCCGCGCCCGAGCGTCCGACCCCGATCGACGCATGCCCCGGGCGACCGCGATCCTGCACGGTGCACAGCGGTCCCGTCTGCAGAACGGTGAGGGCTCTCATGCCTGCTCGAATTGGACGGTGGTGCCGGGTCGGAGCAGTGCCGGTGGGTCGCGGTCGAGGTTCCAGAGTGGTGTGTCGGTGCGGCCGATCAGCTGCCAACCGCCCGGCGAGGACCGCGGGTAGATGCCCGAGAATTCGCCTGCCAGGCCCACCGAACCGGCAGGGACGCTGGTGCGCGGCGACGAGCGGCGCGGGACGTGTAGCCGCTCATCGGTGCCGACGAGGTAGCCGAAGCCGGGCGCGAAGCCGCCGAACGCAACGGTCCACGTCTGATCGATATGTGCCGCAACGACGTCCGTGGTGGACAGCCCGGTCAGACGGGCGACGTCGTCGAGATCCTCGCCGTCGTAGACCACCGGGATCGTGACGGTCTCCGAGTGATCTCCATCGGGCGTCGCGGCGGGTGTCACTGCCGCGATCCAGTCCAGTATCGGTTGCTTCGGCCCGTCGAACATCACCAGCACGGTCCGAGCAGCGGGAACCAGATCGACGACGCCGGCCGGTGGGTCCAGCGTGAGCGCACGGTAATACGCCATCGTCTCGTTCAGTCCGTCGAATTCGACGAGTGCTGCACCCTCGCCGGCTGAGAGAATGTGCATCAGACGAAAGCGGTGATATCGATGTCGTTGGCGCGGAGCAACTCCGAGACGGCAGTGGCCATCGCGACCGCGTCGGGGGAGTCGCCGTGCAGGCAGATCGATTCGGCCGCGACATCGATTCGCGAGCCGTCGATCGCCCGGGTCGTGCCGTCGGTGATCATGGTCAACACGCGCTGGGCGACGGCGTCGGGACCGGACAGTACTGCGCCGGGTTCCGAGCGCGAGACCAGCGTGCCTTGTGGGGTGTAGGCGCGGTCTGCGAAAGCCTCTGCGACGGTGCGTAGTCCGGCTCGCTCGGCTTCTTCGAGGAAGATCGAACCGGGGAGCCCCAGTACCGGCAGCGTGGGGTCGTAGGCGAGGACGGCGTCGACGACGGCCTTGGCCTGGCCGTGATGGTGCACGATCGCGTTGTACAGCGCCCCATGTGGTTTGACGTAGGCGATGGCCGATCCGGCGACCTGGGCGAGACCGTCGAGTGCACCCATCTGATAGATCACGTCCGCGGTGAGGTCGGCGGGGGAGACGTCGAGGAAGCGTCGGCCGAACCCGGCCAGGTCGTGGTAGCCCACCTGCGCCCCGATCCGCACGGCTGCGTTCGAGGCCGAACGGCACGTACTCAGCAGAGTGGTGGGATCACCGGCATGGAAGCCGCACGCAACGTTGGCGCTCGACACCAGGGCGAGCATCGCGTCGTCGTCGCCGAGAGTCCATGCACCGTAGCTTTCGCCGAGATCGGCGTTGAGATCGATGGACGTCACCCTCGACATCCTAGGCGGCGACGAGCCGTCCGGAATTGGCCTTGCGGGTTCCGCCGATCGCGCGGCAGACGAGATAGATGACGAAGGAGATGGTGGTGACGAACGTCGACACCGGCAGGCCCGGGGCGAGGGAGAGCAGGATGCCTCCGACGGCGGCGACCTCGGCGAACAGAATGGACAGCAGAGTCGCCTTGAGCGGGCTGGCCGTCACTCGCGCGGCAGCGGCAGCCGGGGTGATGAGCAGCGAGAGCACCAGCAGTGCGCCGACGATCTGGACGCCCAGTGCACAAGCGACGCCGACGAGTACGGCGAAGACCACCGAGAGGGCGCGGACGGGAACGCCGCGGGCCAGCGCCACCTCGGGGTCGGTGCTGGCGAACAGCAGCGGCCGGTAGACGACGGTCAGCACGATCAGTACCAACACCGCGCAGACCAGCAGCAGCTGGATACCGCTCTGTCCGACGCCGACGATCTGGCCGATGAGCAGCGAGAAGCTGGTGCCGGTTCGGCCGGGGTAGAGCCAGATGAACAGCACCGACAGGCCGAGGCCGAAGGACATGATGACGCCGATGACCGAGTCGCGGTCGCGGGCCTTGCTGCCGAGCAGCGCGAACATCACCGCTGCGACAACGGATCCGACGATGGCTCCGAGGCCTACCGTGATTCCGACGAGCAGGGCTGCGGACGCACCGGTGAGCGAGAGTTCGCTGGATCCGTGCACGGCGAACGCCCACTGGCGGCTGACGATCAACGGTCCGAGGGCACCGGCGAGCAGCCCGAGAATGGCGGCGGCGATGAGTGCCTGCTGGACGAAGTCGTATGTCAGCAGGTTGGCGGTGGTGTCGAAGTCGAGCATCTTCGAGAATGCGTCGAGAACCTTCTCGTTCATGCCTTGTCTTCTCTGTCGTGCGGCACGGGTGGGTGGTGTGCGCCGGCCGAGCCGAGCGCATCGATGGAATCGCCGGTTCCGACGACGATGAGCCGGCCGCGGACCTTCAGCACCTCGACCTCGGTGCCGTAGAGCTCCGAGAGGACCTCGGTGGTCATGACGTCCTCGGGAGTTCCGATGCGGAATCGGCCGTCGACGATGTAGACGATGCGGTCGACGAGGGGGAGGATCGGGTTGATCTCGTGGGTGACGAACAACACGGCGGTCTCGTGCTCCCGCCGTCGGCGATCGATGAGGCTCGAGACCAGGGATTGGTTGGCGAGATCGAGGCTGAGCAGGGGCTCGTCGCACAGCAGTACCGACGGATCGCCGACGAGTGCCTGGGCGATGCGCAGTCGCTGCTGCTCACCGCCGGACATGGAGCCGACCGGCGCACCCGCGAACGAATTGGCGTCGACCTGATCGATCGCTCGTTGCACCGTCTCCTTGCGCCTTCGTATGCCGCGCAGGCCCATGCCCCACCGATGGCCGTCCCAGCCGAGGCCCACGAGGTCGCGTCCGCGCAGCGGCAGATCGTCGTCGATGTTGCGCTGCTGGGGGATGTAACCGACGCCCGACTGGCCGCGACGGACGGGATTGCCGTCGATCGCGGCCGTGCCGGACGTGAGGTGATTCTGGCCGAGCAACACCTTGAGCAACGAGGTCTTACCCGAGCCGTTGGGGCCGAGAACGGCGACGAACTCACCCTTCTCGACCGTCAGGTCCAGGTTCTGCCACAGCGTGCGCTCGCCGAACGCCAGTCCGGCATCGCGCAGTTCTACAGCAGGCATGTACTACAGCTTTCCATCACGCCGGTTCGGGTCAGGAGGCGGTGGTGAGCGCGGCCTGCAGATCCGTTGCAGCCTTGGTCTGCCATTCGAGGTACGTCATGCCGGCAGGCAGCGTTTCGGTGACCTCGACGACGGGGATGCCGGCCGCCTCGCTGGTGGAACGGATGTCCTGGGTGACGGCATCCTCGGTCTGGATGTTGTAGATCAACGCGCGAACCGAGTTCGACGTGAACAGATCTCGCGTCGCAGCGATGGAAGCGGGCGAAGGATCGTTGCCTTCCTCGATGGAGTCCTTGAAGTCCTCGGGAGTGCGATCGTCGAGATCGGATTCCTCGATGAGGTAGTGCGCGATCGGCTCGGTCTGCGCCACCGGTGCGTTCGGGAAATCGGCGGCGATCTGCGCCGTCACATCGGTGATGGCGTGCACCTGCTCGTGGAAGGTCTCGGCGTTGGCGGTGTACTGCGCGGCGTTGTCGGGGTCGAGCTGACCGAGCTTCTCGGCGATCTCCTCGGCGGTGTGCGCGGCGACCTCGGCGTTGTACCAGACGTGCTCGTTGACCTCACCGTGTGAATGGCCGTCCTCGCTCGCCGGTTCGGCTGCTGCTTCCGAGGTGGGCTCGTCGGAGGAGTGATCATGGCTGTCGTCGAGCAGCGTGAAAGCGTCGACGGACGGTACGTTCTGGCCCTCGGAGGCGAGGATGTCCTCGATGAACTCGTCGTAGCCGCCACCGTTGTAGACCACCAGCGACGCCTCGGCGACGGCGGCCGCATCGGCCGGGCTGGCCTCGTAGGAGTGCGGGTCGGCAGAGGGATCGGAGATGATCGACGTCACTGTCGCCAGGTCGCCTGCGACTGCCTCGGCGACGCTTCCCCACACGTTCGTGGATGCAACGATCGTGATCGGTCCGTCGACGGCGGTGGCCGGTGCGGATTCGGTGCTGGCGGATTCGGTGGAGCTGCACGCGCTGAGCGTGAGCGCTGCGGCGCAGGTCAGGCCCAGTACGGCCGTGAACTTGGTCCGGGACGCGCGATGGATGGACGACATCGATGTACTCCTGATGAGCGGAACTTGACGCTAATGGAAACCGTTACCGTTGTACTCTAGCGCGCAGTGGGGTGGCGGATCGAATCGGATGAACGCGACCTCGAGTTTCTCTGCGCCGCGTTGTGGGACTAACGTCCCGGTTATGGCCAGGTCAAGCGAACCGCGACGTCAGGCGACGTTGGCGTCGATCGCTGCCGAGCTCAAGGTTTCTCGCACCACTGTCTCGAACGCCTACAACCGACCCGATCAGCTCTCCCCGGAGCTTCGCGAACGCGTGCTCCAGGCCGCGAAACGCCGCGGCTACGCCGGCCCCGACCCGGTCGCCCGATCGTTGCGCACCCGTAAAGCAGGCGCCATCGGGCTGCTCCTCACCGAAGCGCTCAGCTACTCCTTCCGCGACCCAGCCGCGATGAGCTTCCTCGCCGGACTCGCCGAATCCTGCGAAGCCGCCGGACAGGGCCTGCTGCTGATCCCCGCCGGAGCCGAACGCGACGACGTGCAAGCAGCTGCCGTGGTGCAACAAGCCGGAGTCGACGGATTCGTCGTCTACTCCGTCGCCGACGACGACCCCTACCTCGCTGCCGTGCGCGAGCGCCACCTACCGATCGTCGTGTGCGACCAGCCCCGCAACATCCCCGAAGCCGCCCTCGTCGCCATCGACGACCGCGGCGCGATGAAAATGCTTGCCGCACATCTGATCGCGCTCGGTCACGAACACCTCGCGGTACTGTGCATGCGGCTCGGACGCGACCGCCGCGATGGCGTCGTACCCCCGGGGCGGTTGGCGGACAGTCACTTCCACGTCCAACGCGAACGTATCGCCGGAGTTCAGGCCGCCATGATCGACGCCGGACTCGACCCCGACACCCTCACCGTCGTCGAACGCTTCGACCACACCGTTCGCTCCGGCCACTCCGCCGCCGCCCAAGCACTGCAGGCCAACCGCGAAACCACCGCACTGCTGTGCACCACCGACGTCATCGCCCTCGGTGCACTCAACTTCGCCCGGGTCTCCGGAATCGATGTGCCGAGCCAACTCTCGGTCACCGGATTCGACGGCATCTCCGACGCCATCCGCGAAAACCTCACCACCGTGCGCCAGGACGCCGAGGAAAAAGGCCGTCGAGCAGGAAAACTGGTGCTCTCGTCCTCGCACTCGGGCATCGTCGCCGCCGAAACCCTGCCGACCGAACTCTTCCGCGGACGAACCGCAGGACCGCCGCCGAAACAGCCGCCCGCTATCGCCTGAGCAGCTGTCGCCTACCCTCGCCGCCCGCCCGCCCGCTCCCCGTTCGCCCGCCCCAGTTCGCGTCAATGGACCATTGCACGGCTCAGACGTATGCAGGGTGCCATCCACGCAGCGGACCCCAGTGGGTGAATGAACCACTGCACCGGTCAGACGTATGTGCACCGCTCCCCGGAAGTTGGACTGAGTAATTCAGTTCCGACT
>NZ_JASHKS010000093.1:0-370 GCF_030056835.1 Rhodococcus sp. IEGM 1372 | reverse complement strand
CCCGATCGTGGCAACGGTCGTCGCGTCAGCGGGAGCGGCGCGGGTGCCGGCGACGTCTCACGGACCGGCGATACCGAAACGCCTCCCGTGGCTGGCACTGACGGCGGGCACTACGTCGGGAGCGGTGCTGTTGCCGGCGACGTCTCACGGACCGGCGATACCGAAACGCCTCCCGCGGCTGGCGCTGATGGCGGTCACCAGGTGAGTGAGAGTGCCGGTGCCGGCGACGGTTCATGGAACGGTGATACCCGCGGCGATCGTGTCGGTCCCAGCACTGGTGCCGGTGACCATCGCGGACAGAAGTCTGCACCCGACCCCGGTGATGCCGACTGGCCGTTCCACTTCGACTGGACCGGGCCGATGAGCCGCG
>NZ_JASHKS010000024.1:0-68284 GCF_030056835.1 Rhodococcus sp. IEGM 1372 | reverse complement strand
CGATCGCGGCCTGAAAATAGTCATCTCCATTGTCCGAAATCCTCGCGGCAGATCACCCCCGTCTTTCTGACGCTGATGCTGCTCGTGCGCCTGAGCTCACCTGGCCCGATCTTTTTCAAGCAGGAGAGAATCGGCCGCGACGGATTGCCGTTCGATTGTCTGAAGTTTCGCTCCATGCGGCCTCCACGTGCGTCCGACGCCGAGTTCGAGCGAAAGGCCGGGGACGCACCCGGCGGTGTCGAAGGTGTCGACCGACGAACGCGCATCGGAAAGATCATGCGACAGACCTCGATGGACGAACTTCCGCAGCTGCTCAACGTACTTCGCGGCGATATGAGTCTGGTCGGTCCGCGCCCGGAACGACCCGAATACGTCGACCTGTTCGAGATGCAGATCCGTAGGTACGGGGAGCGGCACCGCGTCAAGGCAGGCGTGACGGGATGGGCTCAGGTGCACGGCCTCCGCGGCCAGACGTCCATTGCGGACCGCGCCGAGTGGGACAACTACTACATCGAGAACTGGTCGGTGTGGCTCGATGTCAAGATCCTGTTCCTCACCGTCCTGGCCGTCCTGAAGCGCGCCGAGGACTGATCGTGGTCTCCGCCGAACACGGCCACGTTCTGGTCACCCCGTGATCACGTACGTTGCGCTCGCTTTCGGCGCAGCGGTCGTCCTCGCGCTCGGCTGCGCGGTGGCATCGGCGATCTACCGCCGCCCGCAGCGCGGCGTGCTGTTGCTTGCAGCATTCGTTCCGCTGCACGGCCTTCTGGTTCTGGTGCCCCTGCCAGGGGTGGTGTCGGGCTGGAAGGAAGGCCTGGTCGTCTTCACGGTTCTGTGCGCGTGGTTACGCCGACCGCGACACGTCCGTGGCTCGATGCCTCGGGTCTTCATGCCGTGGTGGCCCGCCGCTGCTGTCTTCGTCGTGTTCGGCAGCGTGTCTGCGTTCGCCACCTTCGGAATCGTCGGCGTGTTCGGCATCAAGGTGACCTTCTTCTACATTCTGCTGGTGGTCGTCATGTGGCTCGCGCCGTTCGACGCCACGGACCGAGACCACCTCGTCTCCGTTCTCATGGGCATGGGCGTGTTCACGTCGGCGGTCGGCATTGCGCAACTTCTGGCCGGGCCGGCCGCACTGGTGTCGCTGGGTTACGAATACGGCACTCAGGTCCGCACATCGGGCGGGTTACTGCGCACGTTCAGTACGTTCAACCTGCCGTTCCCGTTCGGGTTGTACGTGATGTTGGCGTTGCTGGTCGGCGGTGCGGTGGCGCTGGCCGATCCGCGTCGACGGCGAAACATGTTGTTTCTGTGGGCGACTCCGATGATGGTGGTCGCCATGTCGAGTTCGATCGTGCGCGGAGCCATTCTGGGACTCGGAGTGGGGGCGATATACCTGATCGCGGTCCGCTTCCGCTATCTCGCCGCCCCGCTGGCGGTGGCCGCGGTCGCGGTGGCCGCGGCTGTTCCGTTCGTCCCCAACATCACATCGGTGTTCTTCTCGTCGAGCAGCCTCGGTCAGCGCGGTGACGGATGGGCCAACATCATCGCCAGCATCCTGATTCATCCGTTCGGGACGGGGCTGGGATCGAGTGGGTCTGCGGCAGACCGCATTTCCACCGCCGAGGGTGTCGCGTTCACGCAATCGGGGCTCTCGACCAACTACCAGCCCGACAACTACTACGTGAAGGCACTGCTCGAACTCGGACCGATCGGCCTCTGGGCAGTGGTCGCCTTGCTCGTGACGTCGCTGCGGTGGTGCACCCGCCTGTCCCGGGCGCTACCGGGCAACGACGGTGCGCTCGCCCTGGGCGTCGGCGCTTCCATCGTCGCAGCGATGTTCGCCAGCCTCGTCTCGACGTATTTCGAGATCTTTCCGATCGATGTCTATTTCTGGCTCTTGTTAGGAGTGGTGGGATGCGCAGCAGCGCAACACGAATCGTCTTCGGGGCGCTCGCCCTCAGGCCCGGAGGAAGCGGAGTACAGACCTACATTCGCGAGCTCCTGAACGAGCTCCCCCAGTGCCTACCCGATGCCGATCTCGCCGCGTCCGTGCAGCGCGACGCCGTCGGTGAGCTCCCGCCCTCGGTCACGGCGTTGGAACGGCCTGTCACCAGCGGTGCGGCTCGTGCAGTGCTCGGTGCCCTCCCCGTCGGTCGTTGCGATGTGGTGCACGGCCTGGACGTCGACCTACCGTTTCTGACCAAGGCCTTCACGGTTGCCACGGTGCACGACCTGTCGGTCATCGACATGCCGTCGGCCTCCAGTCGGTTTCGCGCGTTGGGCGAACAGAGACTGGTACGGCGCGCACTGCGCCGCGCAGATCTGCTCATTGCGGTCTCACAGTTCACCGCCGATCGAATCAAGGCGGTCAGCGGACGCGACGCCACGGTGGTCGGTTTGGCACCCGCAGCGTGGGCCGCTGTCCCCACCGACAGCCGGATAGATCTGGTTCGGCGCAAGTACGACTTGCCGGACCGTTTCGTGATGCAGGTCGGAACGGTGGAGCCCCGCAAGAACGTTCAGCTCGTCGCCGACGCAGCGGAGAGCCTCGGAATACCGTGTCTGCTGGCCGGGGCCGGCTCCACCGGTCCCCACGCCCCTCGCAATTCCCGGGGGCTCGGGTACGTCGATGTCGAGGATCTGCCCGGCCTCTACGCTGCCGCGACAGTCACTGCGTACGCCTCTCGGTACGAGGGCTACGGGCTCCCGCCCGTGGAGGCGATGGCGTCGGGCGGCGCGGTCGTCGCCAGTGCCGTCGGTGCCCTCCCCGACGTCGTCGGCGACGGTGCCGTTCTCGTCGAGTCCGAGAACGTGGACGACTGGGTACAAGCGATGAAACCACTCGCTTTCGACGGGGACGCGCGCGCAGCTCTTCTCGACGCGGCAGCCGTAGCCACCCGCGAGATCAGCTGGCGTAGAACGGCGGAGCTCACCGCCGACGCGTATCGAGCTGCGGGCATCGTCTGATGGCCGAGGAGCTCGCGCTCGACGGCACCGAGCAGCCACCGGACTACCGCGCCATAGCAGCGGATCCGAAAGCCGCGGCCAGAGCGACGATTGCCGTTCTGATCAGCAGAGTGATCATCGCGACGCTGGGGTGGGTGGGCAGCGTCGTCGTCGCGAGGTCCCTCGGACCGGACGAGTGGGGCCAGTTCAGCTTCGTCTTCGCGCTGCTGGGCTTGATGTCCGTCGTGACCGATCTGGGGGTCGGACGCGTCGTGCTGGCGAAATTGATGGACGACGATTCCGAGGAAATCGGTCGAACGGCGTCGGCGTTCCTGGCGCTCCGAACCGTGCTCGGTTTGGTGGGGTACGTACTGGCCGTCGCATACGTTCTGCTGCTGCAATATCCGAGCGAGGTGGTCCTCGCGACGGTGGTCGGCGGACTGGTGGTCGTGTTCGCAACCCCGGGTCACGCACTGAGCGTGCTCTTTCAGAGCCGTCACCGCCTGGTACTCGTGGCCGTTGCCGAAAGCGCCGGGCAAGCAATCCAATTGGCGTTGACCGTGCTGGCCGCCGTGCTGGCCCCCACCCTGCTGATCTTCGTTCTCCCGGCCGTGGCCAACGAAGTGTTCAAGTTGGTGACCAAGGGTTTCGGCATCGGCAACCGTTCGATGGGCCTGCGACCGTCGCGGCACATCGACATTCGTCGCTGGGGGCCCTACCTGAAAGAGGCCGTGCCACTCGCGATCGGCTTCGCCCTCACCATCGCCATGCTCAAGATCGACATGCTGATGCTCAGCCTGCTCGACACGTTCGAAGCCGTGGGACTGTATTCCATCGGCTACAAATTCTCGGACATGATCGACACCTTCGTGTTGGCGGCAGTCGCACCGATCAGCACCTTGCTCGTCGCGTCGTGGCCCCACGACACCACCGCATTTCGCGCACGCTCGCGTTCGGCCGCAATGCTGTTCGCACTCTTCGGCGCAATGGCTGTCGCGGCGTTCGTACCGTCGGCCGAGCCGTTGATTGGGCTGCTGTACGGCGAACGGTTCGTCGACGGAGCTCACGCAGCCCGATTACTCGTCATAGGCGCGGCGCTGATGTCGTTGGTGATGCTGGGAATCTTCCTGCTCGCGTCGGCCGGAATGCAGCGACACTACCCCGTGGTGGCACTGGTCGGTCTGGCCCTGAACGTCGGGTTGAATCTGTTCCTGATCCCGCGGATGTCGTACGACGGAGCCGCTGTTTCCACCGTCGTGACGATCGGCACCACTCTCGTTCTGCTGTGGATCGTGATCGCGCGAAGCATGCCCATATCCGGACTGCTTCCCGTGCAATCCATTTCGGTGATACTGGTGGTCACCGCAGCCACTACGGTCGGCGGCTGGTTCCTGGTGCAGCACTATCCGGGCCTGTGGCTGCTCGTCTCGGTTGCGGCAGCCTTGCTGGTCGCACTCTTGCTATACGTGTTCGTCGCCATCGGACTCGTCGAGTCACCACTTCCGGGACCGGCCGAGAAAGGACGTCACCGTGCGCGTTCCGAATGACCATCGACACACCGGACACATCGCCCGATTCGGACCCCGCCCTGCGGAGTCGAAGTCGGGTTTCACGAAGGTAGAAGACCGTTGTGCCCGTTCTTCGAATGTTGTTGATGTGCAGTTTCATTCACGAGCGGCACGGCTACGCGAACGGCATACGAGCCCGGCTATCATCGAGCCTGTCGGCTCCACGAATCTCCGAAGCGGTACGTCCGCTCGCATCGACGACGGAAGGGTACACGGTTGATGTCCGTCCACGATGCCGTACACCGGGGCGACGTGCCCCCACCTATCGACCTCGCGGGACACATGCGAGAACTCGGCCGGGCACTGCTGCCCGCCGTGATCGTTGCTGTGCTGGTGGGTGCGGGCGTGTTCTACCTCAGGAGCGAACTCACCGAAAAGCAGTACGCCGCGTCGGTCATTGCCGAGATCGAACCGGCCCAAAGCCTCGTTCCCGGTGACGCGTTCATCGAGCAGATGCGCGCACCGTTCGTGGAATTGGCGACCGATCGCAGCGTGCTCGATCAGGTCCTCACACAGGTCGACTCCGGACTGAACGCTGCCGAGCTGGCGTCGAGCGTAGAACTCTCCCCCGGTACTTCACCTGCACTGCTGACCGTCACGGTGACGACCCGTTCTCCTGAGCTCGCCGCAGATCTGGCTCGCGCGATGGTGTCGACGATGGCAAGTACCAGCACTGCCAACGCGATTCGTGACTCGCGAGAGCGAACCGACGAAGCGCAGTCCGCGATCGACGCGCAACAGGCGCGAGTGGACGCTCTGCCCGCCGACGACCCGAGCCGGCCCGCATCCGTGTCGGAACTGGCCGAACTGCGCACCCGCCTGAGCGAGTTGGAGGCCACTGCGGGCGGAGACCGACTGGTCGTGCTGTCGAACCCCGACCAGAGCACCACACCGGTGTCACCCAAACCGGTCTCGGAGGCACTCGTCGCCGGGCTCGCCGCACTGATCGTTGCAGCCGAACTGATCGTGTTGCTGCGAGGACGTCTCGGACGCAAGCCCTCTCGGTCCTGGGCTCGTCGGGTGTCTCGCAAATACGGAGCGAAATTCGACCCGACGGCGAGCGACACCATGCCGCCCGCCGTGGCCGCGCGAATCGCAGCGCTCGAACGCGGCGATCGCGCCGCTTCCAGGGGTGCTCGACACGCTGCACCCAAGGGCGACAACGTGATCGTCCTGTTGGTCGGCGAGGGCGCTGTGACGGCCTCGACTCACGATCCGGATCGGACAGGCGAACGTCCTCGGGTCACCGAAGAATTCGGGTTGTCGGAGCAGTGGTGGCAGCACACCGACGTGGGCGACGTCGAGACCGTCGTGGTGTTGGTGTCGACACGTGGACGCGACAAGAAGGCGGCAACCGCCGCGCTGCGGCAGCTCGACGAGTTCGACATTCCCGTGCATCTGGTCCTGCAGAGCAAGAACTCGACCCGACGGGTGGAACAGACCGCGCAGACGATCGCACCGGAAGGCCAACGCCATGCCAGCTGACAGAATTGCCGTCGTACACGAAAGATTCACCGAGATCGCCGGATCCGAGCACGTCATCGAACAGCTCGCGCTGCACTGGCCTGCGGCCGAAGTGTTCGCGCCCATCTCTCGGCCCGCCGGGGTTCCGTCGGGAATCGGCCGGGAGCCGCACACGACCGCCCTCAATCGCGTGTACAACGCGTTGGGCCAACGGTCGTACGCACCCGTTCTGCCGATGATGCCGCTCGCCTTTCGGCGCATGCCGCTCGACGGTTTCGATGCAGTCGTGGTGAGTCACCACGCATTCGCCACTCAAGCCGTGTTCGCCACCGACTCCCCGGTGATCGCCTACGTACACAGCCCGGCGCGATGGGCCTGGGACCCCGAACTACGCGCAGGCGAAGGTGGCGGACGAGCAGGAGCAGCGATACTGACGGCACTGTCGGCCGTTGCCCGTCGATGCGAGATCGCTGCCGCCCCGAAACTGAACACCGTGGTGGCCAATTCGACTGCAGTCGCACGTCGCATCGAGGATTGGTGGGGCCGTGACGACGCAGTGGTTGTCCATCCCCCCGTCGACACCGAGGGCTTCGTTCCCGATCCGTCCGTCGAGCGAGAGAACTTCTTCCTCCTCGCCGGTCGCCTCGTTCCCTACAAGCGGCCCGACATCGCAGTCCGGGCCGCTGCCGAGGCCGACGTTCCGCTCGTGGTGGCCGGAGACGGACGAGCAATGGACGCCTGCCGTGCACTCGCCGGTCCGAAAACGACCTTCCTGGGCCGAGTTTCACACGAGAAACTCCTCGAACTGCACCGAACGACGCGGGCCCTGTTGATGCCGGGAGTGGAGGACTTCGGCATCGTCCCCGTCGAGTCCATGGCCTGCGGGACTCCCGTGATTGCGCTGGGCGACGGCGGTGCCATGGACTCGGTCGTACCGGGAAAGACCGGAGTGCATGTGCCACCGGGGTCGGACGAGGAAGTCGTCGCCGGATTCGCCGACGCCATGCGCTCGTTCGCTCCCGGAGACTTCGACCGCAGGGAGATTCGCACGTGGGCAGAGGGTTTCTCTAGGGCCCAGTTCCGCAGTCGGATGCAGGAGGTAGTCGATGCGGTCCGCTGAACGCCGATATCGTTCGACCGCACTGGACCGAGTCTTCGCCGACACCCGGATAGTGACTGCCGTCGGCCCCGTTCGTGGCCTGGACATCGAGCGCACACGCGCAACGCTGCGCGCCGCCGAACGAGTCGCCCGGACACCCCACGTTGCGCTCGAACCGCGGTCGGATACACGACAATGGCGCTACCGCAGCGACATCGCCGGAGACAACGTCACGGCCGGCACCGGAGCCACCGACGATCTGGGCCGTATGCTCACCGACATTCGACGGCGAGACGGTGCGAGAGGACCGCTCGAGGTGATCGTGTTCGAGGACCATCTCGCTGTCGACTACTCGCACGGAATCGGCGACGGCCAAATCGGCGTCATGATGCTGGCGGCTTTCTCCGACGACGCCGATGGAACCTTGGTTCCCGCGCTCGCGACAGGATTACCGGCCAGCGCAACGTGGAAAGCGCTGTGGCGTCACTATTCTCGAAAACCGAAGACATTGGCGGACTTCTGGAAGTTGCGCGGTCGCCACCGAGCCGAGGCCGACGGCGATTCTGCTCCACGTCGCAGAATCGAGAACTGGGAGTCAGCGAAAGTCAGCCGCGCCGGGTACATGAACCGAACCCGAGTGGACGAACTCAAGCACTGGACGGCAGAGTACATGCCGGGAGCGACCGCCGCGTCGATCTCGACAGCGCTGTGGAGCGCAGCGCTGCGGGCCGAGGGCGTCGACGTCGACGATCACATCATGGTGTTGTTCAACAGCAGGCGTTATCTCGATCCGTCGCAGCAGAGTTCGCACGGGAACTTTGCCGTCGGCATTCCGCTTCACCTCCCTTCGGGCACGACACCCGTCGGTATCACTGCGGCAATGCGCGAGGTGATCGAATCGGGATGGCCGATAGCGGTGTTGGGAATGTCGCTACTGCGCGATGCTGCGACGCGATTTCGGTCTTCCGCTCGCGCGCAGACCGATTCGGTCGTCGAGGTTCCCGAGACCTTGAGGTTGGCCGTCAGCGACCTCGGGCGACTGCGCGTCTTCGACCACCTCGATTGGGCCGACGACGGCAGGCCGCCGCAGATGGCAGCATCACTCGAGCCCGACGGCCCGGATGGCTGCACCATGCTCATTGCCGAGATTGCGGGTGGGCGGACCTACACGGCATCGTTCTGCAGCAAGATGATCGACGTCGGTGTGGTGGACGCAGCACTGCGGCGCATGTGCGATGACCCCGTCGCGCTACTCCGAGATGCATTCTGACGTGGGAATACCGATGTCGAATCACCCTCACAGCACAGACGGGGCTCGATCATGACCTCTGGATCGACAGTGCTGTTCCTGGCCCACACCGGGCAGGTATCCGGTGCCGAGAAGGTGCTACTGGATCTGATAGACGAGGCCGATCGCCGCGGCTACGACACTGTGATCGCCTGTCCCCCCGGCCCCCTGACCGACCGAGTGCCCACGACGACGCGACACATCCCCATCGGCGAGCTGGGGCTCGGTGGTGAACGAGGAGCCGCCCGAGGCGTCGCAGCGGCACGCATGTCGGCGCGGTGGGTCACCGCAGCCCGCGCGGTGCGTACGGTTGCCCGGGCGCCGGGCACCGTCACCGTCGTGAACTCACTCTTCGCGCTCCCGGTCGCACGGTTGGCCCGTCCTCCTCGCGGTGCGTCGTGGCTCGTCCACGACACCATGACCTCTGCCAAGCAGCGCGTGGTGGTGCGGTTCGCACGGTCGGCCGTTCGCGTCGCAGTCTCGGTATCGGAAGCCACCGCTGTACCCCTGCGCGCGGCCGGACTCCCGGTCGTGGTGTCACACAACGGAGTTCCATGGCCGGTTCCGCGTTTCGGCGGTGAGCTGCACGCCCCGCCGGTCGTCGGCATACTTGCCCTCCTCACGCCGTGGAAGGGCCATCGAGTTCTGCTCGACGCCGTGGCCACACTCCCCGAGATCCGTGTCGAACTCGCCGGCGGCAGCTTCCCCGGTGATCGTGACTACGTCGCAGAACTTCACGAGCGAGCGTCTCGATCGGACCTCGCGGGTCGTGTCGAGTTCCTCGGGCACACGGACGCGAAATCGGCGCTACAGAGGTGGGACGTGGTCGTTTCCTCGAGCACGTCGCCGGAGGCGGGTCCGTTGTCGGTGCTCGAAGCGATGTCACACGGGCTGCCGGTGATCGGAACCGACCACGGCGGCACCCACGAGTTCCTCGCCGACGGTGCAGGAATTCTCGTCGAACCCGGCAACGTAGCAGCCCTTGCCGCAGCCATTTCCACGGTCATCGGCGATTCGAACCGACGACGCGCACTCGGGGACACTGCGAGACACCGTGTTGCCAGCCGCCACGACATCGGCCGGACACTGCCCGAACTTCTGCACCGTCTCACCGACTGACAGACCGCCCGACCGCGCGTATTCGGTTAGGAAATCGAACGAAGCCGACCCCCGGCCCCGACGGCTGTGTTTGAATCGGGGCCCGATGGGAACGATGGGGGCTGATATGACTCGCGCCGTGACGAGATCCAACGAGCATTATCAATGGTGTATCGGCGTCATGACCAGCCTCGCGTTGACCACCGCCGTCAAACGCATCGTCTCCGCTGCAGCCCTGGCCATGGCTGTGGTCGTGACCCTCGAGCTCGCATTCGGCTACGGAGCCACGACGGCGATCCCGTCGATCGTGCAGTGGACGTGCATGATCGCCGCGTACATCATGGGCGCGTTCTGGTGGTTCGGTCCATGGCCGACGCTCGGACAGGCGTTCGCCTTCGTCGTCATCGCCAACTTCGCAATTTTCGGTGCCACCATCACGGCAGATTTCGCACCCGAGGTCACGCTCGGCAAATGCGCGTTCCTCATCCCGATCGGCATGCTTGCCGGCTTCTTCTTCGACAAGTGGCGGCTGGCCACCCACATTGCTCTCTGCCTGCTCGGCACCACGGTCGTCGCGGTCTACATCGTCGTCGAACGCGGTGTGGATACGTTCGTGGCAGTGGTTCTGTGGGCTCCGATCGTCATCTCCTTCACCGGCTTCGCCCTGCTGCTGCAGGCAACCACCCAATCCATGCGTCTGGAGTTCGAGTAACCGACATGCGAACCTTCTCCCTCCCCCACACCGGGACCGAAGTCTCGAGCATCGTGCTGGGGTTCATGCGAATCACCGATCTGGACGACGACCGGATCAGGAGATTGGTGGCCACCGCGCTCGACGTGGGCGTGACGGTGTTCGACCACGCCGACATCTACGGCGGGTCACCGCACACGTGCGAGAAACGATTCGGCGATGCGGTGACGTTGACCCCGTCGCAGCGCGAGCGCATCAGCATTCAGAGCAAGGTGGGCATTCGCGAGGGCTGGTTCGACTTCTCCGAGGATCACATCGTCACTACGGTCGAGGCGTCACTCGAGGCCCTCGGCGTCGACCACCTGGACACCCTTCTGTTGCATCGGCCGGACACCCTCGTCGAGCCGGAAGAGGTTGCAGCAGCATTCGACCACCTGCACGCGTCGGGCAAGGTCCTCGGCTTCGGCGTCTCCAATCACACACCCGGCCAGATCGAGTTGCTGAAAACTGCTGTGAATCAACCCATTCTGTTCGATCAAGTACAGCTGAGCATCGTGCACTCGCCGTTGATCGCGGCGGGCCTGACCGCCAACATGGGCACCGAGGATCAGTCGATCGACCGCGACAACGGTTTGCTGGACTACGCGCGAACGCGCGGCATCACCCTGCAGGCGTGGTCACCGTTCCAGAGCGGGACATCCTCCGGTGTGTTCGTGGGCGACCGCGAGAACTATCCCGATCTGAACGTGGCACTGGACGAGATCGCCCACGTACACGGCTCGACCCCGTCGGCGGTGGCAACGGCCTGGATCACCAGGCACCCGGCCGATATTCAGGTTGTGCTCGGAACCACGAATCCCGATCGAGTCGTCGAAGCCGCCGGCGGTTCGGACCTACGCCTGACCAGGCAGGAGTGGTACCGCCTGTTCCGGACGGCAGGCCACACACTGCCCTGAACGACCTGCCCTGAAAGACGCTCAGCGGCGTCACATCTGCCGTTACCTTTTCGTTACCGACTAGCTATCGGTCCGTGATGATCAGGCCTCGATTCGGTGACGTTGCGCTGTCAGGATTGCCGCACGGCATGCACTGGAACCTGTAGCCCTCGGGTTCCGCCCCGTGCACGTCGGTCGTTAGGCCATCCGAACTGAGAGGTTCGCACCGTGACTGTCACCGACCACTTCGATTCTCGCCTCGCACGTGTCGGGCGCGGCAACGCTCATTACTTCATCGGCACCGAGCTCTACTCCCCTCGTCTGACTGTCGTCCGCGCGACGGGCGATCTCGACCATGGGTCTCGTGCCGATCTGGCGCAGGCGATCGACGAGGCCTTACGCGGTGAATCCGTTGTGCTGCTCGACTTGTCGGCAGTGACGTTCATGTACTCGGGGTCTGCGTGCGTGGTCCTCGACGCTGTAGCACGCAGCGCGGGCCGCCTCGAGGTCTTCGCTCCGACGCGGCCCGCGCGCATCGTTCTCGACGCACTGGGCGCGGCGACGATCGGGGCGGATCCGCGCGCCGCCTGACCGGTGGAGGTTTGCGGTCCGGCCGATTCGGCAAACCCGAGGAGGACAGCGACTCCGGACGGCACATGTGCCGCGAGTCGTCTCCACGGAATCGAAGCGGCTCGTTCGACTTGCCGCGTGGAGCATTTCACGCACACCGAGGCAAGGATCGACAATGTCCGACCAGTTCAGCAAATCCGACCCGACCACCGCGTTTCCGATGCCCGATCGGGCCGAACAGGGTCGTCTCGAGCACCCCGGACTGACCCGCGACATGGTCACCGCTCCCGATCACGGCGAGGATTCCTACCGTGGATCGGATCGCCTGCACGGCCGTAAAGCATTGGTCACCGGCGGCGACTCGGGTATCGGCCGTGCCGTTGCACTGGCATTCGCGCGCGAGGGTGCCGACGTCGTCATTGCACACCTCGAATCCGAAGGTCCGGACGCGCAGACCACCGTCGACCTCATCGAGGGAGCGGGCCGCGCCGGTAGAGCCATCGCCTGTGATCTGACCGACGAGTCGCAGTGCGTGCAATTGGTCGACACCGCGTCCGAGGTTCTCGGCGGGCTCGACATCGTCGTCAACAACGCCGCGTTTCAGATGGCGCAGATGGGCGGCATCGCAGACATCACCACCGAGCAGTTCGATCGCGTACTCAAGACCAACTTGTACGCCCTGTTCTGGATCTCGAAACGCGCTGCCGAAATCATGGACGCGGGTTCCACCATCATCAACACCACCTCGATCCAGGCATCGAATCCCTCTCCCGAGTTGATGGACTACGCCACCACCAAGGCCGGAATCGTGGCGTTCACCAAGGGTCTCGCCGGAGATCTCGCCGAACGCGGAATTCGCGTCAATGCCGTTGCACCCGGGCCTATTTGGACGCCGCTGATCCCGGCCACAATGCCGGCGGAGAAGTACGAGAAGTTCGGCGAGACCGTCCCGCTGGGACGGCCGGGTCAACCCGCAGAGCTGGCACCGGCATACGTCTTCCTGGCATCGAACGAGTCGAGCTACATCACCGGCGAGACCATCGCGGTCACCGGCGGCACGCCGTTCAACTGATCTTGTCGCCCTCTGCGGTGTCGCGCCACGCAAGTAGCACACCGTTTCCCTCGGGTCGTCGCCACGGTAGGAACAATGCGACGGCAAGCGCACATGCCACAGCGGCACCGACGGTCACGAACGACGCGAGCTGAAGCCCTCCAGCGAGGCCGCTTTCATCGCGTGGATCAGGTCGGCCTTCTGCGTCGCGAAGATCGGGTCGGTGGGCGCTTTCACGATTTCGATGACGCTGACGACCGTTTCGCGAGCGAACGCCTTTTGGTAGGGCTCCATGATCGCGTCGGGTATCGCGTCGATCTTCGGACTCACCTGTGAGGTGTAGATCGACGCGACGATCGATCCGAGCACGGCAACTCCGAGCGTTCCGCCGACCTCTCGGGTGGTGTCGTTCACCGCGGAGCCCGCACCTGCTTCGTCGAGCGTCACCGAGGACATGATCGACTCGGTGGCAGGGCCCTGCACGATCGCCAAGCCGAGGCCCATCAGCACCATCGAAACGAGAACCGGCCCCAGATAGGGCGTTTCGACCTCCACCTGACCTGCGATGAACATCCCGATGCTCATCACCATCAGCCCGAAAACGATCACCGCCGTGGTTCCGATGCGTTGCGCAATGATCGTCGCCAGCGGCGCACCGATGGCGATGGATACTGCGAAGGGCAGTGAGTGAACGCCGAACTGCAGTGGGGTCAACTCCATCACACCCTGGAAGTACTGGGTGATCATGAACAGGAAGCCGAACATACCGAAGTACGCCACGGCAATGGCCAAGGCGGGCAGTGAGAATCGCCGGTTCCGAAACAGGTTCAGGTCCAGTACCGGAGACGGTGTCCGCAGCTCCCACCACACGAACGCGACGATGGCTGCCGATCCTGCCAGGTAGGCTCCGATGCTCGTTGCAGACAGCCAACCGTTGTGTGGCGCTTCGATGATCGCCCAGACCAGCACGGTGATGCCGGCCAACGACAGCGCAATACCCAGGGGGTCGTACTTCCCGACGTGCTCTGCTCTGGACTCCGGTACGCAGGCCAGCGCGGCCACCAGAACGAGCAGTGCCACAGGAACATTGATCCAGAACACCGAGTGCCACGAGAAGTGCTCGAGCAGAAACCCACCGGCAGTCGGGCCGATTGCGATGGCAAAGCCCGCCATGGCAGTCCAGGCCGCGATGGCCAGCGCTCGCTCCTTGGCATCGGTGAAGATGTTGATGATCAGGGCAAGGGTCGCCGGAAACACTGCGGCCGCACACACTCCCATGGCCGCTCGCGCCGCGATCACCTGTCCCAGATCGGCGGCGACAGCGCCGCCGATCGACATCACAGCGATGCCCGCCAGCCCGAAAATCATGACCTTCTTGCGGCCGTAGCGATCGCCGAGGTGACCGAACGCCAACAGCAGTCCGGCGAACGTCAATGTGTATGCGTCGACGACCCACTGCAGGCCGCTCATATCGGCACGTAGCTGCAGTCCCATCGAGGGCAGCGCGACGTTGACGACGGTGTTGTCCAGCACGACGAGCAGCTCGGCTGCGCAGATCACGATCAGCGCGAGGCATCGCCGACGGAACTGCGGCAACTTCACTGGCTGACTGGAGGTGGTGGGTGACGACATCGGAATCCCTTCGACTATGACGGTCGGCATAGTTCATGAAGGGAAGTTAGCTGTAACTGATAGTTATAGCAACATCGCCCGACTCTTCCCGGTCGACGTCAGCGGCCCGCCGAGGCCTCCAGAACCGCCTCGAGCAGCGCCGACAACTCCCCCTCGGTCCGATCCAGAGCCGTGGTCGAGCGCTGCGCCTTGGCCATGATCAGCGCACCTTCGATGGCCGCGATCGCAAAGGTCGCCAACGCGTACGACCGCTCGCGAGTCAATCCGCGCTGCCACAGGGACGCCGCGATCACGTCCTCCCAGGACGAGAAGGACTCACCCGCCGCGGCAACGGCCTGCGGCGCATGCAGCCCCTCGAGCGCGGCCGGCGCGACGGGACACCCCGCCACGAAATCCGTGGCCAGCAGTTCGCTGCGGAATCCCTCGAGAATGGCCCGTACGGTCGCCGACGGACCGGCCGACGCCAGGCCGGCCGAGATCATCGCGCTCATCTCGGCTCCCGCAGTACGCGTCGCCTCTTCCACCAGCTGAGGCTTGCCGCGGGGAAAGTGGTGATAGATCGAGCCGCGGGGAGCGCCCGCGTGATCGATAACGTCGGCCAGCGAGGTGGCGTCGACGCCGCGTCGACGAAACAGCTGGGCAGCGCTGCGCAGCATGTCGTCCCGAGCACTGCTTCGATTCGTCATCCGAACCCCTCCCACGGACGCCACAATGATTGACGTGACGTCTCGTTACACCTACAGTCGTTCTGTAGCTATGTTGTCCATCATAGCTGGAGCCGCAGTCCCGGAACCGGAGCAACGCATGTCCCCTGACACCGACGTGATCGACCTGAGCAGCCCGCTCACCCTCGCCTGCGGGCAGATCCTGCCGAATCGTGTGATGAAGGCAGCGCTCAGCGAAGGACTGTCCACCGCCGAGCACGGCCCGGACTCCCGCCTCGAAACGCTGTACCGCCAGTGGGGTGCCGGCGGCTACGGCCTGGTGGTGACCGGCAACGTGATGGTCGATCGGTCCCATCTCGGCGAACCGGGCAATGTCGTCATCGAGGACGACCGAGACCGTGAAGCGCTTGCCCGTTGGGCGAAAGCGACGTCCGACGGCGGTGCCCCCATCTGGATGCAGCTCAATCACCCTGGCCGGCAGGCCAATCCGATCGTCACTCGCACCAAGCCCGTAGCACCGTCCGCCATCGCCCCCAACATTCCGGGTATCCCGGCACCTCGCGCGTTGAGCGAGAACGAGATTCACGACATCATCGGCCGATTCGCCACCGCGGCGGCCGTGGCCGAGACGGCCGGTTTCGACGGCGTCCAGATCCACGGTGCGCACGGCTACCTGGTGTCGCAGTTCCTCTCCCCTCTGTCGAACATGCGCGACGACGCCTGGGGCGGGGACCTCGACGGACGCATGCGGTTCGTGATCGAAGTCGTCCACGCAATCAGAGCGGCGGTGTCGCCGAGTTTCGCGGTGGGAATCAAGCTGAACTCGGCGGACTTCCAACGCGGCGGGTTCAGCGAGGAAGAATCACGCATCACCGTCGAGCATCTCGTTCGGGAATCGATAGATCTGATCGAAATCAGCGGTGGCAGTTACGAATCACCCGCGATGATGGGCACCGCGAGCACCCGCGATCGGGAGGCGTACTTCCTGGAGTACGCGCGGACCGTGCGCGACGCGGCCGGAACAGTGCCACTGGCGGTCACCGGCGGCTTCCGTACCCGCTCGGTCATGAGCGCGGCAGTGCAATCGGGTGAGTGCGACATGGTCGGTCTCGGCCGTCCGACTGCCCTCGCCCCGGCCGTCGCGACATCACTGGTCGACGGCACAGTCGATCGAGTCGAATCGCCGCGCGTGGCTCTGCGCGTCCCGTCGAAGTCCAGCGCGTTCAAGCAGATCAACGGCGCTCTCGATCTGCAGTGGCACACCGACCAGTTGCAGCTCATCGGCGCTGGGCGGCAGCCGAATTCGAGCCGCCCGGCATGGAAGACTGCGGCCACGATGCTGCAGCGCAACGGCTGGGACGCGTTCCGTAATCGTCGAAGCTCCGCTCGGGTGGACACCTCTGCTGCCGTGACGAAGTTTCGCCGCGAGCGCTTGATCGGAAAGTATGTCGCCAATCCCATCGAGAACGGATTGACGTCGCTGGGAGTGACGACCTCCCTGGTGACCGACCTCGAGACCATAGGACGCAAGACCGGGCTCGCCCGTCGCGTGCCGGTGTCGGCGGCATTCGACGATTCCGGTGCGTGGCTGGTGTCGCAGCACGGCACCAGGTCCGGTTGGGGCGCAAACATCACAGACGAGCCCAGAATCCGAATTCGCGTGGGCAACCGATGGCGCACCGGCACAGCCACATTCGTTCCCGATGACGATGTCGTCGTCAGAGCGCGGTCGTTCTCCGGCAATCCCGTCCTCGGACGCATCATCGGAGCCGGCTTCCGAGCGCTCCAGACCGATCCGATCTCGGTCCGCATCGAGTTCGACGACTGACCGGTTCTTCACTTCCGACTTAGGTTTGCTTTACTTAACTAGTGAAGACTCTCCCCCTCGCGCCCGTAACCGTTGCCGCATTTGTTGCCGTATCGCTGATCACGTCGTGCAGTTCCGCTGCCGAGCCGGCGGACGACGCGGCAGGCCGACCGGTCACCACACAGTTCGGGACGATCGTGGTGCCGGAACGGATCGACTCGGTGGTTGTGATCGACGGCCGACGCGATCTCGACATCGCGCTGGCCTTCGACCTACCCATAGTCGGGATGCCGGTGGAAACCGAGGCTCCGCCGGAGATGGCCGGGCCGCTGACCGAACCGACTCGGATGTTGCTCGCCGACGGCGTGCCGGAGCTGTATCCCCGCAACACGGTCGACCTCGAGGCGGTCGCGCGAGTCGCGCCGGATCTGATCATCGGGCGCGACGAAGTGGTCGAGGAGATATACGGCCAGCTCAGCGACATCGCACCGGTGCTGCCGGTGGGGTCCACCGGCAGCGGTGTCAGCTGGCAACAGGACGTGACCACGGTAGGTGATGCACTGAACCTGCAGGACCGAGCGGCAACGATCGTGGCCGAGTACGACTCTCGCGTCGACGAGCTCATCGTGCGGCATGCCGACGCGATCGCGAACACCGCGGTCCTGCCGATCAGTACGTCCGAGGAAGGTGGAATTTCGGTGGGCAGGCAACGAGTGCCGTCCATCGTGCTCGGAGACGTGGGAGCCCGGTTCGCCTCCGCTTGGAACGACGCCGATCCCGAAATCGAGTACGGCCCCGAGAATGTCACTGCCGCATCCGACGCGGTGGCCATGATTGCCGCCATCACGTCCGAGCAGGATCTGCAGGCGATGAACGCCAACCCGCTCTGGACCGGATTGCCGGCGGTGCGCACCGACCGCATCGTCCGGACCGACAAGTTCACCAACGACGGCGGCCCACTGACCGCGCTGTGGACCCTCGGCCTGGTGGAGAAGCTCTACGCCCCGAGCTGACCGAGATGCATAATCGGTCGATGGCACCTACCCCCACAGGAACGTTGCGCAGCACCGACACCGGCGTCGCTCTCGAGCTGACCAGAACCATCTCGGCTCCGCGTGAGGACGTGTGGGCACGCCTCACCGAATCGTCCTGGACGGCACAGTGGTTCGGTCCGTGGGAGCGGATCTCGCACAACACCATTCGCGTCACGATGGCATTCGAGGAGGATGCGCCCGCGTCGGACATGATCATCGACGCGTGTGAGCCGCCGGGCCTCCTGGCAGTGCGGATGACCGGCGAAGTCGAATGGCCACTGGAGGTCCGTCTGACCGAGACAGGCCCTGCGACCGTTCTCGTGCTTGTGCACAGCTGCACGAGCACGGACGGTCTGGGCGACATCGGACCGGGGTGGGAGTACTACCTCGACATGTTCATCGCCGCCGGAAACGGCGACCCGCACCCGAGTTTCGACGATTACTACCCATCACAGCAGGAGTACTACTCGTCTCTTCGCCCGCGGTGAATCAGTGCTTGCGTAACGCGTCGATCAGCTCTTCCTTGTTCAGCTTGGAATAGCCCTCGAGACCCAATTCCTTGGCTCGCTCGGTCAATTCGTCGACCGTCCAGTCCTCGTAGGATCCGGATTCTCCACCCTTCCTACCGATCTGATCTCGCCCTTTCGTCGCGGCAGCGTTCGAGATGCGGGCGGCCTTCTCCTTCGAGTTGCCTTCCTCGCGGAGCTTGTCGTACAGGCCCTGGTCCTTCAGCTGTGGCTGGTCTTCGGTTTCGCTCTTCTTCGCCGGCATCGGAACTTCCTTTCATTGGTTCGTGTCGAGGCGCTACCCGGTCTGCACGGCGACAAACCTCGCTCGACGTCGCGGATCGGGTGTGTGTTTCGAGTTCCATCGGGTAAGCGATCGGGATGCATTCGGATCGACCGCAATCGGCAAGCCGAGACACCACCGGCAACGACGACACCACCGACGCAAACGACGCGCCGCTCTCGGTGGGGGTGGTCAGCGACGACGGCTTCGCGGCGACGGTGGCGTCTGCCATTGTCGCCAAGTTGCCCGATCACGCGAAAATCGACGGGCAGCGGCGAGAGATCCGCGTGTCCCGAGCATCGGTGCCACTCCCGCCCACCGCAACCGGTGCGGCCCCGCTGGGACAGTGGCTCGCGTCGGTGAAGGCCGACGCCGACTACGACATCGTGTTGTGTGTGTCGGAGGTTCCTCGCCGTCTCGGGTCGCGTCCGGTGATCGCCGAGACCCGTGACGGTACGACCGGCGCTCTGTACGTGCCCTCCTTCGGAACGCTGGCAGTTCGACGACGTGCCGTCTCGGCTGCACTGGCCGTGTTGCACGAGTTGATCGAAGCCGACGATTCGTCTCGACCACCGCGGAGGTACCTCAAGTCTCGCTGGGCTTCCAGTGATTCCGAGGAGGGCGACGAGGTGCTGCTGACGTCGAGCATCTTCGGTCGAATCAGGTTGGTGTCGGGGATCATTCGGTGCAATCGTCCGTGGCGATTGGTTCCGACGTTGTCAGGCGCACTCGCTGCCGCGAGCGCGGCGTCCGCCTTCGGCGTGTTCTATGCCAGCATCTGGCAGATGGCAGCGTCGATGAGCCTCGGCCGACTGGCCATGATCGGGCTCACCGCAGTGATCGCCATGACCGTCTGGGTCATCTTTCCCAACGGCCTGTGGGAGAGGCGATCGTTCCGAAGTTCCACGATCGACCGCTGGATGTACAACGCGGCCACCGTCGGAACCGTTCTGACCGGCGCTCTCTGTATGTACGCGCTGTTGTTCGCCGTGGTGCTGGGCTCGGCGGCGGTCGTGATCTCACCGGAATTCCTGGCAATGCAGATCGGTCGTACCGCGACTCTGGGCGACTACTTCTCCCTCGCGTGGCTCGCTGCGTCGCTGGGAACGGTGGCCGGTGCAGTCGGGTCGTCGGTTGCAGATCGCGAGGACATTCTCGGTGCCACCTACGGTCATCGCGAGTTGATTCGTCGTCGGTCGGCCACCTCCTCGTCCTGAAAATCGCCACGTGGTTCGCGTTGTGAGCTAGAACAAGAAAAACTGGGTACGTTCGGGATATGCCATACCTGGATCGCGTTGCGGACGTGTTCGTGCTGAACCTCGGAACTCGGGGCGTCGAAGACAGCGAAAATCGCATGAGCCCCGACTGGGTTGCCGAGATCAATGCACTGCTCGACGAGGTGGAGTCCTCCTCCGGCCCGGCTGCCCTGGTCACGACGGCAACCGGCAAGTTCTTCTCCACCGGCGTAGATCTGTCGTGGGGTGCCGACAACCTCGATCAGATCAATCGGTTCATCGGCACCGTGCAGGAGATGCTGGTGCGCTTCCTGACGTTCCCGATGCAGACCGTCGCCGCCATGCAGGGGCACACCTATGGCGGTGCCGCGTTCTTCGTGATGGCACACGACCACCGCATCATGCGTTCCGATCGAGGCTTCCTGTGCTTCCCCGGCGTCAACATCGGTGCGACCTACAGCCCCGGAACCGTCGACATGGTGCGGGCGCGGTTGGCTCCGCACGCCTTTCACGAGGCGCTCACCACCGGACGTCGCTACGGCGGTGGCGACGCCATGGCGCTCGGTCTGGTCGACGCCGTCTCGACGCAGGAGCGTGTGCGCGACGACGCCATCGCCCGCGCAGCCGCGTTGGCCAGCACCCGCGGTGAGGTACTGGGCGAGATCAAACGCACCATGTACGCCGGTGAAGTCCGTTCCCTGCTGACGCCTGTCGCAGGCGTCGACGAAATGGAATGGGTCTCGAACTAGGCGGAGTTGTCAGTGCACCACCAGAACCGGGCATTCGGAGTGATGCACCAAGTTCTGGCTCACTGATCCCAGTATCGCTGCTGTGAAACGATTTCGGCCGCGGCTTCCCACTACCAACACCTGGGACGTCGCGGAGATCGACCGAAGTTCGTGTGCCGCCGAGGCACCGACGGACACCGCCCGAACCGGCACCGTCGGATACTTGTCCCGGTAGGTGTCGACGTTGGCCTGCAACCACTTTCGTTCTGCCTCACGAAGGTGCTGCCAGTCGACCGAGGGGCCGTAGTCGAGTTGATCGGTTTCGTGCACGGCACCCACGTGGACGGCGAGCAGTTCCGCACCCAGGATGCTCGCCATCTCGAACGCTGCCGACAGTGCGCGCTTCGATGGCTCCGATCCATCGACCCCCACCGCGACAGGGGCCGGCTCGGCTCCGGAGTCGTCGCGACGCTCGTGCCATACCAGCACCGGGCAGGTCGCGGCGTTGACGATTGCCGTCGTCGAGTACCCGAAGACGATGTCGCGCAACGGCCCCGACTCGCACGCGCCCACGACGAGCATCGCCGCGTCCGCGGAGAGTGCCTTCGCCATACGTGCAGCCGGCAGTTCGGACACCTCCGATTCCACCGTCACCTGGGGATCGACTCCGTGCACGACGTCGACGGCGCGGGCGAGTACGCCTTCACCCTCTTGCCGCAGCCGCGTCGGGAAGTCGGTGGTGTTCAGCTCGGCGGCGACGGCCGCACTCCACTCGTCCTTCGGTGCACCGTGGACGAGGTGCACCGATGTCGATGCCGCCCGGGCGAAATGCGCCGCCCATTCGGCCACCCCCTTGTCCGTGGGCGAGCCGTCGACCACGACCGCGAGCGGTCCGTCGAATGTGGTTGCCGCGATCGTGTGGTCCATCGTTCCTCCGTTGGCCGAAGACGGTTTCTACGTCGTCTCCCACGATCGCTGCCCTGGCGACGCGCCACTAGGGCATTTGGCCACCGGTGTGACGGGTATTTCGGGTCGAGGCCGCTACGCCCCGGCAACCAGGGGCGCCACTTCGGTGCCGAGTAGCTCGATGCCGCGCAGAAGGTCGCTGTGTGCCAGCCGCGGATTGGTCATCTGCAACGACAGTCGATCCACTCCGCCCAGTTGTTCGCTCACTCGCTGAATCTTGTCGGCCACCGTCTTCGGATCCCCCATGAAGAACGCACCGTTAGGACCGGCGGTGGCATCGAACTGCTGCCGACTGGGCCGCGCGAATCCGCGCTCCCGAGAGATCTTGGTGAACATCTCGTTCCAGCCGGGGTAGATGGTGTCTGCTGCGGCCGTCGTGGTCTCGGCAACGAAGCCGAACACGTGCAGGCCCACCTTCAGCTGCTCCGGCGGATGGCCCGCCTGCGCTCCAGCGCGACGGTAGAGGTCGACGAGCGGGGCGAACTGTCGTGGTTCTCCGCCGATGATGGCGATCATCAGCCTGAGCCCCAGAAGCCCTGCGCGAGCGAAGGACTCGGGAGTCCCACCGACCCCGACCCAGATCGGCAACGGATCCTGCAGCGGACGTGGGTAGATGCCCTGACGGTTCAGCGCCGGGCGGTGCCGACCGGACCAAGTCACCTCGACGTTGTCCCGGATCTGCAGCAGGAGGTCGAGCTTCTCGGCGAACAGCGAGTCGTAATCGGCCAGGTCGAGACCGAACAGCGGGAACGACTCGGTGAAGGATCCGCGTCCCACGACGAGATCGATCCGGCCCTTGGAGATCAGATCGAGGGTGGCGAACTCCTGGAAGACCCGGACCGGATCGTCGGCGCTGAGCACTTTGACTGCGCTGCCGAGCCGGATGTTCTCGGTCCGCGCGGCTGCTGCAGCAAGAATGATCGACGGAGCCGAGTCGTAGTACTCGCTGCGGTGGTGCTCGCCGATACCGAACGAGTAGAGCCCGACCTGATCTGCGAGGGCGATCTCTTCCAGTAGGTGACCCATTCGCTCCTCGGGAGCGATCACCCGACCGTCGGTCGGGTCGGTCACGGAAGAGACGAAACTGTCTACGCCCAGATGCATGGTGGGACCTTTCGATTCGGGATGGTCGACTCCAACAGCATCGGTGAAGATTCAATTATTCCGATGGGTGTCGAGCGGGCAGCTACTCGCCCCATCGTGTCAACTCGTCCGCCACGTAGTACATCTGCTGTGATGCGCCGAAACGCACGAGCAACTGCTGCTTGTCCTCGTAGAACCAGACCACGGTTCCGTACATACCTGCCATCGGCCCACTCAGCGGTGTGACTCCGTCGCCCACCTCGAATCCGTACATACGTGCACCGTACCGATCGAGGGTGCCGAAATCGGACACCCAGCGTTCGGCTTATCGGCGTCCGCGTTTGCGTGCGCGACGCTCGTCGAGCTTCCGCTTGCCGTAGCCCCACGTGACGCGGCCCAGACCCTCGAAGAGTCGGCTGGAGAGACTTCTGCGGCCACTCATACGGCGGCCCCGTTTCCGGTGACGGTCATTCTCGGTCCCTTTCTCTGAGGCAGTAGAACCCTGCGACTGGCCGGTGAAGTGATCCGGCACGATCGATAAGTCGAATCGGAACGGAGCAACCACACATCGGATACGCGTGATCTACATCACGTACGACGCCTCGATCGTCGAGCTACGCCCGTGTGACGAGTCGATCCATCCACCCGATCAGCTCGGGGTAGGCAGCGACGTTCGCCGCCGTGTGGTCGACTGCGGGTACCAGATCGGTTCCGAAGTCGAACTCTCGGACGGTGATGTCCGTGACGCCTCCGGCGCGCCAACGCTGCACCAGGATTCGGCTCTGCTCGATCTCGACGGAGGTGTCGTGGACGCCGTGCACGATCATCACGGGTGCGACGGGCGCAGTGAACCCGATGGTGTTCTCCTGCGTCATCGGACCCAGCACGGGCCCGGTCATGAGCGTTCCCAGGGAAGAGCCGTCAGCAGTGAGGTCCTCGGATCGCAACGGTCCGTAGGTGAGAGCGTCGACCGTGCAGAAATCCTGTGCCGCATCGAGCGCTTCCCGTCCTCGATCGTTGAACAGAGCCCGAATCTGTTCGGCCCGGTCGGGGTGAGCGCCGATCAGACCGCCGATCGTGTACAGCATCGTCGCGGCGGACTCGGAGCCGTCCTGGCCCTCGACGCGCAGCACAGGATCGGTCGGTGCGGCACCGACGAAAGCACCGACCACGGACACATCGGGCGCGTAAATGGACGCGAGCTCCGCGGCCGCGGCCGACGCGACGCCGCCCGCCGAATATCCATAGAGCACAACAGGCGCGTCGGTCTCCCCTGCCGCAGCCCGTGCCGAGTCCAGCACGGCGCGAGCACTGGCGATCCGACCCAGAAACTCGTACTCGCCGGGGGTTCCCAGCCCTTGATAGTCCGTCGTGACCACCTGGTACCCCAGCGCCAGTAGTGGCAGCAGTGCCGGCATCGTGGTTGTCAGCCCCAGCTCCGAGGAGCCCGAGCAACGATCGGCAACCCCGTAACTGCCTGGCGCATAAGCGATCACGGGCCGGGGCCCGGGGCCGGACCACGCACGCGTCGGCGTGACCAGCAGCCCCGACACAGCCACCGCACGATCGCGGGGATCGGCCGACCGGTACAGAATGCGCTCGGTGTGCGATCCCAGAACGTCGAGCTGTGGCACGGATTCTCGGCGCAGGATGGACCCGGGTGCGTATGCCTCCAGGCCGACGACGGGCTCACTGTAGAAATCGGCACCGTCTGGAGCCGCCGAGGCGGGTGCGGCCGAGAGAACGAGGCACCCGACAAGAACGGACAGGGCGAGGGTGACGAAAGGCAGTCTCATGTCGCGAGCCAGTATGCGGTCCGAAGTGCGGGTCCGCATTCTGTATTCGCGGATGTGCGACACCCACGTCTTGGTCGGTGATGCACCACAAAAAATGCCCCTGCCAGCGTTTCCACTGGCAAGGGCATTCGTTGTGCGCCATCAGGGATTCGAACCCCGGACCCGCTGATTAAGAGTCAGCTGCTCTAACCAACTGAGCTAATGGCGCCGATCCGCACCGCGTGTTCTCTGCGGTGCGGGAGAAACATTAACAGCAGATGCCGCCAGATGTGAAATCGGCTGGTCGGAGCACCTGTCGGGTCAGTTGAAGATCCTGCGAACCACGAGAACTGCCACCACTGCGCCCACTCCGAGGAGGGTGAACTTCACTGCCGGCTCGTTGAGCTTGGCCACCACGGACTGCTTGGTGTTGGCGACGATGTTCTTGGGGCTGGCACGGACGCTCAGCTCGTCCAGGGTGCTGGCGAGCTGATTGCGAGCGGCCTCGATCTCGCGCTCGATTCGGTCGGTGTCCTTGGCCACGTGTCCTCCAGCTTGTTGCAAATAGTCTCGGTCGCAGTCGAGCCTAGAGCACGGCGATATTTCGATACTCTCGTGCGGTGACCGAATACAGCAAGCTCGAGCCGGGCGACACCGCTCCGGCGTTCACCCTGCCCGATGCCGACGGCAACGACGTCTCCCTCGCCGACTACGCAGGCAAGAAGGTGATCGTGTACTTCTACCCCGCCGCGAGCACCCCGGGCTGCACCAAGCAAGCCTGCGATTTCCGCGACAGCCTCGCCGAGCTCAACGGCGAAGGCCTCGAGGTCATCGGCATCTCCCCCGACAAGCCGGCCAAGCTCGCCAAGTTCCGCGACAAGGAAGAGCTGACGTTCCCGCTGCTCTCCGACGAGGAGAAGACGACCCTGCAGGCGTGGGGCGCGTTCGGGGAGAAGAAGAACTACGGCAAGGTCTACGAGGGCGTCATTCGCTCCACGTTCCTCGTCGACGAGGAAGGCAAGATCGAGGTGGCGCAGTACAACGTCCGCGCCACCGGCCACGTCGCCAAGCTCCGCCGCGATCTAGCTGTCTGACCCTGCGAGCCGCTGCAGGAACAACGCCTCGGCGACGGCCATCTTCTCGATTTCCGTCGGGTCCACGCTCTCGTTGGGAGCGTGGATCCGGCACCGAGGCTCCTCGACGCCCATCAGCACGATCTCGGCGTCCGGCAGCACCTGAGCCAATGCGTTGCACAGCGGAATCGACCCGCCCTGGCCTGCCGTCCCCATGGGATACCCGAAGGCCTTCTCCAACGCTTCGGACAGCGCCGCGTAACCCGGCCCATCGGTTCCGGCCCGAAACGGCGACCCGATGGCCTCACGCTCGACGGTGACCCGCGCATTCCAGGGCGTACGCGCCTCCAGATGAGCCACCAACGCATCCTGAGCCCGCTGCGGATCCATCCCGGGCGGCACCCGCAAATTGAGCCGTGCCGACGCACGAGGCGAGATCGCCGCAGCCGACCCCACGACCGGCGGGCAGTCGATCCCCAGGATCGTCAGAGCGGGCCGCGCCCACACCGCCTCGGCCACCGAACCCGAACCCGCCAGCCCGACGCCATCGAGCACGCCGGCATCGGCACGGAACTGCTCGGCGTCGTACTCGACCCCGTCCCAGGTCTGCGTTCCGTCGAGTCCGTCGACCACGGTGTCGCCGTGCTCGTTGCGCAACGTCGAGAGCACCTGCACCAGTGCGGCGAGCGCATCGGGTGCTGGCCCGCCGTACATGCCCGAGTGCACCTCTCCGGCAAGGGTTTCCACATGCACCACCACGTTGGCGATACCGCGGAGCGTGGTGGTGACCGTCGGCAAGCCCACCTGTGCGTTGCCGGTATCGGCGATGACCACCATGTCTGCCGAGAACAGTTCGGGGCGCTGTTCCACGAGCGCTTCCAACCCGCCGGTGCCCATCTCTTCCGAACCCTCGCAGACGATCCGCACGCCGACCTCGAGCGACTCCCCCAGCGCCCGTAGCGCCAGCAGATGCATGATCACGTTGCCCTTGCAGTCCGCCGAACCTCGTCCGTACCAACGACCGTCCCGCTCGGTCAGCTCGAAAGGCTGACTGTCCCAAAGTTTTCCGTCACCCGGAGGTTGAACGTCGTAGTGCGAGTACAGCAGAACGGTCGGTGCTCCTGCCCGAGCCGGCCGTGAACCGACGACGGCCAGTGAGCCGTCGATCGTCTCGATCAGCTGCACGTCCGGAATGCCAGCGTCGACGAAGGCCCGCTGCACCCACTGCGCCGCACCGGTGCATTCCTCGACCGGAAACTGCCGTGGATCGTGCACCGAGGTGAAGCGGACCAACTCTGCCAACTCGGATTTCGCTCGGGGCATCTGCGATGCGATCGCAGATCGAACGTCGACGGGGCGCGCATCGCCGGGCATGAATCCTCCAAACGAGAAAATGACAGACGGGCCGTAGCCAGTCTGTCATCACTCGCCACAGGAACGATTCAGCGTCAGCGGCCGGAGAACTCCTGATGAATCCACTCACCGGTCTGCTGCCAGTGCCGATCCCACGCTTCCTGCTCGAGCTGTTCGGGCGACTTGCCCGGCTCCGGAACGGGAACAGGAACGGTGAACTGCGGAGGGGCCACCTCGGTCGGCGACGGCAGAGGTCCCGGCTGCGGGGCCGCCACAGCCTGACGTGGCGGATCCTGCGTCGCCCACGTCTGAGATGTCGGTGCAGGCTCGACAACTGTCGATGGGTCCGCAGCCGGGGGAATCGTCTCGGGCGGCGGCGCAATCGCCGGCACCGGCGCAACCACGACCGCACCCGGATCGGACGTCGTCGGATCCACCTGCCTGGTTGCCCCCGCCAGATCCGCACCGGCATCGCGTCGATCGACTACCTGCTCGGCGTTCGTCTCGGATTCACCCGGCAACGTCGCAGCGACCGCGACACCAGCGGAGAGCACACCGGCCAGCAGCACTGCGGCGAACACGAGCTTGCGCCCGGAGCCTCCCGACCGGGCCGGCTTCGCGTCGACGCCCGACAGCACTGCGGGTGAAGGAAGCGGCGCTGCCACCCTGTCGTTCACCACCGCGGGGGACGCCTCGGGCCCGGAGTCGGCAATCTCGGCGTCGGCCTGGTCGGACTCATCGGCTGCTACGACCTCGGCATCGGCGGCCGCGACCGGCTCCGAGTTCTCGGTCGCCTCCTGCGCAGCGGCAACCACAGCCGGCTCGTCCTGATATGCCAGCAGCGCAGCTCCGCGGGCTGCGACCTGATCCGCGTCACCGACGCGCACCACGGGGACACCGAGTCCGAGCGACAGGATGTCGACCAGGTCTCGATTACTCGAAGAATCACCGAAGAGGGCCACGAACTCGGGCTTCTTGCCGGACTGATCCACAACTTCCCACGCCAGTGGGATGGTGCTGCCGATGCGCTCGGGCGACATCGAGTCCAGCGTCGCAGTCTTCACCGGGGTGATCGAGGCATCTGCGGCATCGGCGAGCGAGATGGAGACGCCCGCGTCGCCCATGTAGTACAGCAGGACGGTCTTCGCGTCGGCGAAGTCCTTCGACGTGGCGAGCCAGCCGAGGAACGATTCGGATGCGGAGGACAGGACTGCGGAATCGTCGCCGAGAGCGGCTGCGAACTCGGCGCGCTCGCCCTCGGTTCGGTACACCACACCCACTGCGTCCACGCTTGCGTCGAGCTCTGCCGCCTCGGCGAGCATCGTCTCGATCGCTGTCGTCAGAACCGAAGCCGCATCGGGATCGAGCGGGGTAGTCCGATCGGCGAGTATCTCGCCGGAGGTCGGCTCGACAAGAATTGTCTGCATCGAGCCAGATTCGATCGCTATACCAATAGTTGCCAGGCAGTCTCCCTGTGCTCAGGGTGGAGGCGCCCGACCATGAACGTCATCCAGCGGATCCGAACGACGATCACCCTGCACGGAATTTGATTCTGTTACCTGAACCATACCTGTTGACGGTTAAATTGGTCCGAATCGGTCTTGGAGTTTGTCACAGTATGAGGAACCAGCAGTTGTCGTCGACCCCAGGTTTCTTCGATACCTCCAGCTGAAACACGCGTGTCCGCCCCAGAACCGAAACCGGTGGGAGTGACCTACCGGACCGTTGTGGATAACGAGCACCCGCGCCGGATAGCCTGACCGGGTGGAATCCTCTGCTCGTGCCCAGTCCTCGCGCCGTCTCGACGCCGCGCTCGAGTCGACGGCACAGACACAGGAACTGATGCCTCGACGACGACCCACCCAGGAACGCAGCCAACGGAAGTTCGACGCACTGCTGCAGGCCTCACGCGAGTTGCTCAGCGATGTGGGATTCGAGTCGTTCACCTGCGAGGAAGTCGCGTCGCGCGCCGAACTCCCGATCGGCACGCTGTACCAGTTCTTCGCCAACAAGTACGTCATCGTCTGCGAGCTCAACCGCCAGGACCTCGTGGGGGTCCAACAGGAACTCGCCGAGTTCGACGGCGAAGTCCCGTCCCTGGACTGGGTGCGGTTCCTGAACAACTTCGTCGACCACATGGCCGGCATGTGGATGACCGATCCGTCGCGACGCGAAGTGTGGCTCGCCATGCAATCGACACCGTCGACGCGCGCAACCGGGGTGATTCACGAGCGGGAGTTCGCCGAGCAGGTCTCGCGCATGCTCGGACCGCTCACTCCGCGCACGCCTCGGCATCGCCGCAACCTCATGGCTCAGGTGTTGGTGCACATCGTCTACTCGATGCTCAACTTCTCCGTGCAGGACGGCCAGAGCCACGAGGACGCCGTCGCCGAGCTCAAACGCATCATGATGGCGTATCTGCTCGTCGCCGAGAAGGAGAGCAGGCGTTCCGGCGGCTCGACGAACGAGAGCGAACCGGCCTGAGCAACCCGAGCCCGCACAGACGAAAGGCCCGCCCGATCACGTGGATCGGACGGGCCTGACTCGTTCTCGGAGCGAATTCACTCCTCCAGAATCGCCACCGCGGCGGCGATGTCGCCGTCATGTGTCAGCGACAGATGAATCTTCACCGTCGGCAGGAACTCCTGTGCCATCCCGTGCAACTTGATCGACGGCCGACCCCACGCATCGTTGACGACCTCGATCAACGGATACGGGTTGTCACCGATCTGCGGCGGACGCGCGAATCGCGATGTCGCCCAGGCCTTCAGCACCGCTTCCTTGGCGGCCCACCGAGCCGCGTAGTGGCGGGTCGGGTCGGAACTCTTCGTTGCGGCATGACGCCGCTCGCCCGCGGTGAAGCTGTCGCGGATCATCGTCGTGCCGACCTTCTCCATCTGCTCGGCGAAGTCGGACACCGTCACCAGGTCGAAACCCACTCCCAGGATCGCCATCAGATGGCACCCGGCAGACCGGAGGAGTAGACATCGTCCGCGCCGAGGCGAGCGGACTCGTTGAGCAACACGTTTGCCTCCAGTTCGCGTGACGCCTTGGCCGGCGTCCCGTCATGTCCGAGCCGTCGATCGTCGGGCCGCTCGTAGAGGGAGTCTCCTCCCACCATCGCGGAGATCAGCCTGCGCTGACCGGCGATGCGACGCTCGTTCGCCTTCGCGATGTACTGCGCACGTCGGTCCGCCGGAACGGCCTCGAGGAACGCCTGCGGGTGCACCAGAGCGATGAGTCCGGACACGTGGCCGAATCCGAGCGAGGTGAGCAGACCTGCCTTGAGCGGTACCGAGTCACCGAAGCGCAACGGCTCCCGTGCCCACACCAGATGCTCGAAGCCGGTCATCTTGTCGTCGACGCAATCGAGGCTGCGGTTCGGCGGAATGACACCGTTGGCCAGCACCTGGCACAGGCCGATCAGCTGCCAGGCAGCCGCTCCACCCTTCGAGTGTCCGGTGAGGCTCTTCTGCGAGACGACGAACAGCGGAGCGCCGTCCGAACGGCCGATGGCCTTGGCGAGGCGAGTGTGCAGTTCCGCCTCGTTCGGGTCGTTGGCTGCGGTGGAGGTGTCGTGCTTGGAGATCACGGCCACGTCGTCTGCACTGACGCCCAGTGCGTTCAGCGAGAGCGCGAGCGCCGAATCCTTTCCTCCGCGACCGGCACTGAGCGCGCCGAGTCCCGGAGCCGGGATGGACGTGTGCACTCCGTCGCCGTACGACTGTGCGTAGGCCACCACTCCGAGGACCGGCAGGCCCATCTCGAGTGCCAGGTCTCCGCGAGCGAGCAGAATCGTTCCGCCGCCGTGGGATTCGACGAATCCACCGCGCCTGCGGTCGTTGGCCCGCGAGAACCGTCGATCGCTGATGCCCTTGGCGGTCATCGCTGCCGAGTCCGCGGTGGCCGACATGTCGCCGAAGCCGATGATGCCCTCGGTGCTCAGGTCGTCGAAGCCGCCGGCGACCACGAGCTGCGCCTTGCCCAGCTTGATCTTGTCGACGCCTTCTTCGACGGAGACGGCCGCGGTGGCACAGGCGGCGACGGGGTGAACCATCGCGCCGTAGCTACCGATGTACGACTGAACCACATGCGCAGCAACGACGTTCGGCAGAGCTTCCTGCAGGATGTCGTTCGCACGAGCGTCGCCGAGCAAGGTGTCGATGTACAGCGAGCGCATCGATTCCATGCCGCCCATGCCGGTGCCCTGCGTGTTGGCGACCAGCGTGGGGTGCACCCAGCGCATCAGTTCCGACGGGTTGAAGCCCGAGGAGATGAACGCGTCGACCGTGGTGACGATGTTCCACAGTGCCACTCGGTCGACCGAGCTGGCCATGTCGGGCGAGATGCCCCACTTGGTGGGATCGAATCCGGTGGGAATCTGTCCACCCACGGTGCGGGTGAGCTTCATCTTGCGCGGAACGCGAATCTCGGTGCCCGCCTTGCGGGTGACCTGCCAGTCGCTCGAATCCGGAACCGGTGTGATCAGCGTGTGCTCGGGGTCCGCTGCTGCGAACGACCGGGCGTCGATCTCGGTTCCGACCACGAACGTGAGGTCGTTGTCGAGGAAGATCGAGGTCATCAGCGGGGCGGTGTTGCCGACCATCGCGCCGTCGTCGCCGTAGGTACGGATACCGCACTTCTCGACCACCATGTCGTGATACTTGTCGGCGATGTCCTCCTCCGGCACCAGGTCACCGGACTCGATGTCGTACCAACCCGGCTTGGGATCGTTCTCCCAGGCGATGAGGCCGGTGTTCCATGCGAGTTCGAGAACGCCTGCGGCAGAGAGCTGCTCGTCGACCTCCATCTCGAAGCGGGTACGTGCCGAACCGTACGGTCCGAGCTCGCCCGCGCCGACGATGACGACCAGGTCCTTCGGGTCGACGTCCAGTGTCGGCCAGGCCGGAGCCGTGGTCGACGTGGACAGCCGCGGCGGTGCGGGCAGCGCCGCGATGACCGAGTTGTCCTCTGCCTCTTCGGTCTTCTCGGCAGCGGCCGCAGCTGCATCCCGAGCGAGCTCGACGAGGTTGAGCTTGGTGTTGGCCAAGCCGCCCGTGAGATCGACGACGATCGGCTCCTGCGCAGCCTGACGGCGAGCGGTAGGTGTGCACAGTTCGAGCAGTTCGGTCGCCATCTCGTCGGTGGACCAGGTGCGAACGCCTTCGGCCTCGACGGCCTCGACGATCGGATCGTTGCCACCCATCAGGCCGGTGCCGCGCACCCACCCGATGTGAGCGTGGGCGATGGACACCCGCTCGGCCCAGTTCTTCTCCGAGCCCCACTTGGCGACGACTGCGTCGAGTGCGGCCTTCGATTCGCCGTAGGCACCGTCGCCACCGAACATTCCGCGGTTCGGCGATCCCGGCAGCACCACGTGCAGGTGAGTGTCGATGTCGGTGTCGTAACCGACCTTCGACAGTCCGGTGATCAGACGCTCGACCGACCAGAGCAGCACGCGCATTTCCATCTCGGCGCGAGCTCCGGCGTCGGACATCTCGCCCATGACCCGAGGCGCTGCGAACGGGAACAGCATCGTCGGTGTCGTTGCGGCCTTGACGAGAGTCTTTGCGCCACCGGCAGTGTCGATGTAGTCACTGCCGATCCACTCGATGAGTGCATCGACGTCGGTGTACGACGCGATGTTGGCCGGAACCACCCAGAGCGACGCTCCGCTGCGTGCGCTGTCGCGGTAGAGGCTGCGGTAGAAGCCGAGTCGCTCGTCGTCGAGCCTGGAGGTGGTGACGAAGACCGTCGCTCCCCCGGCCAGCAGCTTGGCCGTCACCGCAGCTGCGATGGAGCCCTTGCTGCCGCCGGTGACCACTGCGACCTCGTCGGCCCATGGGCCCTTGTCCTCGGATGCGACCGCGATGTCCGCGATGCGTCCGAAGGTTTCGGCCAGCACTGCCTTGTTCTCGTAGTCGGCCTTGGCCTTCCACCACTGTGCTTGAGCTGCAACGGCATTGCCGGCACCGGCGAAGGACTCGACGGCGACGTCGCCTGCGGTACCGAGCCACAACCGGGCCAGGTCCTCACGGGCGGTGGCCCAGCGGTCGTCGATCAGGACGGCGCGCTTGGCGTCGAACGCCGGCGCGACGAGGCGAGGCCAGTCGGATCCCAACTCGGCCGAGACCAGCTCGACCAGAGCGGCGTCGGGATCCTCGGCCAGCAGTGCGTTGGGCGCATCGGCCAGTCCGAGCTGTTCGAGCACCAACCGGGCTGCGGAGGCGAGGACGCCGTCGCGGCCGGTGATGTGCTCGGTGAACTCACCGAGAGCAGCAGCGTCGACGGTTCCGCCGGCTCCGCCCCCTGCCTGCGGCATCGAGACTGCGACGCCGCGGCGTGCGGCCACCGCGGCCACGGCCGCGTCGATGACGTTGTCGACTGCGTTGCCGTCGGCGAGAGCGCCGTCGGCCAGGCCACCGAGTGCGCCACCACGAACCGAGGCACCGTCACGGGTACCGAGGGCGACCTCGGCGGTGACGTGGTGCGCCCAGCCGTCGCCCAGTTCCCAGGTCTTCTTGACGCGATCGGCGATCGAGGCCGGGCGTCGACCCGAGGGGCCGAAGACCTTGCGGAGATGGTCGTTGATGGAGTCGCTGAGCACCGGACCGAACGGCTTGTACGTACGAGCCAGCTTGTTCACCGTGCCCGAGAGCGCACCCATGTCGGCATCGGCTGCACCGTCGATGGCACCGAGCGAGAGCTCGGAACCGAGGTCGACGAGCAGCTGATTACGACGCGAGGACACACCGTCGCACAGAGCCTCGATGGTGTCGGCAGGCCCGATCTGATCGAGCTGCAGCTTGGTCCACAGACCGATGAGGATCTTGGTCGCATCGGCGGCGACGAACGCGATGTCGTCCGGACGAGGTCCGCCGGACGGTGCTGATGCCGGAGCGGGAGCTGCGGCCGGAGCTGCAGCTGCCGCCGGAGCAGCGGCCTCCACGGGTGTCGACTCTTCCTCGTCGGCCGGAGCCGGGTCGGTGTCGGTGCCGTAGATGATCGCAGCCTCGCGCTCGAGGTTGAGTACCTCGACCGGGTGGCCGAAGCGGCCCGGGAGCTTGAGGGTCTGCGACGCGAGGTTCGCCACGGTCGGGGTTGCCCCCAGGCCGATCTCGACGAAGCGCTCGACGCCCATGCCGCCGTCGGACTCGTCTGCGAACAACAGGTCCTGGGTCTCGATCCAGCGCACCGGGCTGGCGAACTGCCATGCCAGCAGCTCGGTCAGGATCACCCGGCACAGAGCACTCGGCCGTGCGGCCCACGAATCGAACTCTGTGAGAACGGTGTTCAGCGGCTCGGACGGAACCAGATCGGCGATCTCCTGAACGAACTCGCGATTCAGCGAGAACGGCTTGGGCACCAGGTTCGGGATGTAGCGTCCCACCAGGATCGCCGGATCGATCTGCTCGGGGAGCAGAGTCTCGAGGCGGTTGCGGAAGTCGTCGACTCCGCCGCGCAGCACCGTGGAGTGGAACGGCACGTCGATGCCGGGAACCATGATGTAGGCGGCCTTGCCACCGAACTCCGCTCGGCGGATCGCGATCTTCTTCTCCAGCTCGCCGAGGCCGGCAACCGTGCCTGCGATGGCGTACTGCGAACCGCGCAGGTTGAGGTTGACGATCTCGAGGAACTCACCGGATTCTTCTGCGACACCGGCGACGAAGCCCTGCACGTCCTGATCGGCCAAGCCGATCTGCGACGGGCGGATCGCTGCCATGCGGTAGTCGCTGCGGCCGCTGGCATCACGCGGAACCAGCGCGTGCATGGCCGAACCACGCTGGAAGACGACCTCGAGGACGGCTTCGAGCGGGAGCACACCGGCAACGGCTGCGAGAGCGTTGTACTCACCGACGGAGTGGCCCGCGAGAATCGAGTTCTCCACGAACGCACCGGATTCACGCAGTTCGGCAACCTGTGCGACGCCGAGAACGGCCATCGCAACCTGGGTGAACTGGGTCAGGTGCAGCACACCGTCGGGGTGCTTGTGGGTGACGCCACGCGCCTTGAGCGAAGTCGGATTGTCGCGCACGACAGCGAGAATGGAGAAGCCCAGCGCGCTGCGGGTGTGCTTGTCGGCACGCTCCCACACCTCACGTGCGGCCTTCGAGCGAGACCGAGCGTCCAGGCCCATGCCCGCCCGCTGGATGCCCTGGCCCGGGAACGCGTAGACGGTCTTCGGCGGTGCGGTGCGAGCGGTGGCGACCATGACCAGTTCGCCTGCGACACGGCAGGAGACCTCGATCAGTTCGGCACCCTGGTCGAATCCGGTGCGGTCGACGCGAACATCGATCTCCGCTCCGGGTCGAACCATGCCGAGGAAGCGTGCGGTCCATGCGGTGAGGCGACGCGGCGGAGTCTTGGTGTCCGCGTGGTCGACTGCGGTGACCGTCTGCTGGGCGGCGGCCGAGAGCCACATGCCGTGCACGATCGGGCTGCCGAGGCCGGCGAGCAGCGCCGCGGCGTCCGAGGTGTGAATGGGGTTGTGATCGCCCGAGACCTGAGCGAACGCGGCCATGTTGCGCGGGGCCACGATGGTGGCCTGACGGCGACGACGACGCGGGGTGTCCTTGGCGTCGGCGCTCACCGAGCCGCCGGCGCGAGCCGGATCGGTCAGCTCTCCCTTGCCGGTGCGTCCACGAATCGCGAAGCGCTCCACCAGCGTTGCGACGGCGGGAGCATCGAGGCCCTCGCCGAGCGTGGCACCGATCTCGACGGTGACCTCGACGACGCGGCCGAGGTCGGTGTCGAGCACCTCTCCGGCCGCAGCCTTGACCACGAGAATCGAGGTGTCGGTGGGCAATTCGCCGACCAGGTTGACGCTGTGATCGAGGTGCACCAGGTCGAGCATGCCTTCGATGACGTCGATGCCCTCGGCGTTGCGGGTGGCACCCAGCACCGCGAAGACGGCGGGCCAGCAGGCTCCGACCAGAACGTCGGGAACGGCCTTGCCGCTGACGGTCAGCGAGTCCGGCAGTCCGGATCCGGTGACGCCTGCGTGGTCGGCGATCAGATCGGGGATCCATGCGATGTTCAGTCGAGCGACGCCGCCCTTGACAGCCGGAAGATCCTGGCCTGCAGCAACTCCGAGCAGAGCCGACATGGCCTGCTGAGCGTCCTGCGCGGTGACGACGGGAGCGCCGCCGTCGATCGTGGAGGCCGGAACCGTCAGGCGGATGCGTACTTCCTTGCCCGGGGCGAGCGGAACCAGCAGCTCCACGTGCTCGGAATCGAGCACGGTCAGCGTCGAGCCGGTCTGCGGGTGCGCCGCGACCGTCTCGGATTCCACGGTCCAGTCGGCCGGATCACCCAGGCGTGCAACGGGATTCTGCGTCATCCGCGAGGCCCAGGTGACGTCGGGAGCAGCAAGCACGATGCCGAGCAGTCCGGGTGCGATCTCGGCGTGGCGACGGCTCGCGATGGCCGTGGGCTCGACGCCCTCGGCGAGAAGCTGATCCGCGGTGGCCTTCTCGAAGCGATCGAGCAGCTCGCCCACGGGCTCGTCGACGCGAGTGATGCCCGCGACGGCGACGGTACCGGGGATGATGCAGACCTGATCGGCCGAGTAACGAGCGTCGTGTGCCTGCCACAGCGAGTCACTGCGCCACCAGCGGCGCACGTCGCCGTCGACGACGGGGACGAAGTTGACCGGCTTGCCGGGCATGCGGCACAGCGAGGTGAAGAAGGTGATGTCGGCCGGGTGCAGAACCACGTCGGCGGCGTCCGGGAACTGTGCGAGCAGCGACTTCAGAGCTGCACGCGGGCGTTCGAGAACCTCGGCATCGGCGAACAAGGTGGGGATGGGTCCGCGATCGACGGGGTGCAGCCGAGCCTCGGCGCGCTGCAGCATCTCCAGGAAGCGGGTACGCCAGGTGACGTCGAGCCACACCGACTCGCTTGCCTCGGACACGGCATCGGTGAACTCGCCGCCGCAATCGAAGTCGCTGCGCGAGTCGGTTCCGATGGCCAGATCGAGGTAGCGAACGAGCCACTGCTGGTACGTCATCTCGGCGACGTCACCGAAGAAGGGCTTGGCGGTGCCGTCGAGTGCGGCGATGATCTCGTCGCGACGCTCGGCCACGGCGTCGGCGTTGCCTGCGACCTCGTCGAGCAGTCGGCCGCACCGCGATGCCGCATTGTCGATCTCGTGGATGTCGGCACCGAGCTGGCTACGGCCCGAGGCCATTCCGCCGTTCGCGGTGCCGGCACCGACCCAGTCGGGGGTTCCGGGTGTGTCGACCAGAAGCTGCTTGACCTCGGGAGCCGTCGTGGCCTCCAGGGTTGCCATCGCGGCAGTGCCGACGAGGATGCCGTCGAGCGGCATCTTCGGGTAGCCGTGCACAGCCGACCAGGTTCCGGTGAGGTACTCCGCTGCCCGCTCGGGTGTGCCGATGCCGCCGCCGACACAGACGACGAGGTTGGGCCGTGACCGCAGTTCCGCGTAGGTGGTCAGCAGCAGGTCGTCGAGGTCCTCCCACGAGTGGTGTCCGCCTGCGCGGCCACCCTCGATGTGGACGTTGACCTGGTACGAGGGAACCTCGTTGGCGATACGGATGACGGCGCGAATCTGCGCGACGGTGCCGGGCTTGAACGAGACGTAGCTGATGCCGGCCTCGGACAGCTCTTCGATGAGGGCCACTGCCTCTTCGAGTTCCGGGATGCCTGCGGTGACGACGACGCCGTCGATGGCCGCACCCGCTGCGCGAGCGCGCTGCACGATGCGGCGTCCGCCGAGCTGCAGCTTCCACAGGTACGGATCGAGGAAGAGCGAGTTGAACTGGATCGCGCGGCCGGGCTCGAGAAGTGTGGAGAGCTCGGCGACACGATCGGTGAAGATGTCCTCGGTGACCTGGCCGCCACCGGCGAGCTCGGCCCAGTGGCCTGCATTGGCAGCTGCGGCAACGATTTTGGCGTCGACCGTCGTCGGCGTCATGCCGGCGAGCAGGATCGGCGAACGTCCGGTCATCTTGGTGAACGAGGTCTCGACGACGACGCGGCCGTCGGGCAACGTGACCGGAGTGGGGGCGTAGGCGGACCATGCGGGCTGGACCTCGGGAGCAGCTCCCGGAGTGAGCAGGTTGCGGTGGCCACCGCGCGAGGACGCGGCGATGATGCCAACGCCCTGTCCACGCAACGCCGGAGTGGTCATGCGGGTGAGCAGGTCGCCCGGACCGAGATCGAGAATCCAGTCGGCACCGGCGTCGACGACACCGTCGATGGCGTCGACCCAATCCACGGAGTCGACGAGGATCTTCTGTGCGAGCTCACGTGCGAGGTCGACGTCGAGCCCACAACGCTGCGCCCAGGCGCTGACGAGTTCGACTGCATCTGCCAGGGCGGGGTGATGGAAGCCGATCTCGACGGGAAGCTGCTCGAAGACCGGGGCGAACACGGCACCGCCACGCTTCTTGGCGTCGCGGTCACGCTCTTCCTCGGCAGCGATCTGCTCGCACTTCTCCTGCACGCGAGCCAGCTGGGCCGGCGGTCCCGAGAGTACGACGCGACGACGGCCGTTGCGGATGGCCAGAGCTGCGGATCGCTCCGGCGCTCCGTCGATCGCAAGTTCGGCGATGATCGCCTGCAGTCGTGCGGGTTCGACGTTGGCAACCGAGACCATCGGCGCGCGGTCTCCGGCACCGATGATGCCGCGGCGGCGGCCGACGAGACCTGCGGCAGCACCCACGAGCTGGGCGATAGCCAGGAAGTTCGCATCCTGTGCGCCGTCGGCTGCGACCGATTCGGCGGCGATGAGTCCCTGCGAGTGTCCCACGACCTTGACGGGCGGAGTCTGGGCCGGATCGAGCCCCTGCAACTTCAACGCACGCAGTGCTGCGACCTGGGTGAGAAACACTCCGGGAAGCGAGACGGCAGCGGAGGTCAGAGCCGCCTCGGACGGTCCGTACGAGCCGACGGTGTCGTCGTCGGCGAGGTCCTGTTCGAGCATCCAACCGATCGGGTCGAAGCCGACCGAGCGCACGACCAGCAGCTCGTCTGCCACGGGCGCGAGAGTGACTGCTGCCTCGTTGACGAGATCGGTCAGTTCGGGTTCGAGCGCGGAGTCGCGAGCCAATTCCTCGAGGGAGCTGAGCCACGGTGCGCCCTGGCCGCCGAAGGCCAACGCGTACGGCTCGCCCGCGGCGAAACGATCTGCCAGAGTCCGAGAGCCGCCATTGCTTCTAGGGGATTTGTCTGCGTTGCCGGTGCTTCGCGAGCCTCGTCCGTGTGATGGTGTGCTCTCGTTGATCGTCAAGGCTGAAGATTCCTCTCGTGGACGCCTCGGGGGTCGGGGCGTTCGCTGTGATGACTGCCCCATGGCGTCGTGGGCTACAGGGTCGAAGCGGTGAGCCGGTCTTCGTCGACAGGTCTCCTCCGCGCTGCTCAAGGTTGACACAAAATCATGAGGAAATCCTCAGGTTTGCTCGGACGTCCGAGTGCTACCAGCGAGTACGTCACTCGAAGCGGCTTTACCTTTTGTTTACCCGACTCGTCGGTAACCCGTATCCACGCTGGCGAGAGCGTCGAGCGGGACGCCAGAACATGAGGAAAGCCTCGCATTTTTCGTTATCTTTTCGTGATGTGATCTCGAGCACAGATGAACAGCTCCCAACCTTGTCGGTGCGGTCCTCTAACTTGTGCGGACGAGCCGCTCGCCGGGAGAGCGGTCGACGAAATCCGGGGGGAATTCATGTATTCATCGGTAACGGATATCTGCACCGAGGACGAGCTCGACGCGATGCTTGTCCACATCGAATCGCATGCGCCGCAATCCCGTTCGCCACACTGGACACCGGGGTGGCGGGGCGAGAGCGAGGTGGCGTTGCTGGATGCGATCTTCTCGGCGCGCGCTCCCTACGGCGGCCCTACGAGCGGGGTCCGTGCGGTCGTCCAACGATGGAGATCGCATCGCGGCGATAACCGACTCGACGACTTGACAACCCTCGCCGAACTGACCAACAGTCCGGATCTACTCGTGGAGATTCTCTCCAACCGTCAACTGGTTCCGGGAAACAGTCGAACCAAGGGTGCTGCCGCTGCCGTGGCTGCTCGGACGTTGATCTCGGTGGGCCTGAGTCGTTCGAGCGACTTCGTGCAGCACACCGAGCACCAATTCGAGGCGTTCTGCGCGATTCCCGGGCTCGGCGAGACCACCTGGGAGTGCATGCTCATGCATCTGGGAGTGCGCACCGACAAGGCGACCGAACATCTGAACTCGTTCGTCACCGACGCGCTCGAACCGCTCCACCAGAACCTGTCCGTCGGCATTGCCGAGGATCGCGCGTCCGTGATCCTTGCAACGACCGCGGACGCACTGAGCACCGAACTCGCCTCACTCGAGCACGCAATCTGGCGATATCAACACAAGTTACGTAGGCCGAAGAAGCGTCACTCCGAGGCGGCACTTCGACCGACGGGCTGACTTCGCGAGATCATCGCCTCCACACCGTCGAGAATGCACTCCAACCCGAACCGGTAGGCGTGCACGGGGTCGCTGGCGGCGTCGTACGACGTCGCCGCGGCCGTCCCGACCCGAGACGACACCGGAAAGCGCTCGCGGTCCATCACCCGTTCGAGGATCGGCGCGGTAGCCGCCCACCACTGGGCGTCGGACATGCCCGACTGCTCCTTGACACGGGTCACGCCGGCCAGGGCTCGCGCGGTACCGGAGACGTGAGTGAGAACCAGAGTGAGAACGGAGTCGATCTCGACGTCGCCCAGGCCGATGCCTTCGAGAGGGCGCAACTCGGCCTCGTACTTGTCGTTGGTGTGCGGACCGAGCACGGGCCGTGCCCCCTCCGCCTCGAGAAGCCACGAATGTTGTTGATACAGAGACCAATTGCGCTCGGCAACGAAGCGCATCGCGGGACGCCATCCGCCGGCGACGGAGGCCGGCTCGTCGACGTGCGAGTAGAGACCCGCAAGCGCTCGATCGATCATCAGATCGGCCAGCTCTTCCCGGCCCGGCACATGTGTGTACAGCGACATCGCGCCGACACCGAGATGCTGTGCCACGTTCCGCATCGACACCGACTCCAGACCGTTCGTGTCGGCCAGTTCGATGGCGGCATCGACGATCGCATCCACGCTCAGTCCGGTCCGGCTCGGCTTGGCACCGACTCGCCACAGGAGCCCGAGTGTCCGGGCCGGGTCGAAGGGGACGTCCTTTTTCGATGCCACTCGGCGAGTGTAGCGACACCGTACGGTGTACACCGCATGACGTGTGCCCACCGATTGTCCAGATGCCTACCTGCACAGGTGAGCATCCCACCAATTCGTGGGCACACAGTCGAACAGACCGCGCCACTGACAACAACCATCCGGGTTGTAGACTTCACCGGCACGCGCGAGTGGCGGAATTGGCAGACGCGCTGGATTTAGGTTCCAGTGTCTCAGGACGTGGGGGTTCAAGTCCCCCCTCGCGCACCACGGTCGTTCGGCCCGGCTTTTCTCGAGACTTCTGCAAGTTCCGACGTGTGAAGGCGGTTCGAATGCCCGAGGAATCGAACGACACGATCTTCGCCGAGATCGCAGACGAGAGACGTTCTCTCGCAAGAACTCTCGAGACTCTCACCCCCGAACAATGGGACGCCCAATCGCTGTGCGAGGCCTGGACCGTCCGAGACGTCGCCGCCCATCTGGTGGTGCCACTGATCGTCCCGCTCTGGCAGTTCGGACTCGTCATGGTGCGCACCCGAGGCAACTTCGACCGAGCCAATCAACTGATGACCACGCGCGTTCGTCGCGAGCACGAAGACGAATTGCCCGCCTTGCTCACCGCTCATGCCGACAAGAAATTCACCCCGCCGGGCCACGGTCCGCTGGCCCCCTTGTCCGACGTCATCGTGCACGGATTGGACCTGTGCACGCCGCTGGGAATCGAACACCACGTTCCCGACCATCGCATGATCACGATGCTCGACTTCCTGGTGCCCGCGAGCGGTGCCGCACCGTTCAAGGGCCCCGAGCTTCGACTGCAGTGGCGCGCGACCGATCTGGATTGGAGCCGCGGCGAGGGCCCGGTCATCGAAGGATCGGCCGGCACCCTGGCACTGGTTCTGACCGGACGCAGCAGCGCCCTGGCGGACGTGACCGGGCCCGGTGCCGAGCAACTCGCCCAGGCACGGGCCAACCGTCGTCGGGCGTGAGCCGAACTCGAACCGTCCATGGTGAGAATCACCACCGGGCCGCAGCACGCGACTACCTGCAGTAGTAGTACCTCCGGTACCGTCGAGGGGTGACTTCATCCCGCCCGAACCGTCGGCCAGCACTGATCGCGCTGGTCATCGTGTCCGCGGCGGTATGCCTGGGCCTCGGCTGGTGGCAGTGGGAGCGCTTCGAGGCAGTGGGCGGTAACGGCCAGAACCTCGGATATGCCTTTCAATGGCCTCTGTTCGCAGTGTTCGTGGTCTACGCATACCGCAAGTTCGTCCGCCTCGAAGACGAGGACCCGGACGAGGCGGCAGCAGCGCGACCCGACGGACCCACAGAGGTGCCCCTCGACCTGCTCCCCCAGCGCAGCGCGCCTGCGGCAGACGCCCGCGACCTCGACGATCCCGAGGCGCGGCAACTACTCGAATACAACAGCTACCTCGCGGAGCTGAACGAATCCCGCGGGACCGACAGGAGCACCACGTGAGTTCGGCACCGGAGAAGACGCAGGCGTCTGCGAACAAGACTCAGAAGATCGCGTCCGCGTTGCTGCGCTACCGCGTTCTTGCGTACGCCACGGGAATCTGGCTGCTCGTTCTCGTGACCGAGATGGTCGCCAAGTACATTTTCAAGGTCGAGAACGTGCCCAATTGGATTGCCGTCGTACACGGTTGGGTCTATCTCGTGTATCTCGTGCTCACCGTCGATCTGGCGATCAAGGTGCGGTGGCCTGCCGCCCGCACCATCGGCACACTGTTGGCCGGGACCATCCCGTTCCTGTCGTTCTACGTCGAGCACAAGCGCACCAAGCAGGTCAAAGCCGACTTCGGCGTCTGACATCAGCAGTTGATCGGCTCTGCGTTCTCCGGATCCAATGCGTTCTGCACCAGCCGCTGAGCAAGCGGATCGTACGAGATTCCGGTGTGCTCGACGGTGTTGGCCGGGCACACGTCCTGCAACACCACATTCGTGTTTCCCGCGCCGCTGAGCAGCGAGGCAGTGTACGGAACGACGATCTGGTCGTAACGGGTGACGATCGTCGTGTATTCGATGCCCGAGACGGTGTCGCTGCCCTCGTTCAGTCGCTCGAGCACGTCGTCCTGCACCGGCGGGCCCGCCGTCGGGTAGTTCGGCGGGGACAACGCCACGATGCGCGCCACCGTTCGGTCTCCACCGAGGAAGCGCGCGTAGTAGCGCGGCACCGTGCCACCCTTCGAGTGGCCGACGATCGACACCTTCTGCGCACCCGTTGCCTCGAGCACGGAATCGACGAACGTCGACAGTTCCGCGGCACTCTCCGGGATGGGCTCGAGCGCACCGAACGCCCGAACCGGCCCGGTGTTGCCGTAGTCGATCGCAAACACGCAGGATCCGGCGTCGGCCAGCTTCGGCGACAGCGACGCCCAGTTGTCGTACGAGTTCTCCAGGAAGCCGTGCACCAGCACCACCGGCTCCGGGTGTTGCGCGCTCGGGACACACGAGAAGTCGTTCGAGCCCGGAGGAGTCACGCCCGGGTGCGCGATCGAGTACGCGAGGGCCTCGGCGAACGATCCCGCGGCAGGTGCCGCGGAGGCCGGGGCACCCGCCAGGCACAGCGCAGCGGCGGCGAACACAACCGACGTCCGCGTCAGAACGGTTCGCATCGCCACGAGCTACCGCCCCGTCAGTTCTTCGAGCGCCGGAACGAGCTTGCGTAGTGCATGACCGCGATGTGAGGCGGCGTCCTTCTCGTCCGGGCTCAGTTGCGCGGCACTGCGGCCGTCGCCCTCGGGCACGAAAATGGGGTCGTAGCCGAAGCCGTTCTCCCCCAACGGCTCTCGGCCCACCACTCCGCGCCATTCACCGCGGACCACCGTCTCGGTGCCGCCGGGAATCACCAGCGCACACGCCGAGACGAATGCGGCTCCGCGACGCTCGTCGGGGGTGTCCGTCAACTGCGCCAGCACCAGTGCGGTGTTGGCCTCGTCCTGCCCGTGCGCACCGGACCAGCGAGCCGAGAGCACCCCTGGCATGGCGTTCAGGGCATCGATTTCGATTCCGGAATCGTCTGCCACACATGGCAATCCGGTGGCCGCCGCTCCGTCACGCGCCTTGGCGAGTGCATTCTCCTCGAAGGTCGCTCCGGTCTCGGGGGCCTCCGGGAACGGCGGGACCTCGTCGAGGCCGACCAGTTCGATTCCGGCCACTCCGGCGGCGTCGAGCACCCGCCGGAGTTCGCGCAACTTCTTCGCGTTTCGGCTCGCTACCAGCAGCTCGGTGTCAGCCACCGAACTTCTTCTTCGATTCCGCGGCCGCAGGCTCGGGCAGATCGCCCGGGTACGGCAACGCCAATGCTTCCTTCTGCACCTCGAACAACTTCTCGATGCCGACGAATGCGGAGTCGAGCAGCTTGTCGAGTGTGGTTCGGGGGAAGGTCGCACCCTCTCCGGTTCCCTGGATCTCCACCAGCGTGCCGGTGTCGGTGGCGACGACGTTCATGTCGACCTCGGCGCGCGAATCTTCCTCGTAGGGCAGATCGAGGCGCACTCGGCCGTCGACGACGCCGACACTGACTGCGGCGATCATGCACGAGATGGGCTGCGGATCGGCCAGTCGTCCCGCTGCTCGCAGGTAGGTGACGGCGTCGTTGAGAGCCACGAACGCTCCGGTGACAGCTGCAGTTCTGGTGCCGCCGTCGGCCTGCAGTACGTCGCAGTCGAGGGCGATAGTGTTCTCGCCGATGGCGGCCAAATCGATGCAGGCACGCAGTGAACGCCCGACCAAGCGGGAAATTTCCTGGGTACGCCCGCCGACCTTGCCCTTGACGGACTCACGGCCGTTGCGAGTGTGCGTCGCGGCCGGGAGCATCGCGTACTCGGCGGTGAGCCAACCGAGGCCGGATCCCTTCCGCCAGCGCGGCACGCCCTCCTCGACGCTGGCCGTGCACATCACCCTGGTGGCGCCGAACTCGACCAGCACCGACCCTGCCGGGTGGCTGGTGAAGCCGCGGGTGATCTTGATGTTGCGGAGCTCGTCGTCCGCCCTGCCGTCTTCTCGTCTGGACACGACTCGAAGCCTAGCGCGTCCTCAGACGGTGAAGACGTCCCCTGGGAGAACGGCGTGCACCGGTCCACTGAACTCCGCTTTGGCCTCGGCGATGACGTCCTCACGGGACGTCCACGGCGGAATATGGGTGAGCAGCAGCTCCCCCACCCCGGCCTCACGAGCGATGCGGCCGGCCTCGGTTCCGGACAGGTGCACGCCCTCGGGCCGCTCCGGACTGTCGGTCCACGACGCCTCGCACAGGAACATGTCGGCCCCGTGCGCCAGGTCCCGGACGGCCTGACACATTCCGGTGTCTCCGCTGTAGGCGAAGGTGCGGCCTTGCGCCGTGGTGACGCGCATGCCGTACGACTCGGGGGGATGGAACACCTGCCGAGCGAGAATCGACAACTTGCCGAACTCCACGGTGCGTCCGTCCACCCAGCGACGCAGGTCGATGGTGTCGGACATGTCGTCGATCTGCCCGCCGCACTCGGCCGAGGCGACTCCGAGCCGGAACGCCGTGTCCTTGGGTCCGTAGACGATCGCTCGTCCCTCCGGCGGGCTGGGATGGTAGCGACGCCACACCAGCAGTCCGGGAACGTCGAGGCAGTGATCGGCGTGCAGATGCGAGAGCAGAACGCTCACATCTCCGGGATCGGCGTAGCGCTGCAACGCCCCGAGGATGCCGGGACCGAAGTCGAGGACGACCGGCGCGGTCTCCTCTTCTTCCAACAAGTAGCCCGACGCGGGTGAATCGGGTCCGGACACACTGCCCGAACATCCCAGGACGGTAATTCGCATGAAAGCCATGCTGCCACGCCGAGCGCATCACTCGAAACGTTCGGGCAGTATTCACAGCGCGAGTCGGCGAAATTCACCACCGACCACGGGTGTGTCTGCAGTTACCTCGAACCTACGAAGTGGGCCGATCGAGCGATTTCACGCGTGCCCGCTCGGCTCGCGCGTCGGCGGACAGCAGTCGAGCGGCAACCACTCCGCCGACCGCGCCGAACAGATGCCCCTGCCATGAGACGTTGGGCTCGCTCGGCAGCACGCCCCACAGTGCGCTGCCGTACAGCACGAACACCACGACTCCGATCGCGAGTTGACCGAGCTTGCGGGTGAAGAAGCCACGCACCAACAGATATGCGATGAAACCGAAGATCAGGATCGACGCGCCGATCGTGTTCGTGTAGGAACCGGCAGTCAGCCAGGTGCCGAACCCGCCGACCACCCAGATGATCCCGGTGGCAGCCAGACCACGCGTCAAACCGGAGAGCAACACCAGAAATCCGAGTACGACTATCGGCACGGTGTTCGCGATCAGATGCTGCCAGTCGTCGTGCAGCACGGGCGCGAACAGAATGCCCCACAAACCCTCGACCGAGCGGGCCTGTATCCCGTTGCGTTCGAGCCTCGACCCGCTGGCCACATCGATGAACTCGATGACCCACAGCAACACGGTGAATGCTCCCACCAGAATGGCGGCCTGCATCCAGACCGGCCGCGCACGCTCGGCGGGACGGTTACTGATATCGCTCATGATCGCCTCCGGAACAGTTCCCTCCACGGTACCGGGCAGAGGTATCGCGCGAGCTGAGCTCAGGCCCCCGATCCACCGAACGCGGACGTGAAGATCTGGCGATACGTGGGGATGCCGGCCACCGAGGTGGCGTCGAGCAGGGCCGCGACGATGGCTCGCTCGACGACGATCGCCGCGGCCTCGGTGACCGCGGCCAGCACCGGGAGTTCCGCGGAGAACGCGGCGGGCACCGAGGACTCCGCGGTGACGGGTCTGGTGCCGGTCGACACGGCGAAGATCGTGTCGCCGTCGAGCGGCGAGTGTGCCGGTCGCACGGCCCTCGCCAACCCGTCGTGACCGGCGACGGCAATCCGCTTGCACGACGCGGACGACAACGCTGCATCGGTGGCGACAACACCGATCGTGGTGTTGAGCGCAGTGCCCTTCGGTTCGAGGGCGAGCGCGGACCACAGCTGGTTCACGTCGGGCTTGCGCATCCCGAACGCCGCGGGTCCGAGCGTGCCGACGCCCCACAGCAGGCCGGTGCGCGGGTCGAACACCGCGCCCACCGGATTGGCGACCATCAGCGCCGCGACGGTGACCCCGTCCGCCGGACCGCCCGCGATCACCGTGCTCGCGGTACCGACACCGCCCTTGAGAACTCCGGCGCGGGCACCGACACCGGCCCCGACCGATCCCGTCGCGAAATCGGTTGCCGCTGCGGCCGCGGCGAGATAGCCGAATTCCGCCGTCGGCCGTGAAGCCCAGTCGCCGACCGGAAGATCGAAGATGACCGCGGCGGGGACGATCGGTACGACGTGATCGGGACTGCCCATCGGGATGCCCTGACCGTGCTCTTCGAGCCACCGCATGACACCGTCGGCCGCGGCGAGCCCGTAGGCACTGCCCGCGGTCAACAGGATCGCGTTGACGTGCTGCACGGAGTGGCTCGGATCGAGCAGATCGGTCTCGCGAGTCCCCGGCCCGCCGCCGCGAACATCGACGGCCGCCGTCGCACCACCCAGCGCACGCACCACGGTGCAGCCGGTGGCCGAACCGGAGCCCATCGCGGCGTCGTCGTCGAGTTCGTGATGATGACCGACCAGCAGACCGGCCACGTCGGTCAGGGAGTCCCGCGGTCCGGGAGTCTGGAATGCAGCGGTCACGCGTGCGTCCTAGGGGATGAGGACCTGTACGAGTGAATCCTGCATCCAGGTCAGCCAGTGGTAGACGTCGAGATGTGGAGCGCGAGGATCACCCTCGTCGAGAACGTCGGGTGTGTCCGCGCTGATCCCCAGCGTCGTGCCGAGCGCCAGCCTCACGTCGTTGAGGCCGGTCAGCCAAGCATCCGCTTGCTCCTGGGTCAGCACGATCTTGCCACCGGACTCGGGAAGCGTGGCCAGGATCATCGATCCGGCAGCCAACTTCTCGTCGATGATCTCGGGCTCGTGCAGTCCGCGCAGGGCACCGTTGAGGTCGGTCGGGTCCTCGTCGTCGCGGCCGGGGTCGGCGCGGTGGAAGTCGGGCAACAGCCGCGCCAGTGCGGCGTCCTCGGGCGGACTGTTGTGCCCGGTGCGCAGACCGGTCAGCGCTGCGAGTTCGTCGGTGGGGGCAGCGGCGGAACGGTCGCGCAGCAATCCGAGAACCGAGCCGACAAGCGAACGGAGTACGGCGGCCTCACGAGCATCGATCTCGGACTTGATCTTGACCCCGGACAGCGAATTCCGTCTCGTCCACGTGCGCACTGTTGCTGATGTCCTTCTCTGATGAAGAGGTGATGAGCGGTTGACTACTTGTCCTGCTGCATGGTGGCCCACAGACCCGCCGCGTGCAGCCGTCGAACATCGTTCTCCATCGCGTCGCGCTCGCCGCTCGACACCACGGCCTTGCCTTCGGAGTGCACCTGCATCATCAGCTCGGTCGCCTTGGCCTTGCTGTAGCCGAAGAGCTTCTGGAAGACGTAAGTGACGTAGTGCATCAGGTTGACCGGGTCGTCCCACACGATGGTGACCCAGGGGGTGTCGTGAGATTCGTCGGCCGCAACGGCCTCGGTCTGGGCCGGGACCGCTTGCGGTGACGCAGCGACGACCTCACGTGCCGAGAACCCGTCCACGGGCAGAAGCGAGCCGTCCACCGTCAACCAAGGCATGCCCAACAGGGTACGGCGTGTCGGGCCAGCGTCCCACGCTCGCCCCTTCGCTCGTAGTGTGGGCGAGGTGAGCAACGACGCGACCACAGATCACGCGAATCACAGCGACGGTGCCAGCACCGCGCTGCTGACCGATCAGTACGAATACACGATGCTCTCGGCCGCTCTGGCCAGCGGCTACGCCGATCGCATCTGCAGCTTCGAGGTCTTCGCGCGCAGGTTGCCCGGTGGCCGTCGATACGGAGTTCTCGCCGGCACCGGACGCATTCTCGACGCGATCGCGCGCTTCCGATTCGGGCCGGACGAGTTGCGGATCGTCGCCGAATTCCTCGACGCCGACACCGTCGAGTGGTTACGCAACTACCGGTTCACCGGCGACATCGACGGCTATCGCGAGGGTGAGCTGTACTTCCCCGGCTCCCCTGTTCTGACCGTCCGCGGCACCTTCGCCGAGTGCGTGGTCCTCGAGACCGTTGTGCTCTCGATCCTCAATCACGACAGCGCCATCGCGTCCGCTGCAGCGCGGATGGTGGCGGCAGCGAAGTCCCGTCCGATCATCGAGATGGGTTCGCGTCGAACCCATGAGGAAGCCGCTGTCGCCGCATCACGGGCGGCATATCTCGCCGGGTTCACCGCGACGTCCAATCTCGAAGCCGTCCGACGCCACGGCGTCCCCGGCGCGGGCACGTCGGCGCACGCCTTCACTCTGCTGCACACCACTGCCGACGGCCCGGACGAACGGTCCGCATTCGCGGCTCAGGTGCGCGCGCTCGGTATGGGCACCACCCTGCTCGTCGACACCTACGACATCACCCAGGGCGTTGCCAACGCCATCGAGGTGGCCGGGCCCGAACTCGGCGGTGTGCGCATCGACTCCGGCGACCTGGGTGTGCTCGCGCGGCAGGTGCGCGACCAACTCGACGCCCTGGGTGCGCCGAAGACCAAGATCGTCGTCTCGGGTGACCTCGACGAATACGCCATCGCGGCATTGCGAGCCGAGCCGGTCGACTCCTACGGCGTCGGCACGTCGCTGGTCACCGGATCCGGTGCCCCGACGGCCGGCATGGTCTACAAACTCGTCACCGTCGACGGCATTCCCGTCGCCAAGCGCAGCAGTCACAAGGAGTCGCGCGGTGGCACCAAGGCGGCGCTGCGTACCGCGCGCCGGACCGGCACCGCAGTCGAGGAGATCGTGTACCCGTTCGACGCTCCCCCGACCGTCGAGAGCGATCTGACGGCGGAGACGTTGACCACGCCGTTGGTTCGCGGCGGCGAACGAGTCGCCGACCTTCCGACGCTCGCCGACGGCCGCGACCTGCTCGCCAGGCGCCTCGTCAGCCTCCCGTGGGAGGGCCTGAAGCTGTCCCAGGGCGAACCGGCGATACCCACCCGCTTCGTCGAGGGGTGACAGCGGTGTCGGTACCGAACCGGGTGGGCGATCGGCAGTAGTCTGCTTCGGTGCCGTCGAAGACCGAGTTGCCAACCGTTCCCGCTCTCCTGCAGGTCGCGGTGCACTCGCTCGGCGGCAAGGAACGCAGCAATCAGCTGACGATGGCCTCGGCGGTGGCGCACTCGATCGACACCGGGGAGCATCTCGCGGTGCAGGCGGGAACCGGAACCGGTAAGTCCCTCGCCTACCTCGTCCCCAGCATCAGGCACGCGGTGGAATCGGGCAAGACCGTCGTCGTCTCCACGGCCACCATCGCGCTGCAGCGGCAGCTGGTCGACCGCGATCTCCCCCGCCTGTCCGACGCCCTGGCCGAGGCCGTCGGCCGTCGCCCCAAGTTCGCAATCCTCAAGGGCCGCAACAACTATCTGTGCATGAACAAGATCCATACCGGTGCCGCGCAAGAGGCACCGGATGCGGAACTGTTCGACCCGTTCGCGGTCTCACGCATGGGCCGCGAGGTGGTACGGCTGACCAAGTGGTCGTCCGAAACCGAGACCGGCGACCGCGACGACGTCGTGCCCGGAGTCAGCGATCAGGCCTGGCGTCAGGTCAGCGTCACCGCGCGTGAATGCCTGGGCAAATCCCGCTGCCCCGTCGGCGAGGACTGCTTCGCCGAGCGCGCCCGCACCGAGGCCGCCCAGGTCGACGTAGTGGTGACCAACCACGCCCTGCTCGCGATCGACGCGATCACCGGAATTCAGATCCTGCCCGAGCACGACGTCGTGGTCGTCGACGAGGCCCACGAACTGGTCGACCGAGTGACCGGCGTGGCCACCGAGGAACTGTCGGCCGCCACCGTCACCGCCGCGGCGCGTCGTAGCGCGAAGCTCATCGAGGAGGAGACGGTCGACCAGCTCGAAGGAGCTGCCGAGAACTGGGCCGCGATCCTGGACGAGCTGCCTGCGAGCCGGTGGCAATCCCTACCCGACGGCGTCGGCCCCGCGCTCGCCTCCATTCGCGACGCGGCCTGGGCGGTCCGCACCGCGATCGGTCCCAACAAGCAGGGCATGGCCACCAGTGACCCCGAGGCCGCCGCGGCTCGCAGCGCCGCACTCGTGGCGGTCGACGAGGTTCACGACAGCGCGGTCCGTGTTCTCACGGCATTCGACGAACCCGATCCGGCCAAACGCAAGGACGTCGTCTGGCATGCCGTCGACGATTTCCGCGGCAACGTCAAACGCACCGTCCGCATCGCCCCGCTGTCGGTGGGCGGGCTGCTGCGAGCGCGCCTGTTCGCCGAGTCCACCGTGGTCCTCACCTCCGCGACCTTGACCGTCGGCGGATCGTTCGACGGGTTGGCTGTCAACTGGGGCCTGCCTGCGGAGAAACCGTCGCGCAGTGACACCGCGATGGCGTCGGGTGTGGAACCGCCGTCCGATACCGGGTCGATCAGGTGGAATTCGCTCGACGTCGGGTCGCCGTTCGACCACGCTCGGGCCGGGATCATGTACATCGCCAAGCATCTGTCGCCGCCCGGACGCGACGGCCTCTCCAAGTCCTACCTCGACGAGATCGAGTCGCTGGTCAGCGCCGCCGGTGGCCGCACACTCGGACTTTTCTCGTCCATGCGCGCCGCCAAGGCCGCCGCCGAGGAGATGCGGGAGCGCCTCGACACGCCGATCCTGTGCCAGGGCGACGACTCCACCGGTGCCCTGGTGCAGAAGTTCGCCGACGACGAGGCCACCTCCCTGTTCGGGACACTGTCACTGTGGCAGGGCGTCGACGTCCCGGGCCCGTCGCTGAGCCTGGTGATCCTGGACCGCATTCCGTTCCCGCGGCCCGACGATCCGCTGCTGGTGGCCAGGCAGCAGGCCGTCGAATCACGTGGCGGCAACGGCTTTCTCGCGGTCGCCGCCAACCATGCAGCCCTGCTGCTGGCGCAGGGCGTCGGTCGACTGCTCCGTAGCGTCGACGACAAAGGTGTTGTCGCCGTTCTCGATTCGCGCCTCGCGACCGCCCGCTACGGCGGCTACCTACGTGCCTCGCTGCCGCCGTTCTGGGAGACCTCGGACCCGGAGGTGGTCCGCAAAGCCCTCACTCGCTTGGCCGGAAAGTAGCTGCCCCTCAGGCAGTCGCGACCAAACCGAGCTCGGCATCCGAGGCCAGACCGCGGTGATGAGGAAGCACCCGCACCGTGTATCCCACCGTGCCGCTGTGTGGTAGCCGCGTCTCGCCCGCGTACACGTGCTCGCCGCCGTCGGTTCCCACGTGCGTCATGGCCGTCGTGCGAATGTCGGTGAGGTTCTCGTCCTCGTCGACGCGTCCCACGACCGCCTGCACCACGACGTCCGACGCGTCCAGTCCACCGAGATCGACGTTCGCGCGCAGTGAGAGCTCCGCACCGATCACCGGTGTGTCGGGCAGACCCTCACTGTCGACGCGGGTGACTTTCACTGCGCCCCATGCGTGTTCAACGCGGCGGCGGTACGACGCGACGTCCGTGGCACCGCGGTGGTTCTCCGCCGAGGCCGCGCGGGCGGATTCGGCTGCGGGCGCGTAGTAGCCGAGTGTGTAGTCCTGAACCATTCTCGACGCCAGCACTTTCGGGCCCAGCTGCTCGAGGGTGTGCCGCACCATTTCGATCCAGCGGCTCGGCACGCCGTCATCCCCGCGGTCGTAGAACTTCGGCAGTACTGCCTGTTCGAGCAGTTCGTAGAGCGCAGCGGCCTCCAGATCGTCACGGCGATTGTCGTCGGTGACGCCGTCGGCCGTCGGGATGGCCCAGCCGTTCTCCCCGTCGTACATCTCGTCCCACCACCCGTCGCGAATCGACAGGTTCAAGCCGCCGTTGAGCGCGGACTTCATGCCCGAGGTACCGCACGCTTCGAGCGGGCGCAGCGGATTGTTCAGCCACACATCGCATCCCCAGTACAGGAATCGAGCCATGGACATGTCGTAGTCGGGCAGGAACACGATGCGGTGCCGTACGTCGGCCTGATCGGCGAACCTGACGATCTGCTGGATGAGCGCCTTTCCGCCGTCGTCGGCGGGGTGCGATTTGCCCGCGACCACCAGCTGGACCGGACGAACCGGGTCCAGCAACATGGCGCGCAGTCGCTCGGGTTCGCGCAGCATGAGCGTCAGCCGCTTGTACGTCGGTACCCGTCGAGCAAACCCGACGGTGAGTACGTTGGGATCGAAAACGTTTGCTGTCCAACTGATCTCGGCCTCGGTGGAGCCACGTTCGAGCGCCGAGCGCCGCACCCGACGCCGCACCTCGTCCACCAGTTGCGCGCGCAGGGTGTTGCGCGTGGACCACACGCGGTCCGAGGACAGCTCCCCCTCCAGCGCCCATTCCCGGGCAGACCACGTCGGAGCGTGAACCCCGTTGGTCACCGACCCGATCGGCACCTCGGAGGCATCGAATCCCCGCCACAGGTCGTTGAACATCTCGCGGCTGACGATTCCGTGCAGCTTCGACACCCCGTTGGCGCGTTGCCCCAGACGCAGCCCCATGTGCGCCATGTTGAACACCGAGGCGTCGCTCTCGCCGCCGAGGGCGAGGATTCGGTCCATCGGCAGACCCGGCAGCAGCGCCGACTCCGCGCCCCCGTCCGCACTTCCGAAGTAGTGCCGCACCAGATCGGCCGGAAACCGGTCGATTCCGGCGGGGACAGGAGTGTGAGTGGTGAAGACGGTGCCGGCTCGCACCGCAGCCAGTGCCGCGTCGAAGTCCAGGGTTCCCGAGGTGACGAGTTCGCGGATGCGTTCGACGCCGAGGAAGCCGGCGTGGCCCTCGTTCATGTGGAACACCTCGGGATCGGGCAGTCCGTGTGCACGGGTGTAGGCCCGGATCGCTCGAACTCCGCCGATACCGGCGAGTATCTCCTGCTTGATGCGGTGATCCTGGTCGCCGCCGTACAACCGGTCGGTGACTCCTCTGAGCTCGGGGTCGTTGTCGGCGATGTCGGAATCGAGCAGCAGCAGCGGGACACGTCCCACCTGGGCGATCCACACCCGTGCCCGCAGAACCCGAGATCCGGGCATGGACACGTGGATCAGCACCGGAGAGTCGCCGTCGTCGGTGAGCAACCGCAGCGGCAGACCGTGCGGGTCGAGGGACGGATAGCGTTCGGTCTGCCAACCGTCGGCCGTCAGCGACTGGCGAAAGTATCCCGAGCGGTAGAGCAACCCGACGCCGATCAACGGCAACCCCAGGTCGGAGGCCGCCTTGAGGTGGTCACCGGCCAGGATGCCTAGCCCGCCCGAGTAGTTCGGCAGCACCTCGGTGACGCCGAACTCCATCGAGAAATACCCGATGCCCGACGGCAGAGCACGTCCCTCGGCCAGTTCGTTCTGGTACCAGAGCGGACGGGCGAGGTAGTCGTGCAGATCCGCTTCGGCGGCGTCCAGTTCGGCCAGAAAGCGCTCGTCGGCCGCGAGTTCCTCGAGACGTGCCGGTGCGACGGCTCCCAGTACGGCCACGGGATCGCGCTCGAGTTCGGTCCACAACAGTGGATCGATGTGCTCGAACAGATCCTGCGTCGACGAGTGCCACGACCACCTGAGGTTTGTCGAGAGCTCGGCGAGGGCATTCAAGCGGGCGGGAAGATGGGCTCGGACGGTGAATCGGCGCAAAGCTTTCACAGAGTCGAACCCTACCCACGGACACCTGTGTCGATGGGCGGCTTGCACGAAATCTGCTCCACGGTGCCCGTCGCGGGCAGTATGCGTCGGCGCACGCGCCATCTGCATTGCTGCACTACGGTTGACGAGTAGAAGCACACCGAGATCGGTTCGATCAGAGGTTGCGCCCGCGCAGCCATACCTCTAGCGAAGAATGGAGTGTGAAGTGACAGGTCGACTTGGTATCGACAATGTCCTTCCAGATACGACGACCGGGAAGTACCCCGCGAAAGCGGTGGTGGGCGAGACGTTTCCAGTCTCCGCCGACGTCTGGCGCGAGGGTCACGACGCGGTGGCCGCGACACTGTCGGTGCGCGGACCGGGAGGCAAACTCGAACGCATCCCGATGACACCGGGCCGCGAACCCGACACGTTCGACGCGGTGTTCGTCCCCTCTCGGCCGGGTTACTGGATCTGCCGCATCGAAGCGTGGAGCGATCCGATCAGCACCTGGCGCCATGCCGTCGAAGCCAAGCTCGGAGTGGGCCAGAGTGCCCACGAACTCGCGAACGATCTCGAGATCGGCGCACGGCTGTTCCTGCGGGCTGCCACCGGTGTTCCTGCCGAGAGCAGGCAGATGCTGGCCGATGTCGCCGCCGCGCTGCGCGACACCGACCGCCCGCTGCCTGCCCGGGTCTCCTCCGCATTCGCATCGTCGGTCGCCAAGTTGTTGTTCGTACACCCGCTGCGCGAACTGGTGACTCGATCGCGCGCGGTGAACGTCTGGGTCGATCGCAATCTCGCACTCAACGGTGCCTGGTACGAGTTCTTCCCGCGGTCGACCGGCGGATGGAACGAGGACGGCTCTCCGCGGCACGGCACGTTCGCGACGTCGATCGAGCAGTTGCCCCGCATCGAGCGGATGGGATTCGACATCGTCTACCTTCCGCCGATCCACCCGATCGGCACCATCAACCGAAAGGGCCCGAACAACACGCTGACCCCGGGACCGGAGGACGTCGGGTCGCCGTGGGCCATCGGTTCCAAGGACGGCGGACACGACGCCATCCACCCCGAACTGGGCACCGAGGACGACTTCCGCGCGTTCGTCGCCGCTGCACACGAACACAACCTCGAAGTGGCACTCGATCTCGCCCTTCAGGCTGCTCCCGACCATCCCTGGGCTGCAACACATTCCGAGTGGTTCACGGTGCTGCCGGACGGCACGATCGCCTACGCCGAGAACCCTCCGAAGAAGTACCAGGACATCTACCCGGTCAACTTCGACAACGACCGACGCGGCATCTACGAAGAGGTGCTGCGCGTGGTCCGATACTGGATCTCGCTGGGAGTCAAGGTCTTCCGAGTCGACAACCCACACACCAAGCCGCCGGACTTCTGGGAATGGCTCATCGCCGAGGTCAAGAAGACCGACCCGGACGTGCTGTTCCTCGCCGAGGCGTTCACCCGCCCGGTGCGCATGTACGGACTGGCGCAGCGCGGCTTCACGCAGTCGTACACGTATTTCACCTGGCGTACCGCGAAGTGGGAGCTGACCGAGTTCGCCGAGGAACATGCCCGACGCGCCGACGACGCTCGTCCGAACCTGTTCGTCAACACTCCGGACATCCTGCACGAGAGTCTGCAGCACGGCGGGCCCGGAATGTTCGCTCTCCGAGCAGCTCTCGCGGCGACGATGGCCCCCACCTGGGGCGTCTACTCCGGCTACGAGCTGTTCGAGCACCAAGCTGTGCGAGAGGGCAGCGAGGAGTACCTGGACTCGGAGAAGTACCAGTTGCGTCCACGCGACTTCGAGGGTGCGCTGGCCCGCGGCGAGTCGCTCGAACCCTGGATCACCACGCTGAACGCAATCCGGCGGGCGCATCCGGCGCTGCAGCAGCTCCGCAACATCCACTTCCACACCATCGACAACGAGGCGCTGATCGGGTACTCCAAGTTCGACCCGCAGACCGGTGATTCGATCCTGGTGGTGATCAACCTCAATCCCTTCGGAGCCGAAGAAGGCACGATCCACCTGGACATGCCTGCCCTCGGCCACGACTGGCAGGACACCCTCACGATCAAGGACGAAGTGAGCGGAGTCCATTACGACTGGGGCCACACCAATTTCGTCCGGCTCGAGCCCTGGACGTCGGTGGCGCACATCTTCACGCTCCCCCACATCCCGTACCCGGCTCGTATCGAACTGGCCTACCGCGGCAACCGAAAGTGAGTGGATTCAACGTGACCGAGAATCCGACGACGCCCGAAGACACCGTCGCAGCCCCGTCCGACAACGATCTCGAACTCATCGCTGCAGGGCGGCACTACAACCCGCATTCCGTTCTCGGAGCCCATCCGGTGACCGGTGGAACCGCGATCCGCGCCCTCAAGCCCGATGCCGAGAAGGTCGTCGCCCGCGTCGGTGGCGTCGACCACGAACTGACCCACGTCGCCCACGGACTCTTCTCGGCTCTGATTCCGTTCGAGGACCTGATCGACTACCGCCTCGTGGTGACCTGGCCCGGTGGACACGTCTCCGAATCCGCCGACGGATACCGGTTCCTGCCCACTCTCGGCGAGCTCGATCTGCACCTGTTCGGCGAGGGCAGGCACGAGCGGCTGTGGGACATTCTGGGCGCGCACCAACAGTCGTACGCGACACCCGACGGCCCCGTCACCGGTACCTCGTTCGCGGTCTGGGCTCCTGCAGCCCAGGGTGTCACCCTGGTCGGCGATTTCGACGGCTGGACCGGTCGAAGCTGGCCGATGCGCGTACTCGGCTCGACCGGCGTGTGGGAGCTCTTCGTTCCCGACATCGCTCCGGGTGCGCTGTACAAGTTCCGCGTCCACGGTGCCGACGGTTCGGTCAAGGACAAGGCCGATCCGATGGCCTTCGCCACCGAGATCCCACCGTCGACGGCCTCGGTCGTCACCGCGTCCTCGTACACCTGGAACGACGAGTCCTGGCTCGACACCAGGGCCGGCATCGAGCCGACGCAGGCACCGATGAGCGTGTACGAGATCCACCTGGCGTCCTGGCGGCCAGGCCTGGGGTACCGCGAGTTGGCCGAGCAGTTGGCCGAATACATCACCGAGACCGGCTTCACTCACGTGGAGTTGCTCCCGGTCGCCGAGCATCCGTTCGGTGGATCCTGGGGCTACCAGGTGACGTCGTACTACGCACCGACTTCGCGCTTCGGCAGCCCCGACGATTTCCGCTACTTCGTCGATCACCTGCACGGTGCCGGCATCGGCGTGATCGTCGACTGGGTGCCTGCCCACTTCCCCAAGGACGAATGGGCTTTGGCTCGGTTCGACGGCGGCCCGCTCTACGAGCACGGCGACCCGCAGCGCGGCGAGCAACTCGACTGGGGCACTTTGGTATTCGACTTCGGCCGGCGCGAGGTGCGCAACTTCCTGGTCGCGAACGCGCTGTACTGGATCGACGAGTTCCACATCGACGGACTGCGCGTCGACGCCGTCGCGTCGATGCTGTACCTGGACTACTCCCGCCCCGAGGGCGGCTGGTCGCCGAACATCTACGGTGGCCGCGAGAACCTCGAGGCCGTGACCTTCCTGCAGGAGATGAACGCGACGGTGCACAAGAAGCACCGCGGTGTCGTCACCGTGGCCGAGGAGTCGACGGCGTGGCCCGGCGTCACTCGGCCGACGAACGTCGGCGGACTCGGGTTCAACATGAAGTGGAACATGGGCTGGATGCACGACACCCTGGGCTTCCTCGGGCGTGATCCCATCCATCGCAGCTACCACCACCACGAGATCACCTTCTCTCTGGTCTATGCGTGGAGCGAGAACTACCTGCTCCCCATCAGCCACGACGAGGTGGTGCACGGCAAGGGCACGCTGTGGACTCGGATGCCCGGCGACGATTACGCCAAGGCAGCCGGCCTGCGCGGCATGCTCGCCTACATGTGGGCGCACCCCGGCAAGCAACTGCTGTTCATGGGACAGGAGTTCGGGCAGACCCGTGAGTGGTCCGAGGAACGCGGACTCGACTGGTATCAGATCGACGAGGAACCTCTGCACAACGGCGTCAAAACCCTTGTGTCCGATCTGAACTCGACATACAAGTCCCACCCCGCACTGTGGACGCTCGACACCTCGCCGAGTGGATACTCGTGGATCGACGCCAACGACACCGAGAACAACGTGCTGAGCTTTCTGCGGTACGGATCCGACGGTTCGGTCATCGCGTGTATTTTCAACTTCTCCGGTACCGAGCACGGCAGCTATCGTGTGGGACTACCGGAACCCGGCCGTTGGACAGAGATCCTCAACACCGACGCAACGGAGTACGGCGGCTCCGGTGTGGGCAACCTGGGTGAAGTGACGGCAACATCGCACTCGTGGCACGGTCGACCGGCATCAGGCCAGGTCGCCCTACCCGCCAACGGGGCGATCTGGATTAAACTGGAGCGATAGATGAGTGGCGGCCGCACACCCCGACTACTGGCCGCGGCCGCCACTGCAGGGCTGATTCTGTTGACCTCGTGCGCGCAGACCGTCAGCGGAAACGCCGTATCGATCTACGAGAACCCGTTCACCGTTGCCGGACTCCCGGTGACGAGCGGGCCCAGCGGGCCCCGGCCCGATGCCCCCGATTCGACCATCACCGTGGAGAACGCCGAGGGCACCGACTCGGACATCCTCGCCACGAACGCGATCGACGACATCCAGCAGTTCTGGGCCGAGCAGTACTCCAGCTTGTTCAAGGGCACATTCACCCCGGTCTCGAAGGTCGTCTCGTGGGACGCGTCCGAGGACGAGGGATCGGGCATCAGATTCTGCGGAGACCGAACCGGCGGTATTCCCAACGCTGCGTACTGCACCCGTGACGACTCGATCGGCTGGGACAGGACCATCCTGCTCCCGGCTCTGGTCGACGCGTTCGGACCGATGTCGGTGGTGATGGTCATCGCCCACGAATACGGCCATGCCATTCAGCACCAGTCTGGGCTCGTCGGCGACGACACCCCGACCATCGTGGCCGAACAACAGGCCGACTGTTTCGCAGGTGCCTTCATCCGCCACGTCGCCGAGGGCGATGCGCCGCACTTCACCATCAACACCTCGGACGGACTCAACGGCGTCCTCGCCGCAACCGTCGCCGTTCGCGACGTCGATCCCAACGATCCGGAATCGGTACACGGCTCTGCCTTCGAGCGCGTCACCGCAGTGCAGATCGGCTTCACCGAGGTGCCGGGGCATGCACGAGCATCGACGAGGCCGAGATCGACTCGCGTCGAGCATCGTTGCCGCAGAAATTCGACGATCCCGACGACTCGGGTGAACTACCGGTCACCGAGGACTCCCTCGACGCCTTCACTCGATCCTTCGAGCAGGTACTGCCCGTCGCGGATCCCCCGGCCGTCGACTACACCGGATCGGACGTCGGATGCGCCGACGCCGAGGCCACAGCGCCGGTGTCGTACTGCCCCTCGACCAACACCATCGGCGTCGACGTCGAGGGCCTGGCCGAAGTCGGCCAGCCCGAGACCCCGCAGCGCGGAGACATATTGCCGCTCAACGTCTCCGGTGACTACAGCGCCTACGTGCTGTTCGCCTCGCGCTACACCCTCGCGGTGCAGAAGGAAGCCGGCCAGACCCTCGACGACCCGCAGACCGCTCTGCGTTCGGCGTGCCTGTCCGGGGTCATCACCTCGGCGATGAGCGCCGAGAACGGTGACACCGGCCTCGAAGTCTTTCTTTCCCCAGGCGATCTCGACGAAGCCGTGTCCGGACTGCTCAGCGACGGCCTCGCGGCCAGCGACGTCAACGGTACGACGCTGCCGTCGGGGTTCTCCCGAGTCGACGCGTTCCGTTCGGGAGTGCTCGGCGGCAAGGAACTGTGCGACGCGCGCTACAGCTGAGTCCTGCTGTCAGTACAGAGCGGACGCAAGCTTGCGCCGCGCGGAGACCACCAGCGGATCAGCCGAGTCGAACAGCTCGAACAGCTCGAGCAGTCGAGTGCGCAGTGCAGTGCGGTCGTCGCCCGCGCTGATCTTGATTCCGTCGATCAGACGAGCGAAGGCCTGCTCCGGTTGCTGACCGGCCATTTCGGCGTCCGCTGCATCGATCCGAGCCTGGACGTTTCCGGCATCGGCGTCGGCGAGTGCAATCGCGTCCGGTGCCAGGTTCTGCACCCGTGCGAGGAACTTGACCTGACGCAGTGCGGCAACCGCCTCGGTGTTCTTCGGTTCGGCGTCGATGATTGCCTGGTAGGCGGCTTCCGCCTTGTCGAAATCGCCCTCGTCGATGGCCTCTTCGGCTGCAACGATCCGCGGATCCTCGATCTCGGGTTCCGGTTCGGCAGCAGCCGCCCCGGGAGGCCCGGTGAGCTTTCCTGCAGTCGCCTGCTCGACGGCTTGTAGCCACTGACGCAACTGCTCGTCCGACTGGGTGCCTTGGAAGTCGGCGAGGGGCTGGCCCGCTGCGACGGCAACCACCGTCGGAATGGCCTGTACGCCGAACGCCTGCGCGATCTGCGGATTGGAGTCGACGTCGACCCGCGCGAGCACCCACGTACCCGCGGCTTCCACGGCCAGCTGCCCGAGCTGACGCGTCAACGCCTGGGACTGCGGCGAACGCGCCGAACCCAGGTCGACGATCACCGGTACCTGCGTGGACCGCTGCAGAACCTCGACCTCGAACGTCGCCGCGGTCACGTCCACGATCGGTGCCAGTCCTCCCGCGTCGCCTGCGGGTTCGGCTGCAGGTGCAGGTGCCGGACGGTCCTTGAGAACGGACAGGTCGACGGCACCGGCAATGGATGCGGGAACGACGGCTGACGGGCGGACGGGAGGACGGGAACCGGGTCGAGTCACGCCCTACAGTTTGTCACTAACGCGATGCGCCATCCACTGGCGGGCAGTGCCGGTCGGTCAGGACAGAACCTTGGTGTCCGCGGCGGGCCGGCCGGTGCTCAACTCGGCGAGACGGCCGGTGCGCGCGGCCCAGATCTCGAAGATCACGGTGCCGAACGGGGGGAACGCCGCGACCAGAGCCAGCAGGGTTGCCTTGACGTCCCACTTGAGCTTGATCGCCGTCAACACGGCAACGGCCAGGTACACCACGAACACGCCGCCGTGGATCGGTCCGAAGATCTTCACGCCGATTTCGTTGCCGTCGGCGGGGATGTACTTGAACGCCATTCCGATCAGCAGTCCGAGCCAGGTGAACGCTTCGAGCACAGCGATGAAACGGAAGCGTTTGGCCGTGCTGCTCAGGTCGAAGAAGTTGGTCATGCCCGCTATTGTGCCCGGTCTGCTACGACGGAGCGTAGTGGCTCTGGTCTCAGTTCTTCTCCAGAGCCACTACGAGTCCTACTGCTTCGGCACTCGAACGATGAGGGCGTCGCCCTGTCCACCGCCGCCGCACAGTGCGGCCGCGCCCACTCCGCCGCCGCGACGCTGCAGCTCGAGAGCCAGATGCAAGGCGATGCGAGCTCCCGACATGCCCAGGGGATGCCCGATCGAGATCGCTCCCCCGTTGACGTTGACGATCTCCGGATCGATGCCGAGTTCGCGCGTCGACGCGATTCCGACCGCTGCGAACGCCTCGTTGATCTCCACGACGTCGAGGTCCTTCGGGTCGATGCCTTCCTTCTCGCACGCCTTGGCGATGGCGCGCGCCGGCTGCGACTGCAAGGTGGAGTCGGGACCGGCCACCACTCCGTGTGCACCGATCTCGGCGAGCCAGGACAGACCGAGCGACTCCGCCTTCTCCTTGCTCATCACCACGACGGCGGCGGCACCGTCGGAAATCTGCGACGCGGATCCCGCAGTGACGGTGCCGGCCTTGTCGAAGGCAGGGCGAAGCTTACCGAGGGAATCGACCGTGGTGTCGGCGCGAATGCCTTCGTCCGCGGTGAACTGGATCGGCTCACCCTTGCGCTGCGGGATCGAGACCGGGACGACCTCGTTGTCGAATACCCCGTTCTTCCAGGCCGTGGCGGCCTTCTGGTGCGACGCGGCAGCGAAGGTGTCCTGCTCCTCGCGGCTGATGGCCTCGGAGCTCTGGTTCCGCTGCTCGGTCAACGCGCCCATGGCCTGATCGGTGAAGATGTCGTACAGACCGTCGTAGGCGAGGTGATCACGCATGGTGACATCGCCGTACTTGAATCCGGCCCGCGACTTCTCGAGCATGTGCGGCGCCTGGGTCATCGACTCCTGACCGCCTGCGACGACGATCTCGAATTCACCGGCGCGGATCAGCTGGTCGGCCAGTGCGATGGCGTCGACTCCGGACAGGCAGACCTTGTTGATCGTCAGCGCAGGCACGGTCATCGGAATACCAGCGGCAACCGCAGCCTGCCGCGCAGGGATCTGACCGGCACCAGCGGTGAGAACCTGTCCCATGATGACGTAGTCGACCTGATCCGGCGCAACACCGGCCTTGTCGAGTGCACCCTTGATGGCGATTCCGCCGAGATCCGATCCCGAGAAGTCCTTGAGCGCACCCGAAAAACGTCCCACGGGTGTGCGAGCGCCGGCGACGATGACTGTTGTGGTCACGATTTCCTCCGAAAGTATGAAGACGGCCTTGTCGAGATCAACGCTCCGACGCCCCCTACCGATACCGGCCGGGCGGAGCACCGAAACGCAGCTGGCGCTAACGTCATGGCCATGACCTCCAGCACGCAGTCTTACACGGGAGCCCCGCTGCGCTCCGATCTGGTGACGGCTATCGATCATGTGGGTGTCGCGGTGCCCGATCTCGACGCTGCCATCACCTGGTACACCGACCACCTCGGCATGGTTGCCGTGCACGAGGAGATCAACGAGGAGCAGGGCGTTCGCGAGGCGATGCTCTCCTTCCCCGGAGCCACCGAGAAGTCCGCTGCACTGCAGTTGCTCGCGCCGATCGACGAATCGTCCACCATCGCCAAGTTCATCGGCCGCAACGGCCCGGGACTGCAGCAGTTGGCCTACCGAGTCACCGACATCGAAGAGATCTCGACCGAGCTGCGCGCTCGCGGCGTTCGGTTGCTGTACGACGCCCCGCGCCGCGGCACCGCCGATTCTCGGATCAACTTCGTCCACCCCAAGGACGCCGGCGGCGTACTGATCGAATTGGTCGAACCCAACCCCGCCGCGCACTGAGCGAACTCTGTGAACGAGCCGTATGGCTCTCTACTTGACTCACCGGTAAATTGACGGCCATGGCCATCGATCATGAGCGCACTTCCACGGTGCAACTTCCCTTTTCCATCGTTCGGAAGGGGTTCGATCGCGACGAAGTCACCAACTACTTCGAGCGGTTCGACGCCGAACTACGTTTGACGACCGCAGATCGTGATGCGGCCGCCGCGCAGGCTCGTGATCTGGCCAAGCAACTCGACGACGCTCGTGACGAGATCGACGAACTCCGCAAGGACATCGATCGCCTGTCGGTTCCGCCCACCACGGCGGAGGGGATGAGCGATCGCATCTCACGCATGCTGCGACTGGCCTCGGACGAGGCATCCGAGGTCCGCGCGAAGGCGCACTCGGAGTCCGAGGAGATGATTTCCGTTGCGCAGCAAGAGAGTGCCCGACTCCGCGGACGGCACGAGTCACTGGTGGCCGAGCTCGAAGAGCGCCGAACGGCGCTCGAAGCCGAACACCAGCAGACCATGGCTCAGGCGCGCACCGAGGCAGCTCGAGTAGTCGAGGCCGCGCAGGCCGAGCGCGACAAGTTGGCTGCCGAATCCGAGGCGAAGCGCGCCAAGGTTCAGGAAGACTTCGAGATCACGATGGCCGAGCGCCGCACCAAGGTTCTCACTGCTCTCGAGGAACTCGAAGCGTCGAGCAAGGCCGACGCTGCCCGCCGCATCGAGGAGGCGACCACCGAGGCTGCCCGACGGCTTCAGTCCGCGAGTGAGCAGGCCGAGCGTCGGATCGCGCACTCCAAGGAACTGGCCGAGGAGCTGCGTGTGCTCCGCAGTCGGGTGCTGGCACAGCTGCTCGGAATTCGAGGCCAGCTCGATTCGGTTCCGGCGATGCTCGCCTCGGTCAATCGTGAGAGCGAACTGCTCGACAATCCCGACCCGACGGCCATCCTGAAGAAAGAAGAAGAGAAGGCTGCCGCGAAGGCCGAGGACGAGAAGGAATCGGCCGACTCGGAGTCCTGATTCAGCAGGACCTGCGCCTGGCCTCCCCCGCTACGACCACCTGCGGGTGAGGCCTCGCGTGTTTCGGCCGGACCAACACCCGGTGTGCCAGTGTCTGCGATTGTCGGCACCGCCGAAATCGTCCGACGGCCACGCAACGATATGTGCGACGCCCGGCCGCACCTCGTGATCGCAGCCGGGGCATCGATAGGTCTTCACGGCCTTCGCACCCGGGACCATTCGTGTCGTGTACGTGTCACCGTCCGGGCCGACCTCGATCCGGTTGCCGCCCAGCACGGAATCGGTAGCTGGAGCGAGATCACTCGGGCCGCTCCGATTCGGTCGGCGGGGTTGGTTACGACGAGGCACCCGTCCAGTGTAGAGAACGGGCCGATTCGCGCCGACCGCCGTCAGAAAAGACGGAACTCGGTGCTGTCGGTTCCCCGTAGGACGTCGTAGTCGAGTGTGAGACAACGAATGCCGCGGTCGGTGGCCAGCGTCTTCGCCTGCGGCTTGATGACCTGCGCAGCGAACACTCCACTGACCGGAGCCAGCAGCGGATCACGGTTGAGCAGCTCCAGATACCTAGTCAGCTGTTCGACGCCGTCGATCTCACCACGTCGCTTGATCTCCACTGCCACCGTTCCGCCATCGGCGTTGCGGCACAGCAGATCCACCGGTCCGATGGCCGTCATGTATTCGCGTCGCACCAACGTGTAACCGTCACCCAAGGTGCTGACGTGCTCGGCCAACAACTCCTGAAGGTGAGCCTCCACACCGTCTTTCACCAAACCGGGATCGATACCCAACTCGTGACTCGAGTCGAGTTCCACGTCGTCGATGGTGATGCGAAGTTCCTCACCGGCCTTGTTGGTGACGATCCACTTGATCGTCTCGTCCTCGGTGGTCTCGACCATCCAGCAGGGCGGAGACATCCAGTTGAGGGGCTTGTAGGCCCGGTCGTCCGCGTGCACGCTGACCGATCCGTCGGACTTGACGAGGAGCAGGCGGCGAGCGGACGGGAGGTGTGCGGTGAGGCGGCCGACGTAGTCGACTTGGCAACGAGCAATAACTAGACGCACTCGACCACCATAAAGCAGGAGCCCCGATAGTCTGTGACGACCATGCCGCAATTGAGACGATCTGCCGCTCCGCTGGGCTCCCGACTGCTCGGCGACACCTCCGAATCACCTCGCCGACGGCGGGTCCGAATCCAGATCCTGCTGACCGTCTTCCTGATCCTGTCGAATCTGATCGGCGCGGTCATCGTCGGTGTGTTGATCAGCGTCGTGGTGCCCGGTCCGGACGTGCTCGATCCCGACAAGTACTGGTGGGTGAACTACATCGTCGTCCCGGTCTACGTGTTCGTGGCATTCGTCGTCGGTGCGGTCTGGGGCACCACGCACGCTCTGCGAAGTTTGCGGTGGGCAATCGAGGACCGGCAACCCAGCCGCGGAGAACAGGTCGCGACACTCGCGATGCCATGGCGACTGACGCGAATCCAGATTCTGCTCTGGATCGGAGCCTTGCTTCTACTCACCACGATCGACGGCATCATCGACTCGGCGTCGATCCCGAAGGTGGCCTTCACTATCGCCGCCGGTGGCACAGTCGTCTGTGCCTTCAGCTATTTGCTCAGTGAATTCGCCCTTCGTCCCGCTGCAGCTCGGGCACTCGAAGCCGGCGATCCTCGACGGATTCGTATTGCCGGAGTCATGGGCCGCTCGATTCTCTCGTGGCTGCTGGGCACCGGCGTGCCGGTCAGCGGTTTGATGATCATCGCAATCTTCCGCTTCATCAATCCCGAGACGACAGCGACTCAGCTCGCGGTGTCCATCCTCTCCCTCGGTGGGATCACGATCGTGTTCGGCCTTGCGCTGACAGTGCTCGGAGGTTTCGCGACCACCTCCCCCATCAACAATGTGCGCGCGGGGATGGCCGAGGTGGAGAAGGGCAACATGGATGTCCGACTCGCGGTGTACGACGGCACCGAGCTCGGCGAGCTGCAGAGTGGGTTCAACCGGATGGCCGACGGTGTGCGCGATCGGGAGAAAATTCGCGACCTGTTCGGCAGGCACGTGGGCCACGAGGTCGCCGAAAAAGCACTGCAATCCGACAGTGAACTCGGGGGCCAGGAACGTGATATCGCAGTGTTCTTCATCGACCTCGTGGGATCGACGGAGCTGGCGGCGTCTCGACCACCCACCGAAGTCGTGGATCTGCTCAATCGATTCTTCGCCGTGGTCGTCGACGAGGTCGACGAGCATGGCGGTTTCATCAACAAGTTCGAGGGCGACGCCGCGCTCGCCATCTTCGGAGCTCCCAACGAAATTGCCGACCACTGCGGCTCGGCGTTGGCCGCAGCACGAGCAATTGCCCGACGGCTGCTGGTCGAAGTGCCCGAATGCAGTGCCGCTGTGGGTGTCGCAGCGGGACGCGCAGTCGCCGGCAATGTAGGTGCGAAGTCCCGATTCGAATACACCGTGATCGGAGACCCGGTGAACGAAGCTGCTCGCCTCTCCGAGCTGGCGAAGAACGCTCCAGGGGCAATCCTGGCCTCCAAAACGGCAGTCGACGGTGCCGCAGACGAGGAATCGGGTCGCTGGGAATTCGGTGACTCGGTGACTCTTCGCGGACGCTCCGTCGAAACAGTCCTCGCGAATCCGAAAGATGTGAAAGTCACCGCCGACGAGCCCGTTGCTGTGCACGCCTGACCTGTATCGCAGGTCAGGACAGTTGCTGCCGCCTAGGCATCGCCCGCGAATGCGCGCGCGTTCGTGAAGTGCGCGGGAATTGGGGGCTGGTCGGGGCGCGATTGTGCGCGCGGATGGCGAATGCGCGCGCGTGTGTGTCGGAGGGGGTGGGGGCTGGGCGGCTGGGGTGCCGGGCAGCTCGTGGGTCCGCTATTGCAGCATGGCAGTTGCTGCCGCCTATGCATCGCCGCGAATGCGCGCGCGTTCGTCAGATGCGCGGGAAATAGGGGCTGGTCAGGGCGCAATTCCGCGCGCGGATAGCGAACGCGCGCGCGTCTGCGCTCGTACTCGTGGTCCGCGGTCGCGTCGTCTGTCCGCCACCCCGAGGTCAGGCCCGGGCTGTATGCGAATGCGCGCGCGTTCGTCAGGTGCGCGGGAAATGGTGACTGGTCGGGGCGCGATTCTGCGCGCGTTTGGCGGATGCGCGCGCCTTTGCCCTCCTATGAGCGTCAGCGGTCGCGTCGTCTGCCGGCACGAGTTTTCAACCAGTCCCAGCTATTAGCAAGTGCGCGGGCGTTCGTCGGGTGCGCGGGAAATGGTGACCGGTCGGGGCGCGATTGTGCGCGCGGATAGCGAACGCGCGCGCGTCTGCGCTCGTAAGAGCGATCCGCGGTCGCGTCGGCTGCCCGCCCGCCGAGGTCAGGCCCGGATCGTGGCGGGTGCGCGCGCGTTCGTCGGATACTCGTGGGTGTGGGTGATGGGTGGT